>JAYSQR010000067.1:0-19362 GCA_043721435.1 Nitrosospira sp. | reverse complement strand
GGTGAAAATACGACGAGGGATACGTTTCATGGATTCTCCTAACAAGTTGATAAAGTAACATCAACTTGCCCGTCCACAAAAGTGGGCCTCGCTCAGTCGGTGATCGCCCTGGGTGTTCGCACACAAGAATGGGGAGCGAGGGAAGTACATGCAAAACAGTTTTCAGAGAGGCTGCAAGCAAACTGGGATCGATAAACTCAGGGCTCGATGGTGCAAAGCAAGGCGTTCCGTTAATGGAAGTGTGGGACGTTCCTGACCACTCGAGGCCACTCGAGCATCGAGATGACCGAGCGTTACGTGCATCTGGCAATGGATAAGCTGAAGTTCGCTGTTGGCGTGCTGGATCGGTTACGTTCCAGTTACGCTGAGCGCGAAAAGAATCAAGGATTTCGGTTAAGTCCTTGATATTATTGGTCGGGGTGAGAGGATTCGAACCTCCGACTCCTGCGTCCCGAACGCAGTACTCTACCAGGCTGAGCTACACCCCGAAAACGATTAATGGTCCCGCTATAAAATTGGGTACCTGTTCTGCAACTTGCCTGTTTCCCTCAGATTGTCCGGCCGGGAAAAGGCTTTCTGGATTTCGAGTTTATCGAGGCGCTCTAATAATTTCGTGCCACCGCGAAAACAGCTAATTGTAACAAACATTCTTTGTAATTAGAATTTGGCAGCGATGCAATCGTCGCCGATGCAATATCGGATTCGGCCTGCGCCCGCTGCCGCGCGTAATCCAGCGCACCGGTCTGCTGGATAACCTGCAATACCGGCTGAAACCCCCCTTCTCCACCCTGCTCAATGGCGTTGCGGATGATTGCGGCCTGTTCACTTGAACCCGTTCTCATCGCATAAATCAGTGGCAGCGTAGGTTTGCCTTCAGCCAGATCATCTCCCAGATTTTTGCCGGTGTCATGATAATCACCGGAGTAATCCAGCATGTCGTCAGTCAATTGAAACGCGGTACCAAGATGCATGCCATAGGCGGCCATCGCCTCTTCCTCTGCCGGCGTGGCGTTGCCGAGAATTGCCCCCAACCGGGTTGCTGCCTCGAACAGTTTGGCGGTTTTGTAACGGATTACCCGCAGATAATTTTCCTCATCGACATCAGGGTTGCGGCAGTTGAGCAACTGCAATACTTCACCCTCGGCTATCGTATTGGTGGCGTCGGCCAGCACCTGCATGACGCGCATATTGTCCACTTCCACCATCATCTGGAACGCACGTGAATAAAGAAAATCCCCCACCAGTACGCTGGCTGCGTTGCCGAACAAGGCATTGGCGGTCGCCTTGCTGCGCCGTAATTCGGATGCATCCACCACGTCGTCGTGCAACAGGGTCGCGGTATGGATGAACTCCACGACCGCCGCAAGATCGTGCTGGCGTTTGCCCGAATAGTTGAAGGTACCGGCAGACAGAATCACCAGCGCTGGCCGCAGCCTTTTTCCTCCGCTGTTGATGATGTATTCGCTTACCTGACGGATGAGCGCCACGTGCGAATAGAGTTTCTCGCGGATAACCTCATCCACGGCACCCATGTCCGAGGCAATTAGACTTCTGATATGTTCAATCGACACGGCGATACCTGCGAAAAAGCTGCCATGTTAGGAACGTCCTCACTGGTGTGTCAAGCTCGACAGTACAGACAATTCTGCGTTTTCCGCACAATCTTCATTCACAACAAGCCTTTGACCTGATGGGTCTGGCTATGTATAATCCGCGCTTTAGTAAAAGCAACATATGGAGTCCGACATGTATGCGGTCATAAAAACCGGCGGTAAACAATACCGCGTTGAAGCCGGTGAAAAACTTAAAATAGAGCAGATAGAAGCAGACGCCGGCAGTGAACTGGTGATTGACCAGGTATTGATGGTCGCTGATGGCGACAAGATCTCTATGGGCAAACCTCTGGTGCTTGGCGCCACAGTCAAGGCAACTGTGCTGGGACAAGGCCGGCACGATAAGGTGCGCATTTTCAAAATGCGCCGGCGCAAGCATTACCAGAAGCATCAGGGACATCGGCAGAATTACACCGAGATCCAGATCACCGGCATTTCAGCATAAGGAGAGCTTACCATGGCACATAAAAAAGCAGGCGGCAGCTCCAGAAATGGCCGCGACTCACATTCCAAACGCCTGGGTGTTAAAAGCTACGGTGGCGAACTGATACCTGCGGGCAGCATCATCATTCGCCAGCGGGGCACCCAGATCCATCCGGGCGACAACGTGGGCATGGGCAAAGACCACACGCTGTTCGCCAAGATTACCGGCAAAGTAAATTTCTATGTAAAAGGCCCGGCACAGCGCAAAACGGTAAGCATCGTACCGGTCTAAAGTTAAGCAGCCCACCACGAAAAGCCCTGTCCAGCGCGATAGGGCTTTTTTGTTTGTGGCACCTGAATTGAAAAAAACCATCCCATGAAATTTATAGACGAAGCAGTAATCCAGGTAGTTGCCGGCAAAGGCGGTGACGGCTCAGCCAGTTTCCGCCGGGAAAAATTCATCCCGAGGGGCGGGCCGGATGGCGGCGATGGTGGGCATGGTGGCAGCATTTTTGCCATTGCCGACCGCAACATCAACACCCTGGTGGATTATCGCTTTGCGCGCTTGCATCGTGCCAAAAAAGGCGAGAACGGCCGCGGCGCGGATCGTTATGGCAAGGGCGCCGAGGACATCGTGTTGCGCATGCCGGTCGGCACGGTCATCACCAATATTGCTACCGGTGAGATCGTCGCCGATCTCAAGCAGCATCAACAAAAATCCCTGCTGGCAAAAGGCGGCGCGGGCGGAATCGGCAATCTGCACTTCAAATCCAGCACCAACCGCGCACCACGTCAATTCACCTTTGGCGAACCGGGACAGGAATTCGATCTTAAGCTGGAACTCAAGGTGCTGGCGGATGTGGGACTCCTGGGTATGCCCAACGCAGGCAAATCCACTCTGATCCGCGCCGTCTCCGCCGCCCGTCCCAAAGTAGCGGACTACCCTTTCACTACACTGCATCCCAATCTGGGTATGGTACGAGTAGATCAGAACCGCAGTTTTGTAATGGCAGATATCCCCGGCCTGATCGAAGGCGCGGCGGAAGGCGCCGGGCTGGGACACCGCTTCCTCAAGCACCTCGTCCGCACCCGCCTGTTGCTGCATTTAGTGGATGTCGCACCGCTGGATGAAAGCATCGATCCCGTGCGTGAGGCCAAAGCTATCGTACAAGAGCTGAGGAAATACGATGAATCGCTCTACCAGAAGCCACGCTGGCTGGTGCTCAATAAAACCGACATGCTGCCTGCGGATGAACGCGAAAAGATTTGCAAGAAACTCATTCGCAGCTTGGGCTGGAAGGGGAAAAGCTTTATCATTTCCGCGCTCACCGGTGAAGGCTGCAAGGAGTTGACCTACGCCATCATGGAACATCTGGAGCAGGAATCCAGAGAATCTGATGCATCAGGTGACTGATTTATCTTATTCGTTGAAACGTACCAGCGGTTAACTGGATTAATTCGGAACATGGTTATGCAGTCAGTTTTAAAACAATCCCGCCGTATTGTTATCAAAGTCGGCAGTAGTCTCGTCACCAATCAGGGACAAGGACTCGATCATGCCGCACTGTCACGCTGGGCCGCGCAGATTGCCGGACTCAAGCAGATGGGCAAGGAAGTTGTGCTGGTTTCTTCCGGTGCAATAGCCGAAGGCATGCAACGGCTGAACTGGAAAAAACGTCCGCATGCGTTGCATGAATTGCAGGCTGCTGCTGCAGTCGGGCAGATGGGATTGGTGCAGGCTTATGAGTCCTGCTTCCGCGGCCATGAACTGCAGGCTGCACAAGTGCTGCTCACGCATGAGGATTTATCCGACCGCAAGCGCTACCTCAATGCTCGCTCGACCCTGACCACGCTGTTGAGTCTGAAAGTCATCCCTGTCATCAATGAGAATGACACGGTGGCGACCGATGAGATTCGCTTCGGCGACAACGACACGCTGGCCGCACTGGTAACCAATCTGATCGAAGCCGATGTGTTGGTGATACTCACCGACCAGGCCGGGTTATTCACGGCTGACCCGCGCAAGGATGCGCAAGCCACACTGATAGACGAAGCTAGGGCCGGTGATCCGGCGTTGGAAACAATGGCTGGCGGTGTCGGCAGCGATATCAGCCGCGGTGGCATGCTGACCAAGGTGATTGCGGCGAAACGCGCAGCACGTAGCGGCGCGCACACGGTCATCGCATCAGGACATGAAACTGAGGTGCTGATCCGTCTTGCCCAAGGAGAAGCCATCGGTACCCAACTGCTGGCGGAAACCATGCCGCTGGCAGCACGCAAACAATGGCTCGCCGATCACCTGCAAATGCGTGGCAAAGTCACACTGGATGCCGGTGCGGTAAAAGCGCTCATAACCGGTGGCAAGAGCCTGCTGCCGATAGGCGTGATCAACGTCAGTGGTGATTTCGAACGTGGCGAAGTAGTAATTTGCCTTGACCCGGCAGGCCGGGAAATTGCCCGTGGACTGATTAATTACAGCGCCGCAGAAACCAAAAATATTTTACAGCGGGCAAGCAATGAAATCGAGGTCATCCTGGGCTACGTGGACGAGCCGGAACTGATCCATCGAGATAATCTGGTTCTGCTCTAAAAAAAGGCAGGATCAGATCAGGATGGAACTCATCTTCAACTTAGGGAATCCCTGAATAAGCGTTCCGTGCATGTCGTCGGCTATTGAATCACGCGTGGATGGCTGCCTCTCTTCAATGCTTGAATAGCCTCTTCCGCATCTTTTACAATACTATTACCCGGGCAGAAGAAATATCTGGAAAGCGCGCGTTGCGCATAATGCTGCGGTATATTTTCAATTTCCTCCCATTTCGATACCCGTGCCCGCACCCAGGTCTTGTCGTCACGACCAAGGGCGTAGAGCCTTCTTTCAGTATTGTGAAACTTGAATATCAATATCTCCCCTTTTGCTTCCACGCTCGCACAGCGCATACCCTCATAGCTTATGTTCATCGCTCCTGCAGGTGATTTGATCACCAGGCTGTAGCGCACTACGTCATCCTCTCCCACCGTGATGGAGGGAGCATCAATATAATGAAGATTCTTGCTGGCAGGGCCGGCGTCAAATGGCAGCAGGTTTTCCTGTTTTGGGTAGGTGGGCAATTGCGCTTGCAGTTCGATCCAGGTTTTTTCGCCATCAAATTCTTTATCGAATCCCTTCTGTTCCTTCTGCTCGGCGTACGCTACGAGCGGCAAGAGGCATAGCAACAACAGAATTCTTTTCATGCCACCACCAAATCATTGAGCAGCGAGTCGCGTACCGCAGCATCCACTGGCTCAACCAGAGCCTGATAAGCGGAATGGTCAATACCCATGCTCAGGGCGGCCCCCTGATGCAGTGCCCGGATCATGTCCTGGGCGAGTTCAAACCGAAGGAAATGCACCGAGGAAGTTTTTTCCTCGGTCTCTCTTTCCAGATCTTCGTCGGCAATGGCATACACCGCGGCATGGTCTTGCACCCTCACCCATACCGTGTCTTCTATGCCGATCAATTGTGCCAGTCTGGCAGCACGTTCGACCGGGTCGGCGTATTCGATCATCATGGTGGCTTTCCAGTTGCTGCCATCTGGAACCAGAACACCGTAGGTACGCAGCTCGTCGAGTATGCCCTCTTCCTCAAATATTTTCTCCACCCGCAGCATTTCCTGAATTTGATAACGGATGGTCAATTCATCCTCGAAAATAAGCGTGACATTTTCACCCAGCCGGACCTTGCGGTGTTTCTTGTGCGCCATTACGCGAGCGCGGAATTCCTGCCGCGCTTTGGCGTAGGCCTCCAGGGTCATCAGGCTATCACGGGTAATTTGGGTCATGGTTTCTTTATGGCATCAGGGGCGAGGCATGCCGCGCCCGGTTATTCGGCTGCAGTATCTCAGCCAAGTCCGTAGGCAATCCGGATCAGCGTCAACGGATGTTGTTTCTGCGCTTTGCTCTCGCCCATGCCCTGCTGGATATGACGTCCGGCAATGGCGCAGTCGGAGCTGATGTAGTCAGGATCGGGCGCCGCCATCTGCTTGAATACCGCTTTACCGATTTTCATGGAATCGGCAAAGTGTTCACTCTTGACTCCCCAGGTGCCGTCGTGGCCGGAGCAACGCTCCACCACGCTGACCTGGGTGCCGGGAATCATCTGCAGCAAATCCTTGGTCTTCTGTCCGATGTTCTGCACCCGCAAATGACAGGGGATATGGTAAGACACATTACCCAGTGGCTGTTTGAAATCGGTCTTGAGCAAACCGTCACGGTTACGCAGCATCAGATATTCAAACGGGTCGGACATCGCTGTCGCCACCGCTTTCACCTCTTCGTCATCCGGGAACATCAGCGGCAATTCCTGCTTGTACATGAGCGTGCAGGAAGGCACCGGCGTAAGTATCGCATAACCTTGTTTTGCCAGCTTTGCCAGATGGGGAATGTTCACGTTTTTAAGCTGCTTCACCGCATCCAGATCGCCCAGTTCCAGCTTGGGCATCCCGCAACAGGCCTCTTTTTCTACCAGACGCACCGGAATTTCGTTGTATTCGAGTATTTTCAATAAATCGTGGCCAATGCCGGGTTCATTGTAATTCACATAACAGGTGGAATAAATCGCAACCTTACCTTGCGTCCTGGCGCCATCTCTCACCGCAAACGACTCATTGATCCTGGCATTTGTGCGAAATTTATGGCTGTCGTACTCGGGCAGTTTACGCTCGGCATGGATCCCCAGCATGCTGTCCATCAGCTTGCGGGCAGCGGGCGCTTTGTTGATGGCGTTTACTGTCTGCACCACCACCGGGATGGTGGCCAGTTTTCCCATCAGGTCGGTGCTGGATAGCAGCTTGTCGCGGAAACTGGTTTGGCCTTTTTTGTATTTGACCGCTTTGGCACGCAGCATCAAATGCGGAAAGTCCACGTTCCACGGGTGCGGCGGCACATAAGGACATTTGGTCATGAAGCACATGTCGCAAAGGTAGCAACGATCCACCACTTCCCAGTATTTCTGCTTCTCGACGCCGTCCAGCTCGCCACTGGTGCCTTCATCTATCAGGTCAAACAATCGCGGAAATGCCGTGCACAGATTGACGCAGCGGCGACAGCCCTGGCAGATGTCGAACACACGCTGTGCCTCATCGAGCAGCTTGGTTTCGTCGTAAAAATCCGGATTTTTCCAGTCGAGTGGATGACGCTTTGGCGCCTCCAGACTGCCTTCGCGGGTGGTCATGGGAATGGGGAGAAAAGCTCGACAGGGTCTGCAGGATTACCGCGGACTGACCGGACCGGATACAGAGGTTCCTGATCTAGTCGATCCGCTTTCTATAATCCTTTACTAGTCAGCGAAGCTATCCAGAGCTTTCTGGAAACGGTTGGCGTGGGAGCGTTCGGCTTTGGCCAATGTTTCAAACCAATCGGCAATTTCATCAAAACCTTCATCACGCGCGGACTTGGCCATACCGGGATACATGTCGGTATATTCATGGGTCTCGCCAGCGATGGCCGTTTTCAGATTATCGCGGGAAGCGCCGAAAGGCAGGCCGGTAGCCGGATCGCCGCAGCTTTCCAGATATTCCAGATGGCCGTGGGCATGACCGGTTTCACCTTCAGCGGTGGAACGGAATACTGCTGCCACATCATTTTGACCTTCCACATCCGCTTTGGCAGCAAAATATAGATAACGGCGATTGGCCTGGGATTCGCCCGCAAAGGCCGCTTTCAAATTGGCTTCAGTTTTCGATCCTTTCAGTTGCATGATTTTCTCCTATTGATGTAACGAGTTGATGACCAAAAATTACACTGACTGACAGAATACTTAGAATGAAATGGCAGGCTGAAATAGCGTGAATTTCAAGACTGTCTATTAAAGATTAGACTAAAAACTGTGCAGGAAGACTAGCGGAGGGCTCCTGGCTTGTCAACTACGCATGCGACTATGCCCGCCAGCGCGCCATTTACCGGCGGATTTAGTCACTCCCGGTTCATTCTTGCGGAAAACAGGCTGGCCGAAACGATCATTGCCCCGCCCACCCATTCCTTCAGAGCCATGGCCTCATTTGCCAGGAAATACGCGGCAATAGCCGCCACCACCAATTCGAACAACATGATCACGACTGCACGATTCGCCGGAATATGGGTCAGGCCATATTGCACGGTCAGGCTCAGGGAAAACACCACCAGCCCTACTGCCAGCATGAGCAGCCACGAACCCGCAGAAATGTCAGCCAGCGCAAACGGAGCAGGCAGCAACAGGCTGTGACCCAGTCCCACCAACATCACCCCCAGCCACAGCGCCAGGGATTTCAACTGGATACTATGGTATTGATCTTTGCGGATCATCACATTCATCAGCGCGAACATGATGCCGCCTGACAGCCCCATCCAGTCGCCATGGGATGAGGGCAGCGGAAAACCGCTTTCAGGCTGCCACAGCATGGTGACCGCACCCGCCAGCGAAATGGCTATTACCAGATAGCCGTGCAGGCTCAGTTTCTCATTCAACAGCAGGCGCGCAAACAGGATAGTCCACAGCGGCGCGAGATAAAACAGCAGCAATACCCGCATCACTTCGCCGTGAATGATGCCGAGGATATAGGCAATGTTGGTCCAGCCTGCGAACAAGGCGATCCAGAACAGCAGTTGCGGGTTGCCGCCGAATATATCGGATGCCCGTATACTTTTCCGGAATAGCAGCAGTCCCAGCGACAAAGCGATGGCATAAGTGATTACCGTTGAGACTTGCCCGCTGATCCCGTCCTGCTCCAACAGCCGGTAGGGATACCACAGCAGCCCCCAGATGGCGGCACCGATGAGCAAAGCTGCTACCGGAAAAACATTTTGCTGGTTTGGTGTGGTTAACAACTCGTCCGGCCTTTATAATTCGGCTTTACTCAAGCGATGCAACATTGGGAAAACGGTGAGTTACGACCTGTTGCCTAACCCGCCCGAGAATTGTGAATCCTAACCTAGATCATCTGCAGCCTTACCCCTTCCAGAAGCTCAACCAGCTGTTCGAAGGAATCACGCCTGACCCGGCCTTCTCGCCCATCAACCTGCACATAGGCGAGCCCAAGCACGCAACGCCCGGTTTCATTCGCCAGGCCCTGACGGACAACCTCGCCGGACTGGCACATTATCCCACAACACTTGGAACCAGATCGCTACGCGCGAGCATTGCCGCATGGCTGATGCGTCGCTATAACCTGCCTGCTGTCAATCCCGATGCCGAAATCATTCCGGTCAACGGCAGCCGCGAAGCACTATTCTCTTTCGCCCAAACGGTGATAGATGCATCCCTTCCACAAGCAGCAGTGGTCTGTCCCAACCCTTTTTACCAAATCTACGAAGGTGCTGCTTTGCTGGCCGGAGCTACGCCTTATTTTCTCAATACCCTGCCGAAAAATAATTTTGCGCTCGACTATGCGCAACTGCCCAACGACATCTGGGCGCGCACGCAACTGATTTATGTCTGTTCGCCCGGCAATCCCACCGGCAGAGTGCTGTCGCTGGACGAATGGCGGCAACTATTTGCGCTGTCCGACCGTTACGGCTTCATCATCGCGGCTGACGAATGTTATTCCGAAATTTATTTCGACGAATCCAGACCGCCACTGGGTGCGCTGGAAGCCGCACATCGCCTGGGTCGCAGCGGCTTCCCCCGGCTGGTGGTATTCAGCAGCCTGTCAAAACGCTCCAACGTACCGGGTATGCGTTCCGGTTTCGTTGCCGGGGATGCCGCGATACTGGAAAAATTCCTGCTCTATCGCACTTACCACGGCAGCGCGATGAACCCGGCGGTGCAGGCGGCAAGTGAGGCGGCGTGGAATGACGAAGCACATGTGGTGGAAAATCGCCACCTGTACCGAAAGAAATTCGCCGAAGCCGCCGCGTTGCTGCCGATAGTCATGCCGGCACCCATACCCGCAGCAGCTTTTTATTTATGGGCAAGAACGCCGGTGAGCGACGTCGAATTCGCCCAACAGCTTTATCGCGATTATAATGTCACGGTTCTACCGGGCAGTTATCTGGCGCGGCATGCGCACGGCGTCAACCCCGGCGAAAATTTCGTGCGCATCGCACTGGTCGCACCACTGGCGGAATGCGTGGAAGCAATCGATCGCATGAACAGCCTGGTATCCGGTTTGGCGGCGCGCCAGAAAAATTGAATCGATAGCAACATCTTTTAAGGAAAATCATGGATCAACTGCAAAGCACTATTGAGGAAGCATTCGAACGCCGTGCCGACATTACCCCGCGTAACGTCGAAGCCAAACTCAAGGAATCCGTCACCCAGGTGCTGGATATGCTCGACAGCGGCAAGCTGCGGGTAGCTGAAAAGATCAACGGTGAATGGCACACCCACCAATGGCTCAAGAAAGCCGTACTGCTGTCTTTCCGCATGGAAGACAACAGTTTCATCAAAGGGGGTTTCTCCAACTATTTCGATAAAGTGCCTTCCAAATTTGCGGACTACAGTTCCAGGGATTTTCGTGACGGCGGTTTCCGCGTGGTGCCGCCGGCAGCCGTGCGCAAGGGCTCGTTCATCGCCAACAACGTGGTGCTGATGCCCTCCTATGTCAATATTGGCGCTTATGTGGATGAAAACACCATGGTCGATACCTGGGCTACGGTTGGCTCCTGTGCCCAGATCGGCAAGAACGTCCACTTGTCTGGCGGGGTGGGCATAGGTGGCGTGCTGGAGCCGGTACAGGCCAATCCGACCATCATCGAGGACAACTGTTTCATCGGTGCACGTTCGGAAGTGGTCGAAGGTGTGATCGTCGGCGAGAACTCGGTGATTTCGATGGGCGTATACATCGGCCAGAGCACCAAAATTTATAACCGTGAAACCGGGGAAGTCAGCTACGGCCGTATCCCGCCTGGATCGGTCGTGGTTTCCGGCAATCTGCCTTCTGCCGATGGCAAATACAGCCTTTACTGCGCGGTGATCGTCAAGCAGGTGGACGCCAAGACCCGCGCCAAAACCGGAATCAATGAGCTATTGCGCGGGATCTGAACAGCCTGATGGCCGCGATACCGCTTAACTGAGTAAACATCCCATGCCCAATGACACGCTGGCCCTCGCGCAGACACTGATAGCCTGCCGTTCACCCACTCCCGACGATGGCGGCTGCCAGGAAATCCTGATCGGCCGTCTGCAGAAACTCGGTTTCCAGATTGAAAGAATGCGCCATGGCGCGGTCGATAATTTGTGGGCACGGCGCGGGACTACAGCGCCGCTGCTGTGCTTTGCCGGCCATACCGATGTGGTACCCACCGGCCCGCTGGAAAAATGGGACAGCGATCCATTCACGCCGACAATCCGCGACGGCAAGCTCTACGGGCGCGGCGCGGCCGACATGAAAGCGTCATTGGCCGCATTTGTTACCGCGATTGAAGCTTTCGTCGCCGCACACCGCGATCACAACGGCTCGATTGCGCTGCTGATCACCTCGGACGAAGAAGGTGTCGCAGTGGATGGCACCGTCAGGGTGGTGGAAACCCTCAGGGCGCGCAACCAGCCGATTGATTATTGCATCGTCGGCGAACCCACCTGCGTGGACCAACTGGGTGATACGGTCAAGAACGGCAGGCGCGGCTCCCTGTCCGGAACCCTGACGGTGAAAGGCATCCAAGGACACATCGCCTATCCCCATCTGGGAAAAAATCCGATCCATCTAGCCGCCCCCGCCATCGCCGAACTGGCACAAACCGAGTGGGATCAGGGAAATGAATATTTCCCGCCGACCACCTGGCAGATTTCCAACATCAACGGCGGAACCGGCGCCACCAACGTGATTCCCGGTGAAGTCAAAATGCTGTTCAATTTCCGCTTCTCCACCGCCAGTACGGTCGAGTCGCTGCGCACCCGAGTGCACGCCATCCTCGACCGGCATGGCTTCGATTACGATTTGCTGTGGGAACTCTCCGGCAAGCCTTATCTCACCCCCAGGGGCAGCCTGGTGGAAGCAATAGGGTGTGCGATCAAGAATGTAACTGGGATCGAGTCGCAACTCTCCACTTCCGGCGGCACCTCCGACGGACGCTTTATCGCCGACATCTGCTCACAAGTGGTCGAATTCGGCCCGCGCAACGCCACCATTCACAAGCTCAACGAATGCGTGGAAGTGGACGACGTGGAACGGTTGGCGCAGATCTACCGCCTGACGCTGGAAAATTTGCTGCTGCAACGATAAAGGTATTTTCTGCTTCTCCAATATAAAATCCATGTTCACTCAAGCCGAAACCCAACTTCACACCTTCCGTGACCTGCTGCGCTTTGCAGTGAGCCGTTTCAACGAAGCCGGTCTGTTTTTCGGCCATGGCTCGACCAACGCTTACGATGAAGCGGCCTATCTCATCCTGCACACACTGCATTTGCCGCCCGATCAACTGGAGGCGTTTCTGGATGCGCGCCTCACCAGCGCCGAACTAACGCAGGTGTTGAGCATCATCAAACGCCGCACCCTGGAGAAAATTCCTGCCGCCTATCTCACCCACGAAGCCTGGCTGGGAGATTTCAGTTTTTATGTGGACAAGCGCGTGCTGATACCGCGTTCGTTCATTGCCGAATTGCTGCGCGAACAGCTCGCGCCTTGGGTGACCGATCCCACTGCCATCCATTCCGCGCTGGATCTCTGCACCGGATCGGGCTGCCTTGCGATACTGCTCGCGCACGCTTTTGAGAACGCCAAGATAGACGCCACGGATATTTCGAATGAGACGCTGGAAGTCGCGAGCAAGAACGTGGACGATTACGGTCTGGAACAGAGGATCAATCTGCTGCAATCGGACTTGTTCAGCGCACTGGCGGGGCGCCGCTACGACCTGATCATCAGCAACCCGCCTTATGTCAACGCCGAAGCGATGGCGGCACTGCCCGAAGAATATCGCCATGAACCGCGCAATGCGCTGGCGAGCGGTGAAGACGGCCTGGAGGCAACGCAGGCCATCCTGCAGGAGGCGGCCAATTATTTAACCGAAGAGGGAATGCTGATCGTTGAAATCGGCCACAATCGCGCCGCCCTGGAAGAGATCTTTCCCCAGATCCCCTTCACCTGGCTCGAAACCAGCGCGGGCGACGGCTTTGTGTTCATGCTGAAACGCGACCATCTTCCCCAAATAGTCAAGTAAGTACCAGATCCAATGGAAAGCTCCGAGCAAACCATCCTGATGATCATGGCCTACATTTCAACCGGCATCGGATTGATCGGCTATGACTTCGCCACCCCTTTGTCCGAGAGAAAAGCTTATATCAAAGAAGGCAATCTCAAGGCCGGACTTTCCATTCTGTTCTTTTGGCCGGCAACACTCTTGCTTGACGTGTTTGGCATAGGCGGAGCGTGCCGGCAATCTCCACGCTTTTTTCTGAGTGCTTTCATGCTGGCGGGAACCATGTACTTCTGTGCCATGGTGATTTTCCTGCTGTCGCGCTGGCTTGTCAGTGTCAACTGGATAGCATTTATCGCTACTGCCATCATTCTGTTCACGGTCAATCCCATCATCACGGCTCTCGTGCTGCCCCACCATGCAGAACCAGGCTCGCAGTGATGTCCTGTTCAAGCACCAAGGTCCGGAACGACACTCTGATATCATTTCATTGGCAAGTGTCCCAAGTCACCGCATGGCTGAGAGCGACCAATGAGTAATGTTCCTCCTGAGAGGAATTACTCCTAGAATGTATTGGCCACATACAAAGAATCAGTGAGTATTTCTTTGGCATCGCAAGATAAGAAAAGCAGTCTCGCCGCATTGACCGTGGGTGCAGTTGGTATTGTCTATGGTGATATCGGTACCAGTCCACTCTACACAATGAAAGTGGTGTTCTCCGAAGAACACGGTCTTGTGCTCAATGCCGCTAATCTGTTAGGTGTTGTCTCACTGATTGTTTGGGGCCTGATCATTATCATATCCCTCAAGTACGTGACTCTCATCCTGCGCGCAGATAATCGTGGCGAGGGTGGCATCATGGCGCTGATGGCGCTGGCGCTATCCTCGGTGAGCAAGGCGTCGCGCTGGTATTTTCCGGTGACGGTGATGGGTTTGTTTGGTGCCACATTATTCTATGGCGATAGCGTTATTACCCCCGCGATTTCGGTACTCTCCGCAATCGAGGGCCTGGAGGTCGCTACACCCGGGTTAAAACCATATGTCGTACCGCTTGCTGCAGCCATTCTGCTTGGACTTTATGTATTGCAATCCAGAGGCACCGCCGACATAGGCAGGTGGTTCGGTCCGATCATGCTCGTCTGGTTTTTTGTGCTGGCTGCCATGGGTATTGTTAACATCATCGAAGCTCCAGAGATCCTTGCTGCCTTCAATCCTTGGCACGCACTGATGTTTCTGAATGACAATCACTTGGTCGCGTTTGTCGCCTTAGGTGCGGTGGTACTGGCTTTCACCGGTGCGGAGGCCTTGTATGCAGATATGAGCCATTTCGGCGCTAAGCCAATACGCTTGACCTGGTTTTTTATCGCGTTTCCCGCACTGACTCTTAATTATCTGGGGCAAGGCGGATTATTGCTGTCCAACCCGGACGCTGTAAGCAACCCCTTTTATCAACAATTGGGTGCCTGGAGTACTTATCCGTTAGTCATTCTTTCGACGATCGCAGCCATCATTGCGTCGCAATCGACAATTTCAGGTACTTTCTCGATGACCAAACAAGCCATCGCGCTCGGTTATCTGCCGCGCATGAAGATTGTTCACACCTCGGCCATGCATATTGGCCAAATCTACATTCCCGTCGTCAACTGGCTGCAACTGACTGTAGTGCTACTCGCGTTGGTTGGGTTTGGCTCATCGTCCAATCTGGCTTCAGCGTACGGAATTGCAGTCACCGCGACCATGCTGGTGACGACGATGCTGACCTTCTTTGTCATCCGCTATCACTGGAAATACAACCTCGTCTTGTGCTTGCTTGCTACAGGCTTCTTTCTGCTAATCGATTTTGCATTTTTCTCCGCCAACACGCTTAAGATATTACATGGCGGATGGTTCCCACTACTGCTGGGTTTCTTCTTATTTACTATCATGCTTACCTGGAAGCGTGGGCGGCAACTGGTTTTCGAGAATCTGCACAAAAATGCCATGCCGCTAAAAGATTTTCTGCAGTCACTCTTCATCGCACCGCCAGTGCGCGTGCCAGGCACTGCGATATTCCTGCGCAGCGAGATCGAAGGCGTACCGAATGCGTTATTACATAATCTGTCACATAACAAGGTGCTGCATGAGCGCGTCATATTTCTGACCGTGCATATACGTGAGGTTCCGTGGGTGCCGGTGTCTGAGCGGGTGCAGGTAGAAGATCTTGGGAGTCAGTGCTATCAGATCATTATTCAATACGGCTTCAAAGATGAGCCACACATCCCGCAGGCATTGGAATTATGCAAAAAGTATGGCCTGAAATTCAACATGTTGGAAACCTCGTTTTTCATCGCGCGCCAAACCGTCATTTCAAGTCCAGGCGCGGGGATGGCCCAATGGCGCGAACGCATCTTTATCAGTATGTCGCGTAACGCTCGTAGCGCAGCTGATTATTATCAGATTCCACCCAATCGAGTGATTGAACTGGGGACGCAAGTTGAGATTTGAGTGTAGACGGAACGAAGAATAATCTGTAGTAGTTTCGACTTAATCTGGCAGGTGCTGTCAGAACCTCAATTTCCAGAATCGGCACATTTCAGCCACCGAAGTGAAATTCTATGATGCACAATGTTGCAATGAAACCACTACTCCTTATTATTCTGGCAATGACGCTAGCTCCTCTATCGGTAAGCGCCGAACAGCACCCTATCGAAATTCATGATCAGTTGGCTCCGCAACCTGAATCCAACATGAGGATTGCCCTGACCCTTGATGCTTGCCTCGGAAAATACGACGATGATCTCATCAATTTTCTAATCCGTAATCGGATCCCTGCAACAATCTTTGCCACAAAAAAATGGTTAGATCAGAATCCGCTCGGCCTCTCAGTCATTAAGGCACACCTCGATTTGTTCGATGTCGAGGACCATGGAGAAAACCATATCCCGGCGGTAATTGGTGCTGGCAGGAGGGTATATGGTATTCCCGGAGAGCCGGACGTCAGCCACCTACAGCGCGAAGTTACAGAGGGAGCGCGTGCCATAGAAGAAGCCACTGGCATTTCACCCCATTGGTACAGGGGTGCCACTGCCAAGTACGATCCTCAGGCAATTGAAGAAATCGGCAAATTGGGCTACAAGATTGCGGGTTTTTCAGTGAACGCAGATGACGGGGCTACTTCGAAAAAGATTGCCGTAGAGCAAAAGCTCAAGCACGTCAAAGGAGGTGACATCATCATCGCCCACATGAACAAACCCGCTTCTGACTCAGCTGAGGGACTTTTAGTCGGATTAGCTTATTTACTCAAAAAAGGATTCGTCTTCGTTCGTTTGGATCAAGTCGACCTCAAGGAGATGCCCGAAAAGGTTGACAAGAAGTCTCTGATGCTGGATGGTCGCTAACCGCCAAATGCAGGGGTGTAAGAATCGTTGCGTCAACTTGCATTTTTTGATACCCCGCGCTCTTGGCGCGGGGTAGTTCATTTACCGGACACTGCCTGTCAAATCAAATCTGAACTGCTACAATTCACCATGCTCCGCATCTCCGATAACAATCTGAGTATCCATTCTAATTTATTTTATATTTTATGGAGTTACCGATGAAAAAAATACTCAAATCGCTGCTGGTACTATCCGCGCTGTTCTTCTTTTCACCCCAAGCGGCCATGGCAGAAAGTTATCGTGTTAACGCAGGCGAAAAACTGGTCAGCGGTATCGTCAATGTCGCCACCGGCATCGTTGAGCTACCTAAAACCGTAATCCTAACCAGCAAGCGTGAAAACCTGCTTTACGGCATGACCATCGGAGTGGTCAAAGGCGTCATGCATACGGCTGGTCGCACCTTGATCGGCGCATTGAACGTAGCAACGTTCATGTTTCCTACCGATCCATGGGTTGAGCCGCAGTACGTTTGGGAAGATTTCGAAACGGAAACTTCTTACCGCTACCGGCAGACGCGCTAACCGGCGCGTTTTACGCGCGTTCTGGCTGAACGCGGTGTCATGCCAGTAGCAGAGCGGGCAACGCCAACGAGCGAACTCAGGGCGGCATTGACTGCCTCATTGGTAGGAAATATCTTGGAGAGTTCGGGGGTCAGCAGCACGAGATTGCTGCCTTTCTCAAACTCTGCATAATGTTTCCCACGTATGCCTTTTCCAAGATCTTCGCGCCGATATTCGGCGCGCATTTCGTCAGTTTTCTTCATAAATTTTCCTTTCATGTTTGGTCGCAAGACGGGCACTGATGATCCGATATTTCCCTCTGCGGCAGGTATAGATCAGGGTGAGAAGGCGCGCTGTCTGAGATACACCAAACATAAGCCAGCGTTCCTCGCCAATAGAATGATCTGGATCGGCAAAGGTATAAGCCATAGGATCGCCAAATACCGAGGCCGCTTCTTCGAAGCTGACTTTGTGCTTCTTTAAATTCTGTGCGGCTTTGGCCGGATCAATTTCAAATTCCATGTGCCATTATTTCACATCGCAAGAAAAAAGTGACCTAACAAGGTCGCAAATTGAGCGGCACCCCGAGAAAATTGAGAGACAGGCAGTGTATCGAAATTTTCGAGTGAGCGCAGCCGTGAAGCGGTGTCCGTTCAAGTGAGGGGATAGGCAGCACGGGGCACCGCTCGCCGAATTCGTCAATCCGCGGCCCCGCGCGTTCAGTGGCGCGGGGTAAGCGCAGCGATGCTTGCCTGCGTCCCCTGCAACGCAGGGTTTGGTGACGGCTCTGATGGAAGGGCCATTGATGCCCGAAGAGCTTGCCGCCGCCCCGCATGGAGCAGGGCGACATCCGCCTCCTTATCCAGGCGAGGCAGCGTCCACTCGCCAGGATGATTGGCAAGATGCAGAAATGCTCGAAGGGTTCGACGTACAACGTCGCGTATCGGTTCGTTTTCGAATACCAGCCTACTTTCGGTGTCGTTAAGGCGACTGCCATGAACAATTTTGCTGCGTATTTTGTAGTATTGCGCGACTGTTTCGTATACAGCCACGCATTCGTCATCTGTCGCCCCAAGTAAAGCCCCGGTACGAAAAGAAAGGCGGAACGCCAGCTCTGCGTCAAGCTTCCAAAGTGCTTCGAGGGCAGTGATCGCATCAAGAATGCGATCATCATCTTGATGAAAGTGACGGTCGTACATAGAGGAAAACGAACGTAGGGCCAATGCAAGATTACGTATCTGCTTTTCGCCTTTCTCTTCCAACATAGAGATCTCGCTGAACCAGCGTCTTACGTTCGGAATCAGATCTGGGGTAAGGCTGTACTGGCGCCCAGAGTGTCCAATTGAGATGCCTTGAGATTGCATGTTCCCGATGCCTACGTTGAAGCAAGTGGGGCGCGCTAGAAAGAGACGGCCAATGCGGACATCACCAGGAGCCACGAGCCGTAGCGCTCTTAGCGCGCGAGCTGCGCGGAGATAGGCCGTCCCATCGTCCAGCAACATGAAATTATCAGGGGTTTTGGGAACCTTCTTCTGCAAGAATAGGACGAACGAACTCGCTCCGCCGGTCTCCCAATCTTCGGCCAGTACCTTCAATCGTGATTGGCTCCATCCAAGTAACGTCTCGAGCTCTCTGAATGAGCGCCCACGAACTGAAATCCCGCCTTCGATTTCGATCGAGTCCTCGGAACAATCAATGTTCTGCAAATTCGCAACAGCGGCGAAGGTCCATGTGGGTGTGGTCAACTCTCGTACGAACCCGTTCCAGACGGTGTCGAATGCAACATCAACAGATGATCCGGCACAAACCAGCGGATACGCATTAAATACAAACTGGAGTGCTATACGTCTTGCCTCAGTTACTCCAAATAATGTTGATACTTCCCGAGATTCCTCCAAGGCATTGACCGCTTCGGAAAAAGCTGGCAGGTCTGTCACCAGCTTATCTTTGCGTGAGTCGTAATATGCAATCGCTCCACCAAAACCTTCCCACCCAAACGAGCTCTCCTGGATGGATGCAAGGCCTTGCATCGTTAATGCGTGAAGAGCGCTTTTCATCTTTGCGACTGTTGCTCAAATGGTTGGGCTCGCAACGGCACCGAACGGGGTCGCGAATTGAGCGGCACCCCGAGAAAATTGAGATACAGGTAGTATATTGAAATTTTCAAGTAGGTGTAGCCGCGAAGCATGTCTGTTCGAATGAGGGGGTAGGTGCCGCTGGGTTGAGCGGAGTCCGATTTAGTGGACGGGCAAGTCATCTAGATTATGCCGCAGATTGTTGTCTGTTGGCATAAAACTGGTTAGCGAAATCAGCGGGTAC
>JAYSQR010000066.1:0-2816 GCA_043721435.1 Nitrosospira sp. | reverse complement strand
CTCGGCCAGTTTCACTTCCTGGCTTTTCAGCACTTCCTGCAGGTCGGCCACTTCGCGGGCTTTCTGTTCAAGGTCGGTTGCGGCGGCCTGTTTGGCTTTTCTGGCTTCCTCGGCCGCGATTCTGCTGCGATCCTTTTTCAGTTGTTCTTCAACCTGAGCGGCCACTTGCTCATCCAGCCTGTTTTTGGCATCAGTCAGTTGTTTCTCCTTTTCGCGGATGCCTTGCTCGCGTTTGGCGATTTCATCATCTTTTAGTGCGAGCTGCTGTTCGAACTGCTTGCGCGTGGATTCGATCAGCGGTGCAGCAAGCGACTCGGTGAGCCGGATTTCGGTTTTGCAGTTCGGGCAGGTGATGGTGGGTTCGGTCATGTCTTGTTCCTGGAAAACGCCAATGAAGCATCCAATGGACCAGACTCTCAGGTCAGCATGGATTCGGGTTTGGTGTTTCAGATTATAGGCCAAACGGCCACTGCGAATTACCTTGAATGCCTGCGCCAATTCATGGGGCGCAAAGAATTCATATATACTTGGGCATGAGAAGCAAGCCGGATTTTTAAGTCACCCTATAGGAGTCGAGAAAATGAGTAATGCACATGTTTTGCCGCCACTACCTTTTGCAGATAATGCGCTGGACCCCGTAATTTCGGCAAATACGCTGAGTTTCCACTACGGCAAGCATCACAAGGCTTATGTCGATAACCTGAACAAACTGGTGGCTGGGACCGAATTTGCGGATTTGTCGCTGGAGCAAGTGATCGCCGCAACAGCCGGCCGGGCTGACAAGGCCGGGATCTTCAACAATGCAGCGCAAATCTGGAATCACACTTTCTACTGGAACAGTCTGGCCCCGAAGGGCGGTGGCGAACCTCCCGCCGCGCTGAAGCAAAAAATCGAAGCTTCTTTCGGCACTCTGGATGCCTGTAAGCAGGAGCTGGCGACTGCGGCAACTACCCAGTTCGGCAGCGGCTGGGCATGGCTGGCGCTGGATGGCGATAAGCTCAAGGTGGTCAAGACCGCCAATGCCAATGTGCCTCTGACCGAAGGCATGAAGCCGCTGCTGGTCATCGACGTGTGGGAGCATGCCTACTACCTCGATTACCAGAACCGGCGCGCGGATTATGTCAACGCGGTGCTCGACAAGCTGGTCAACTGGGGTTTCGCGGCGAATAATCTTGGCTAGCCGCATTACCTTGGCAGCATTGTGAGCAAACAAGCCCCGGAACAACTGGAAGTCATCAAGCGCGGTTGCCACGAGCTCCTGGTAGAGGAGGAGCTCGGGCAGAAGCTGGCTGCGGGTCGCCCGCTACGGATCAAGGCTGGATTCGACCCCACTGCGCCGGATTTGCATCTGGGTCATACCGTGCTGCTCAACAAGATGCGTCAACTGCAGGACTTGGGCCACCATGCCCTGTTCCTGATCGGTGACTTCACCGGCATGATAGGCGACCCCAGCGGCAAGAATGTCACCCGCCCGCCGCTTACCCGCGAGCAGGTGGCGGAGAACGCCAAATCCTACACCGATCAGGTATTCAAAATACTCCGGCCCGATCAGACCGAGGTGGTGTTCAATTCCACCTGGATGGATAAGCTGGATGCTGCCGGTCTGATCAAGCTGGCAGCCACGCATACCGTTGCGCGCATGCTGGAGCGAGACGATTTCGGCAAGCGCTATCAGGGTAATCAGCCCATCGCCATCCACGAATTCCTGTATCCGCTGATCCAGGGCTACGACTCGGTTGCGCTCAAGGCGGATATCGAGTTGGGTGGCACCGATCAGAAATTCAATTTGTTGATGGGACGGGAGTTGCAAAGGCATTTTGGCCAGCCACCGCAGTGTGTTCTCACCATGCCGCTGCTGGAAGGGCTGGATGGGGTCAACAAGATGTCCAAGTCTTCGGGCAACTACATTGGCATAGCCGAGAGTCCAACTGAGATATTCGGCAAGCTGATGTCTGTTTCCGATGAACTGATGTGGCGTTATATCGAACTGCTGTCGCTCGAGTCATTGGATGTCATCCGGCAGTGGAAACAGGAAGTGGAGCGGGGACGCAACCCGCGTGACATCAAAGTGATGTTCGCTCAGGAAATCGTCAGCCGTTTTCACAGTAAACAGGATGCGGAAGCGGCGCTGGCCGATTTCGAGGCACGCTTCAGGCGCGGCGCGTTGCCGGATGACATTCCGGAGAAAATTCTGTATGCTGAAGCTGATGGATTGCCTATAGCGCAAGCGCTCAAGCAAGCCGGACTTACTGCCAGTACGACAGAAGCACTGCGCATGATCGAGCAAGGTGGTGTAAAATTGAATGGCGATAAAGTTAGCGACAAAGGTATCAAGATAGCTCGCGGCGAGACTGCGGTGGTACAGGTAGGTAAGCGTAAATTTGTCAGGATAAGCGTTTCCGGACAGTCGGAATAACTAAGTAAATTTCAGAAATTTCAGAAATCGCTTGACCCTCTGTTCGTTAACTGTATAATCCCGCCTTTCGCTGTCCGGCCATGAAGTTCATGGGCGGCATTGCTCTTTAAAAATTTACAGCCGATAGGTGTGGGCGCTTGACCGGGGCGTTCGGTATTTTGTCTTTCGGGGCAGGGTATACGAACGGCTTAAGAGTTGAAGTGCTCGCACGATGTAATAAGTAAGGTTTCGGTTTTCTACCTTGAGAAATTGAGGTGGGAGTTGGAATCGTAACAAAACGTCAAGCGAGAGTTTTACCAGTATTGAACTGAAGAGTTTGATCCTGGCTCAGATTGAACGCTGGCGGCATGCTTTACACATGCAAGTCGAACGGCAGCACGGGGGCAACCCTGGTGGCGAG
>JAYSQR010000065.1:0-19398 GCA_043721435.1 Nitrosospira sp. | reverse complement strand
CGGTGAAAATACGACGAGGGATACGTTTCATGGATTCTCCTAACAAGTTGATAAAGTAACATCAACTTGCCCGTCCACAAAAGTGGGCCTCGCTCAGGTAGCTATGGGTGGCCATTCATCAGATAGTGCTCAATTGTTTTCCGATCTCGCTTCTTAACGAGACGAAGGTCGTGGTCGGTAACCTGAACCAGTGTAATACCTGCGCTTGCATAAGCATCTTCAGGGCGAGTAAATACCGCATCTCTTTGAAAGCGTTGGACTGCTTTATTTTCGTCTGGAGTAATGTAATGAAGGCGTCCGTACTTCTCTCGGAACAAATCGCTAAGAACTGGCCCAGTGAGTGATTCGTTCTCAACTAGAAGCCGAGCTGCGACTTTGCGCGGATAAACGTGCTCTTCGCTAAAGCGCGGACGCATGTGACCACTATCGGGGTGAAAAATCTTTAGTGCTCCGATTGAAACCTGACCTGTCCATGCGTGTATAGGTTTTGGGACATACCAGATAGCCGCGCCAATCATTGTCTCAATGAAGGCTTTTTGCTGCGCGTCTGCTCTCGAGTGCGAGGGGCGAATAGCAATAATGACATCGGCAAGAATGTTGCATTGACTATCAAGCTTTGCTTCTCGTGCTATTCGTCGCTCAGTCATTGAGTGAGTCCGATTGTGGGCGTCTAACGGGGCCGCGAATTAAGCGGCACCCAAAGAAAATTGAAGATGCAGGCAGTGTAGCGTAATTCCCGAGTGGGCGCGGCCTACGCATAGCCCGGATAATGGGGGTCGTACATTTGCTCTCGTACATGCTCGGGCATGTCCACAGGCCGTGGCTTGGCGGCAAGACCGCGCTGGTACGCAACCTCGGCGACCGCCACCGCAATCTGCACGGATACTTCGCGTATCTGCGCCAGGGGCGGATAGAGGCTGCCCTGCTCAAGGTCGGCTTGGGTTACTTGCGCCGCCAGCGTGTGCGCGGCGGCAAGGAACATCTCGTCGATGATGCGCGTGGCGCCACAGGCGATTGCGCCCAGCCCGACACCCGGAAAGATGTACGAGTTATTGCCCTGACGCGGCACCAGCGTTTTGCCGCCCACCTGTACCGGTGCGAAGGGGCTGCCGCCCGCAAACAGGGCGCGGCCGTCAGTCCCTCTGTAGGCCTGTTCGGCGGTGCATTCCGCTTTTGAGGTGGGGTTGGACAAGGCGAAGACGATGGGGCGGGCGTTGCAATCGGCCATGGCGCGCAGCACTTGCGGCGTAAAGGCACCATCGGCTGCGGCAACGCCGATAATGCCGGTGGGCCGAAGCGTTTTCACCGCTGCCAGAAAATCCCCCACGGGTGCATGCTCGTGCGCGTACGGCAGTTTCTGTGGCGGAAGACCGCTGCGCGCTTTTACCACCAGCCCCTGCGAATCGACCAGCCAGCAGCGCTTGCGCGCATCCGCCTCATTCATGCCCGACGCGACCAGCGCGGTCACGATGAGATCGGCGATACCCGTAGCCGCTCCTCCCGCGCCGAGGAACAGGAACTTCTCATCGGCAAGCTGGCTCCCCTTGATACGCAATGCCGACAGCACGCCGGCCACGGCGACGGCCGCCGTGCTTTGAATGTCATCGTTGAACGTGCAGATCCGGTTGCGATACTTCTCCAGCAAGCGGAATGCATTGTGGTTGGCAAAATCCTCAAACTGGATGATCACGTGCGGAAACACTTCGTGCGCCGCCGTGATGAATTCTTCGATCAATTCATCGTAGGCCGGGCCGGTCACTCGATGGCGGCGCAGGCCCACATAGTACGGGTCGTTCAGGAGCGTTTCGTTGTTGGTACCCATGTCGAGCATCACCGGCAGGCAAATTGCAGGATCCACGCCCGCGCAGGCGGTATAGAGCGACAGCTTGCCGACTGGGATGCCCATGCCATTGGCACCCTGATCACCGAGGCCCAGAATGCGCTCACCGTCGGTCACGACGATGATGCCGGCGCTGAGCGGCCAGTTGCGCAGGATCGCGGCGATCCGGCCGCGGTCATTGATGCCGATAAACATGCCGCGCGGCCGCTGGAAAATATGGCCGAAGCGCTCGCAGGCCAGCCCGACCGTCGGGGTGTAAATCAGCGGCTGGATTTCATCGATGTTGTCGCATACCACCCGGAAAAACAAAGCCTCATTGCGGTCGTGCAGCGCATTCAAGGCAACGAATTTTTCCAGCGGATCGGGCAGATTGCGCAAATTATGCAGGAAGCGGACGGCCTGCTCATCCTGGCTAAAGACGTGCGGTGGCAGCAGGCCACGCAGACCCAGCGCATCGCGTTCGGCTTCAGTAAAGGCAGTGCCCTTGTTAAGCAGCGGATCGTGGAGCAACTGCACGCCCCGGGGCATCACGCGCGGTGCATCATTCATGCTGAGTTCTCCTATAGAGACAGGATGAGGTTGCAGGGCCAAAGGCTGCATCATCTACGCTACCATTTTTCTTGCACCGCAGGGAACCCCCCGGCCCTAGCACCGCCGCCCCCGCCGTTGCCAACATTAAAGTGAAAAAATGGCCGCCGCAAGCGAATTCATCATCCGCGCGGGTGCAATGCCTTGTAGATTCCGGCGCAAAAACCACCGAACACGGCATGAGCCACCAGCGTGATCCAATCGCGCGCTTCTGCAAACCACGGGAACAGCATTGTGAATCCGTACATGTTAACCCCAAACAGTACCAGCCCGTACCAGACTCCCACGAGCACTGCAACCAGCATGCCACACCGAGAGATGAACCGGGCGAGGATTATGCTGTAGGCCATGGAAAGCGCAACATGAATCAAGGTCGCAACGAACATCACCGCCCAATCAAACGTAGCCGGCGGCGGCAGGACACCGCTCCCCATAACGATCGCCGCGGCCAAGCGCGCGTCCCGATACAATATTCCCGGCAGCACATCCCAACAGGCCCACCACAGGATGATTTGTACCGCGGTTGCGATAATTCCGGCAGCAACACCCGCATAAATCGCCGCACGCCAGTTTATCGAAGGCCGTATCACCAATGACATCGGGAAGCTGCGGATTTCAGCTGTGCACCAGGCTCACCAGCCGGGCATTCAACAGGCGCGCCATACCTTCCGCTCCCTGGCGCATCACTTGGTCGTGGTTCCATTTGAGCAGGGGCCGCGCAATGGGCGCAATGATATTCATCCAGAGCCGATTGGTGCGTACGTGCCATTCATAACGCACGATGGTAACGCCGCCATCGTTGGAGAAACGCCAACGTCCGATGCCCTCCACTTCACCGCTCGCTCGGCCTTCGAGTATTGAGAGCGGTACCGTGCGGGTGATGCGCATGTCGAAGGTGAGCCGATAGGGAAGCCGGCCTCTCCAGGTAAAGCGCCGCAGGCAGCCGATGCCATCCACGCCTCCCGGATCAAACTCTTCCACTTTTTCCACCCCCTTCCACCATTGCGGCCAATACAGACAATGGGAAATCGCGTCGCACACCTGGGTTAGAGGCGCCTCGATCCGCCATTCGGTAACAAAATGAAATTCCGCCATACCGCTTTATTGGTTGAAAAAGCCATCGGGAAACTCGGGGTTGAGCTTCAACTCGTCCATCTCCACCACCTCAATCAACTGTCCATTCACATCGTGACTCGATACCTTGAAAGGGAAGCCAGTGGTACGGTCCAACCACAACTGGTATCGCGCTACGGCCCCGATCGAGAAGGTGCCGTCGCCTGCCACCGCGATGTGCAACGTTTCATGTCCGCCGACCGTCTCAATGCCGAGTACCTCGGTTCTCCCGTGTTCCTGCAGTGCCTTCACATTCTGGTAAAGGGCTCCCACATCCGAGCGGTCCACTCGCTGGCCCGTAGAACTTTGAATCAGACGATTCTCCGGACTCAAGCTCAGCGCAGGGAAGCTGCGGTAATCGAAAGGCCACAACTTCGCTTGTTTGGTGTCGGGATTATAAATAAGCACAGCCCCTTTGAACGGCGTTACATATTCCATCCGAACATGGCCGGGCTGCTTGAAGTAATAGCGCATGATTTCAGCTTTGCCGCCGCTCACGGATTTCACCGTCACCTGATAAGCCGTGATCTTCTGGTAATAATCGATCGCCGTCTGGATCGGGTTTGCGGTATCGGTGAAAAGCAGCGCCACAGTCAATACTGCTCCCAACATGATTAGGGAACTACCTCAAAGACACCCTTCATACCCTTTTCCTCATGGCTTTTGAAAAATAACAGCTTGTTCCCGCAATAAAACTTATACCTCCCCACCGCCGTGGGGGTGAATTCGATAGTCCTGGCCTCGGTGCTCAAGGATTCGTCGAGCATGATCCCCGACTCCGGAATCTTCATGACGAAAGTATGCGGCGTGATTCCCGATTCCCGCGTGATCGTCAATGCAACAGGCACGTTTACCTTTACGATGATGTGTTTGGGGTTGAAGAAGTAACTGCCGCCGCGTATCTGTACCCGCTGTTTGCCGTCCACGTCTATCACCGCCTGCACGGTATCTCCCGGGGCAGATTGCTCGGCGAAACCTGGCATGACCAGTAAGGCCGACAAAATTGCGATTAAATAGAGTGCGCTGCTTTTCCTGGACATTTGGTTTCTTCTCAAGGAACCTTTTTTACACTCTCATTTTTTAGATTATCAGTAGGTGAGCGAAAGCCGATGCGGCGTACGGCTGCACCTGGCCCATCGCGTAATACATGTTTGGCTGCCGTTTTAACCACCAGCCTGAAACAAGAAGCCAAGGTACGCGCATGACCAATAATTTACGGGTTTGCTTTGATGAACTTAGTGCTCATCTTCAGGTAATAGCTGAATGCCCAACGGGGTCGTAAATTGAGCGGCACCCCGAGAAAATTGAGATGGATACAAACAGTGTAGCGAAGATTTCGAGCGGGCGCAGCCGCGCAGCGGTGACCATTTGAATGAGGGATTGGTGGCGCTGTGCGCCGCTCCCTGAATGCGTCAATCCGCGACCCCGTTAAGCGACGCGTCCACCCGTTGAAAGAAGGGAAACAAAGGTTGCCGCGGTAACGAGGAGAAGCCACACGATACCAAGCATGAAGACGAGCGGAGCAATCTCAAGGAAGTACCCCGCGGCGACGGCGAAGTTGGCACCAATTAATAGGTAGCCGCCGATAAAGAGCGGCCAGGCAATGACCTTTTTCCGTACGCCGAACTCACCCCGGAGCGCTTCTGCGGTGGCTCTGCCCGAACCCAGCAGATGATAGAGTCCGAAAGCTCCATTGCCGACTTGCCAGACGAGACTCTGCTCGACGGTCGATCCTAGGAACACTGACATGACAAGCGAGAAGAACAGGACCCCCAGCGCGGTATATAACAGGTGGAACACCGCAGACAGTTCGTGAATGCTGAGTTTGCCTTCCGACCGACGTCCCAGAATGAACACAACCCCGATGAACCCTGCGAGGGTCGCGGCAACTGTTGCGGAAGTGTGGAGAAGCTCGGAATACAATCGCGTCACCTAACGGGGCCGCGAATTGAGCGGCACCCCGGGAAAATTGAGATACAGACAGTGTAGCGAAATTTTCGCGTGGACGCGGCCTACGCCACCAGCTCCAGCAAGCGCTTCACTTCCATCTCGTCCAGTTCCATCGACTTGCCGCGCTTGAGGCGCGGCGGCAGATTGATCGGGCCGAAGCGCACCCGGGTGAGACGGCTGACCATCTGCCCTGCCGCTGCAAACATGCGGCGCACTTCGCGGTTCTTGCCTTCTTTCAATATCACCCGGTACCAGTGATTGGAACCCTCGCCACCCTGATCCGACAAAAGTTCGAATTTCGCCAGACCGTCTTCGAGTTCAATGCCGCTGGTCAATTGCGTCATCTGTTCCGGGATCAGGCGCCCCATGATGCGCACCGCATATTCGCGCTCGACTTCAAAACGCGGGTGCATCAAACGGTTGGCCAACTCGCCGTCGGTGGTAAAAATCAGCAGCCCACTGGTATTGAAATCCAGCCGGCCGATTGCAACCCATTTGGATGACTGCAGTTGCGGCAGCTTGTCGAATACCGACGGACGGCCTTGTGGATCATCGCGGCTGACTATCTCGCCTTCCGGTTTGTGATACAGGATGACTCGCGGCAGGCGTTCGCCGAATTTGAGATGGATGGTACGCTTCCCTATCCGCACCACGTCTTCCGGCCCGGCGCGGCTGCCGATCTCCGCTGCCTTGCTGTTGATGGTCACTTGGCCGGTGGCAATCAGTTCCTCCATCTCGCGCCGCGACCCCAGCCCTGCCTGCGCCAGCAGCTTGTGCAGTTTGTGCGTGACGCCTGGCGCGGACGCAGAAGTAGCTCTGGCGCTGATTGATGCCGGCGTTTTTTTCTTTATTGGTCTGATCGGTCTGTTGACTTTCATCTGTTTCTCAGTATGGCAAGGCGTTCACACCCTGCCTTTATTCCAGTAGTTTGAGAGTGAAATGAAGCGGCGGCGAGTGATCGCCGAAGACAGTGCAATAGTACGACAAGGTATGAACAGGAAGCCAACAAAATATTGTCAGCAGAATTGGAATCAGACTTCCCTGCGCTCCATCACCGCCTGCGCCAGGGTGCCGCTATCGACATGCTCCAGCTCGCCACCCACCGGCAAACCGCGTGCGATGCGCGTGACCCTCACTCCCCTGGTGTGCAGCAGTTCGCTGATGTAATGCGCAGTGGCTTCGCCTTCCACGGTGAAATTGGTGGCCAGCACCACTTCCCGCACCACGCCGTCCTGCGCCCGTTTCAACAAGCGGTCAAGATGGATTTCCCTGGGGCCGATGCCGTCGAGTGGCGAGAGTCTGCCCATCAGCACGAAATACATGCCTTTGTAGCAGTGCGCCTGTTCCATCATCATCAGATCGGCAGGCATTTCCACCACACACAGCAGCTCCGCATCACGCCGCTCGGAACGACATAGTTCGCACACCATTTCTTCGGTGAAGTTATTGCACTTCTCGCAATGCTTGATGTGTCCCAGCGCCTGGGTCAACGAGTTAGCCAGCCGTTGCGCGCCTGCATGATCGCGCTGCAGCAGGTGATAGGCCATGCGCTGCGCCGACTTGGGGCCAACGCCGGGCAGGCAGCGCAACGACTCGATCAGGTCTTCGAGACTGGTGGGTGTTTTCATTTTGAATGAAACTCAGAGAATAGCAGTGAGTCCGGGAAAGCGAAATATGCGATGGTTGACAAGTTGACGCAGGCAGATTCCACGCATGCTTCCCCTTTCACGAATTCAGAATGGCAACTTCATTCCCGGCGGCAGACCCATGCCGGAGGTGAAGCCGGCCATCTTTTCCTGGGAGATGGATTCGACCCGCCGCACCGCGTCGTTGACCGCAGCAGCGAGCAGATCCTCCAGCATTTCCTTGTCATCGCCGATCAGGCTGTCGTCTATGCTGACGCGCTTCACGTCGTAACGGCAGGTCATTACTATTTTGACCATGCCCGCGCCAGACTGGCCTTCTATTTCCATCTTGGCCAGTTGCTCCTGCATATTCTTCATGTTTTCCTGCATTTGCTGGGCCTGTTTCATCAGGTTACCCAAGCCGCCTTTCATCATTTTCTACCTCCGCTATTGAATGGGTTTGATCGAAGAAGCGATCAGTTTTGCGTCGAAATTCTCCACCAGTTCGCGCACGAACGGGTCGGTCTCGATGGCGGCAATGGCCTGCGATTGCTTCGCCTGTTTTTCACGGTTTTCCAGTTCTGCGGGCGTCATGCCGGTGATGCTGCCCACGGAAAATTTCAACCGCACCGGCTTGCCATAATACTCATTCAGTGCGGCTTTCATCTTGTCCTGGTAGGCCTTTTCCAGCAGATGCCGGTGAGGTTCCGGTACGCATAGTTCGATTCCATCCGCAGTGAAATTCTTTACTTCGCAGTTCTGTGCCAGCATTCTCGTCATACCGCTCAATTTCAACTGGCTCACCAGTGCCGGCCAATCGCCGTCGAATGGAGTTGCGGTTGCGCCCGGTGTCGCTGCAACTGGTGCGGCTGCAACTGGTGCGGCTGCGACTGGCACTGCAACTGGTACTGCTGCTGGTTGTGGCGTGGCGGAGGGAGCCTGTCGAATTGCAGCGGGCTGCTGCTTGGTGCTGACCGTACCAGTAACCGTGCCCGCTTTGCGTGCACCGCCTGCTGCTGCATCCTCCGGCATAAAGGCCAGCATGCGCATCAGCGTCATGGTGAAACCGGCGTATTCATCCGGCGCCAGGCTCAGGTCGCTGCGGCCATGCAATGCAATCTGATAAAACAATTGAATGTCTTCCGGTGCGAAAATTCTCGCCAGCGCAAAAATCCACTCACGCTCCGGCACATCCTCGCTGATCGCCTGCGGCACGGTCTGCGCCAGCGCAAGACGATGCAATAGCGCCGCCAGATCCTGCAAAGCTGCATCGAACGACAGGCTGCGTGCCTCCATCGCATCGGCCAGCGCCAGCATCTGCACTCCGTCCTTCTGCGCCAGAGCGTCCAGCAGATCGTATAGGTAACCCTGATCGATGGCGCCCAGCATGGCGCGCACCGAGGTTTCTGCGACCGTGCCTTCGCCGAAAGCAATCGCCTGATCCAGCATGCTCAGCGCATCGCGCATGCTGCCCTGCGCCGCCCGCGCCAGCAATTGCAGCGACATGGCATCGCCGCTTATCTGCTCCTGCTCCAGCACGTGCTTGAGATGCGCGGCGATCAGTGACGGTGGAATCTGCTTCAGATTGAATTGCAGGCAGCGCGACAGCACGGTGACCGGGATTTTCTGCGGATCGGTGGTGGCAAGCACGAACTTGACGTGCTCCGGCGGCTCTTCCAGGGTTTTCAGCATGGCATTGAAAGCCGATTTGGAAAGCATATGCACTTCATCGATGATGTAAACCTTGTAGCGCGCGCAGGTGGGAGCGTAGAGCGCGTTTTCCAGCAGCTCGCGCATGTTGTCCACCTGGGTGTTGGAAGCGGCATCCAGCTCGATCAAATCGACGAAACGCCCGCCGTCGATTTCAGTACAGGCAGCGCATTTGCCGCAAGGTGTGGAGGTGATGCCGGTTTCGCAGTTGAGCGCCTTGGCCAGGATACGCGCGATGGTGGTTTTGCCGACGCCGCGCGTGCCGGTGAACAGGTAGGCATGGTGCAGGCGTTTGCGCTCCAGCGCATTGGTCAGCGCCTTGACCACGTGATCCTGTCCGGTCAGCTCGGAAAAGCTCTTGGGGCGCCATTTGCGCGCAAGGACTTGGGTTAGGGACACGATGTTGGTTGGCTGCAGGATAGACCTAGTCTATTTGTCAAAAAGGGTGGCGAGCCTAACCCCCGGCACTTGCAGAAAATAGCTGTGGCTGCTTCCTTCCGGACCTGACCAGGTTCACCATCCTGCAATGCGGGGAGGCCCGCCATAGAAAACAGTTATGAATCAATGAATAATACCGCAAAGTCGCTCTGCGTGCTTTGCCGCCACAAGCGCCATCTTACTGCTGTATTTGCGCCATTGCTCAATTGCGTCATTGTGCACGGAGTTGCCGCCCGCGTCCACCGCGCAACCGGCTTTTGTTCGATTCTGCTGCGCGCTCCTCCGGCATCGGCTCTGGTATCCTTGCGGCATGGCACATGCTCAAAACACTACCCTGCCCAACTATCGCGGCCGTTTCGCTCCCTCCCCCACCGGCCCGCTGCATTTCGGCTCGCTGGTCGCTGCCGTGGGCAGCTATCTGGAAGCTAGATCGAGCCAGGGTGAATGGCTGCTCAGGATCGAGAATCTGGATCCGCCGCGCGAGATCGCGGGCGCAGCCAGGGAAATTCTGGCTACGCTCGAAATGCTGGGGATGGAATGGGATGGTGAGGTGATCTACCAAAGCCGGCGCAATGAAGCTTATCAGGCTGCACTCGCCACACTCGAACAGCAGGGTCTGCTCTATCCTTGCGCTTGCAGCCGCAAGGAAATTGCCGATTCCAGCATCATCAGCATAGACGGCCCGGTTTACCCTGGCACCTGCCGGGACGGCTTGCCCGCTGGCAGGAATTTTACCGCGTTGCGGGTACTGACCCATGATGATCCGATTGAATTCAGGGATGCCCTGCGCGGCCTGGTCCGACAACAACTGGCGAGCGCCACTGGTGATTTCGTGTTGCGCCGGGCCGACGGCATCTACACCTACCAATTGGCGGCGGTAGTGGATGATGCCGCGCAAGGCGTCACCCATGTGGTGCGCGGAGCGGACTTGCTGGATTCGACCCCGCGTCAAATTTACCTGCAGCAGTTGCTGGGTTATTCGACGCCAGCGTACATGCACCTGCCGGTGGTGACCAACGCTCAAGGCGAGAAACTCAGCAAACAGACCCGGGCGGCCGCCGTTGATGTATCCAGACCTGTGTCGCAGTTGATCGCAGCGGTACGGTTTCTCGGTCAGACGCCGCCGATGGAACTGGCTGACAGCAGCATCGCATCCTTCTGGCAATGGGCGCTGGAAAATTGGCAGCCGCAGAAAATTCCGTGAAACTCACGGCGCTCGGCTAACCAGCCGCGAATCCAAATCCGAAGTACGCTGTTCTTGCAGGAAAGTTATGCTACGCTTCTCGGTAACGGGTGCCGCCCGCGAATTCAATGGCCGACCCTAGGAGAAATTGTGGCTTTCCTGCCGTTTTACGTACCTGGGAATAAACAGCTCAAGATTGTGATCGTGGGGGGCGGTTACGCGGGAATCGCCGCCATGACCACGCTGTTGCGGCATATGCCGGAGGCCGACATCACCATCGTTGATCCCCGTTCCCAGCACGTCAAGATCACCCATCTGCACGAGACCTTCCGCTATCCGCTGGAAGATGTGCTGGTACCCTTCCCCGCTCTGGAGCGCCGTTTTGGCTGCCGTCATGTCTGCGCCGAGCTGATCCCGCAGGAAAGCGCCCTGCAGCAATGGCAGAATGATAAACGGATTGCTCTCAATGACCAAACTCTGGAGTTTGATTATCTTCTGATCGCATCGGGTGCCGCCGGAAAGCAGATAAAGCCGACTGAGGATGTTATCGTCCTGCAGGATTTCATGACCCGCAGCGGCACGGAGATATTAAACAACCGACTGGATGCAGGCAACGCGGACGAGCAGCACATCTCGGTGATCGGCGGAGGCGCAACCGGAATTCAATTTCTGTTTGAAATTGCTCATTTTCTGCGACGGCGGAAGATCCATAGCAAACTGCGTTTGATCGACAGTGGGGAGCGGGTACTCAAACAATTTCCTGAGGGTTTCTCCAGCTATACCCAGACGCGCATGAGCGATCAGGGTATCGATTTCCATCCCAACACACTTTACCGCGGACAGGAGGGTGGCAAGATCCTGCTGGAAGAAAAGGAGAGCGAGCGGCAGTTCACCTTACCTTCCGCGCTATCATTCCTGTTCCTCGGCAAGAAACCGGACAATTTTCTTGCCGCCAATGCCTTCGGCCAAGTGCTGGCCGATCGCAAACCGTTGCAAAATATTTTCACTGCGGGCGATTGCTCCAGCTATCATGCTTATGGCTCCAACACCATGACGGCACAGTCTGCAGTGCGCAAAGGCAAGCTGGCGGCGCGCAACATTCTGCGGCACTCCGGGAGGCTAAAATTGCTTGAACCCTATTTGCACCGCGATCTGGGGTATGTCGTCAATCTCGGACCAACTGATGCGGTGGGCTGGCTGGCACTGGAGGGCAACGTGGTCAGCGGTATTCCAGCATTGGTGATCAAGGAAGTGGTGGCAGCTCAATACGATTTGTTGCTGACAGGAATAGATACTTATCTTATCTGATTTGAATAAATACCACTGCAGGAGACGACTCTATGTTCGGTTTGCTTAAAGATATCCAGGTTACCGGTAAAGCCGGTGCGGTAATTCAGCGCCCGTGCGATGATGTTTTCAATTTTGTCGGCGCTGACTTTCTCAGGAATTATCCACGCTGGTCACCAGAGGTTCTCGACTTGAAGTCTCTGACCGAGGGTCCGGTGAAAATCGGCACCATGTGCCGTCAGGTCCGCGTCGATCAGGGCAATCGCTCGGAATCAACTTTCAAGGTCACGGCATTTCAGCCCGGCAGGCGCATTTGCTTTGAAGGCACCTCCAATCCCTTTCGCTGTGATTATGTGCTGGAGCCGGCCAGTTCCACGGCGGAGAGCCGCATCACTTTTACTTTCGAACTGCTCAGGCTGGAACTCTACATGAAACCGTTCGAGAAACTCGTCCGTCTGGCGGTGCAGGATGGCACCGAGAGAACCGTGAGGAATATCAAGCAATTGGTCGAGAACGAGATTGCCGAGCCTGCAGCATCATGATCCTTGAGTTTATACATACGATTTTTAGCACACTGTCAGACTGTCAAATTAATATTGGAGAAAAGCGATGACCACTTTCATAGTTGAAAAAGATCCCGGATTGATCCCGCAGATCCTGACCAAAATACTGGATTCCTGCATCAATGGAGTGACTCTGGCCGACCCCGACCTGGAGGATATGCCGCTCGTATACGCGAACAAGGCTTTCGAGACGGTGACGGGTTATAGCCAGGAAGAAACCATAGGAAAAAACTGTCGTTTCCTGCAAGGCACGGATCGCGACCAGGAAGACCTGCCCCGCTTGCGGGAGGCGATCAAGAGCTGCCAGCCGATTGAGGTCACGCTCAGAAATTACCGGAAAAATGGCGACCTGTTTTATAACAAACTCGCACTTACGCCGCTGTTTGATTCCAATGGCAAATTACTTTATTACCTAGGCGTGCAATACGACATCACCCCGCAAGTCCAAGCGGAAGACGAAATCAAGAGGCTGAGCGGCTGCCTTGAGTCATTGGCGAAATAATGGACAATCTCTTTCGCCTGGAGTCCAGCTGAGAAAGCTTGGCTGCCGTCTCAATCACCGCTGAATTCGCACAATGCAAATACCTTGTGCCCCTGTTTCTCCAGCCGCGCCCTGCCGCCAACATCGGGCAGATCGATCACGAAACAGCATTCCACCACTTCTCCACCCATCTCCTGTATCAACCCGGCGGCGGCTTCCGCCGTGCCGCCGGTGGCAATGAGATCGTCCACCAGTAGTACACGATCGCCCGGCTGAATCGCATCCACATGTATCTCGATGCGATCGCTGCCATATTCCAGTTGATAATCGCGCCCGACCGTTGCCGCAGGCAGCTTGCCTTTCTTGCGTATCGGGATAAAACCAAGATTAAGCTGGTAAGCAACCGGGGCGCCGACGATAAAACCACGCGATTCGATACCGGCCACCTTATCGATCTTCAATTCCCGGTAGCGGCCGGCAATCTCCTGGATGGTCGCGCGCAGGCCGACCGGGTCTTTCAGCAACGTGGTAATGTCGCGAAACATGATCCCCTGGTGGGGGTAATGCGGAATGGTGCGAATGCGGGATTTAATTGGCATGACAGATCCTGTCTCTGGCTATTGAAGGGGGCTCCGACTCAAACGCTGCATGAATCCGCATGATGATCGCACAGGATGCTCATTGACAGGAAAATTTTGTGCGGGGACGGTGAAATTATGACTGCCCGGAAATTATGGAACTCTGGTTCCGGTTGATCCCAAGGTCTATTATGGTCAACTATGAAGCCGTACCTTTGATGAGAGGATAACCATGCTTCCACCCTTGCGTGCCATCGTCCTGACCATTCTGACCGCCGCTTTGTTTGGCTGTGCCAGCTTTGAGCCGCGCTATCAGATCACCCACCGTTATGAACCACCGGCCGATCCTGCGGGCATCGCTTGCCTGGGGAACTGCACGCAACAACTGGCGGCATGCCAGCAAAGCTGCACGTCCACTTACCAGGCATGCCTGCAGCGTATCGAACCCCTGGCAGAACAACGCTACGATGAAGCAGTCAAGCGCTTTGAAAATGAATCCAGTAGCTACCGTCAGCAACTGAACAGTTCCCGCTTCTACCAGTCTTTGGGCTGGGGACGCTCCGCCTGGGGCTGGGGCGGCTATCCCTGGGGCTGGGGTCCCGGTTTGGGTTGGGGTCCGGGTTGGGGATGGGGCGGCTCCCCCTGGTACGGGATGGGGTATTCCTCCCCTTATTTTTACTCCCCCGCGCCGCCGATCCGGCCTGATCGCAGGAAGGAATACGACCGGCTGCGCTACGAGCAATGCGAGGTGGAATGCGGCTGCCAATCCGTTCAGGACGCCTGCTTCCTGAGTTGCGGCGGCAAGAAAACCGTGGAAGAGCGGTGCATTGCAAACTGTCCCAAATAAAATATAGGGCATACAGGAATCACCTGATTCAGGTTCCGACGGAGATCTCCAGATTGTCGATCAGCCGGGTTTTGCCCAACCGGGCCGCTGCCAGCACTACCAGATCCGAGTCACCCACCCCCGCTGGGGTCAGGGTATCGCGTTGCTGCAATGCAATGTAATCGACTTCCCACCCATGGCTGGCAAGATTCTCGCGTGCGTTCTTGCACAACTGCAGAAAATTCCTGTCGCCCGCCCCTACTGCGTGCTTTATCTCGGACAGGACTCGATGCAGACGCACCGCTTCGGCGCGCTCCTCACTGCTCAAGTAGCGATTGCGTGAACTCAATGCCAGCCCGTCGAACGCGCGCGTAGTTTCGCCTGCGCTGATTTCCAGCGATAGATTCAATTGCCGCACCATTGCACGCACGAGCTGCAACTGCTGATAATCTTTTTTGCCGAATACCGCCACCTGGGGCTGTACGATATTGAACAGTTTCAGTACCACTGTCATCACGCCGCGAAAGAATCCAGGACGGAATTCGCCTTCCAGCGTATTCGCCAGCGGCGGTGGCTCCAGCAAAAACTCCTGTGGCTCTGGATAAATATCCTTCTCATCAGGTGCGAACACCACGTTGACACCCTGGTCTTGCAACAGCTTGCAGTCATCTGCCAGGGTACGCGGATATTGAGCGAAATCCTCGGATGGGGCGAATTGCAGGCGGTTCACAAATATGCTGGCCACCACGCAATCCGCTTTTTGCTGCGCAAGCCGCACCAGCGACAAATGGCCTTCATGCAGGTTGCCCATGGTGGGGACAAAAGCAATGGCAGATTCACGCTGTAGGCGTGCACGCAGAGCTGGGATGTCGGTGATGATCTCCACAATCTCTCAGAACCCATGCTCCGGCCCGGGAAATTTTCCGGCTTTCACTTCCTTGACATAATTTTCCACTGCCGCCTGGATGCTGCCCGCGCCAGTCATGAAATTTTTCATGAAGCGGGCTTTCTTGCCCGAGTAGATGCCCAGCATGTCATACAGCACCAGTACCTGTGCTGAGCAATCCGCACCTGCGCCGATACCGACGGTGGGAATGGAAAGTTTCCTGGTGATTTTTTTGGCGAGCGCAGCCGGGACGACTTCCATCAGCAGCATGCCTGCACCGGCTTTTTCCAGTGCCACCGCATCTGCCATCAATTGTTTCGCCTGATGGTCGCTCTCGCCCTGCAGCTTATAGCCGCCCAACTGGTGTACCGATTGCGGCGTCAGGCCGATGTGGGCGCATACCGGGATACCGCGCTGGGTAAGAAACTCGACCGTTTCCGCCATGATGCAGCCGCCTTCTATCTTGACCATGTTGGCACCTGCCGCCATAAGTTCGGCAGCATTTTCGAAAGTGTCTTCCGGTGTGATCTGCGAAGTGCCAAAAGGCATGTCGACCATGATGAACGCCTTGCTCGATCCGCGCACCACGCAGCGGGTGTGATAGATCATGTCGTCCAGCGTCACCGGTAGCGTGGTCTCCTCGCCTTGCAGCACGTTGCCCAGCGAATCCCCCACCAGCAGGATATCGACGCCGGCATTTTCCAGCACTGCCGCAAAACTCGCGTCATAGCAGGTGACGATGGCGATTTTATCGCCATCATTACGCATTTTCTGCAACGTACTTAGTGTGGTTCGCATCATTGATCTCCTGAGAATTCTCTGAGCAAAGCCCACGCAAGTGCGGCGGAGGACTTGTTCAGAAGCTCCCTATCCGCGATTGAAATATTCCCGTGGACCGCGCATCTGCTCCAGTCGCTGCAACAATAAATCAAAATCCTCCCGATTATCAACAAAATTGAGATTCTCGCTGTTGACGATCATCACCGGTGCAGTTTCATATTGATAAAAAAACCGTGTGTAGGTTTCGGCCAGCCGCCACAGATAATCCTCGGAAATACTTTTCTCAAAGGTGCTACCACGCCGCTTTACGCGTTCCACCAAGGTATCGGGAGAAGCCTGCAAATAAATCACCAGATCGGGCTGCGGAGCCTGAGGTTGCAAGTGACGGTAAATCTGCTGATAGAGTTCGTGCTCGGCATCGCTCAGCGTAAGCCCAGCGAATAGTTGATCCTTGTCGAGCAGGAAATCGCTCACGGTCGCCTGGGCGAACATGTCCAGTTGCGCCAGGCCCTGTACCTGGGCAGCGCGTTGAAACAGAAAGAACAATTGTGTCGGCAGTGCGTAACGCGGAATATCGCTGTAAAACTTCTCAAGAAACGGGTTATCGGCAGGCTTCTCCAGCAGCAGCGCGCTGTTCAGATGATGCGCCAGACGCTGTGCCAGGCTGGTCTTGCCCACGCCTATCGGGCCTTCAACCACGATGTATCGATACTTTTCCAGCTTCACTATGGCTACTCTCGTTCGAGCCGCTGCCCGGCACATGCGGCCAGCAATTCAGCCGCCGCACCATGCCCGGGAATATGGCAATCCGGTGCGATTTCCAGCAGCGGCTGCAACACGAATGCCCGTTGGTGCATGCGCGGATGTGGCAGGGTCAAACCGGGTTCGTGGCATTGCAGATCAGCATACAGCAGCAGATCCAGATCCAGAATGCGTGGAGCGTTGAGCGATGTGCGCACGCGCCCGCAGCGATGCTCGATCTCAAGCAGGGCTTTGAGCAGGTCATGCGGCGCGAGACTGGTTTCAATCTGCGCCACGGCGTTGATGAAATCGGGCTGATCAAGCCGCCCCACCGGCGCACTGCGATAAATCGCGGAGCAATTCAACAAACGGCTGGCAGGAAGCTGGGACAGTTCGGCAAAAGCCCGCCGCACCTGCAGTGCCGGGTTAGCCAGGTTGCTGCCCAGTGCAATGAAAGCATGGCAAAGCGCTTGCGCTTTGGTGCCTGATGTCAAGATATCACCGCATCCGCGTCCGCGTCTAAACTGTCGGGGCTGGCCCCAGCGTCAGTCACGGCTTCAGGACGGCGGCGGCGTTTTCTGCGTTTCTTTGGTATTTCATCCTTGAGCAACATGGTTTCACGTTCACTGGCATCGACTCGCTGGAACGCCTCCCACCACTGACCCAGTTCTGCATCAATCTCGCCGCTTTCGCAGCGCAGCAGCATGAAGTCATAAGCAGCGCGAAAGCGCGGATGTTCCAGCAGACGAAACGGCCTGCGCCCTCCGCGCCCCAGAAAACGCGGCTGCATCGCCCAGATTTCCTGCATGATGGCATCATAGCGGCGCGGAATCGCCAGCTCTTTATCCTGTACCGCCAGCACATCGTCCATTGCCTGCTGCAACGCAAGCATGGGTTTTTCTCCCGCAGCCTGCCGGCTGTTCCACTGCGCCAGCACCTCGTGCCATAACAGTGCCGCAAACAGGAAGCCAGGGGACACCGGCTTCTCCTGCCGCACGCGCTCGTCGGTATTTTTGAGTGCGAGTGTAATGAAGCGCTCGCCCAAGGGTTGCTCCAGTATGACATCCAGCATCGGCAACAAACCGTGGTGCAGCCCGCGTGCACGCAAATCCACCACGCAGGCCAATGCGTGGCCGGACAGCAGCAGTTTCAGCATCTCATCAAACAGCCGCGACGGCGGCACGTTGCGCAACAACGGAGCCAGATCGCCGATGGGAGCAGCGCTGGCGGCATCAACCTGCATTTCAAGTTTGGCTGCCAGCCGTACCGCACGCAGCATGCGTACCGGGTCCTCGCGATAACGCAGCAAAGGGTCGCCAATGATGCGTAGCCGTTTTGCCTTGATATCATCGTAGCCATTCAGGTAATCCCAGATTTCTTCGTTGGCAGGATCATAAAATAATGCATTCACGGTGAAGTCGCGCCGTACTGCATCCTCTTCCTGACTGCCAAATACATTATCGCGCAGTAGACGTCCGTGCTCGTCGGCATGCTTTTTTGCTGCTGCCCCTTCATCCTCATCCGGGGAGGAATTGCCACGGAAAGTAGATACTTCCACAGTTTCAGCGCCACACATTACATGCACCAGGCGAAAGCGGCGACCGATGATGCGCGAGCGGCGAAATACGGCACGCACATCCTCGGGCGTAGCATTGGTGGCGACATCGTAATCTTTCGGCTCCAGCCCCAGCAGCAGGTCGCGTACTGCTCCCCCCACCACGAAAGCGGAATACCCCGCCTGCTGCAGATCTGCCGTGACTTTCAATGCGCAGGGGCTGATACGATGGGATGAAATACCATGTTTCTTGCGCGGGATAATATGCAGTCCGGTGCCGACAGCGGTGGGAGCGGAAACAGAAGCAGATGGTTTGCGCTTGAAAACGCGATGAAGAAGTCTACGGATCATTACGCAATGAGGTGGGCATCAAGTTGTGGATTATACACCCGACACCATTCCCGGCACGAAATGGCGCGCGCTGCCCGTGCCGGATTCCTCCAGACTGCACTGGTACAGCGTCTCCAGATTGGAGCGGTTGAGTATTTCTTCCGTACTCCCGGCGAGGGTGCGGCCATTATCGAACAACATCAGCACATGATCGCAATAACGACTGGCCCAGGTAATGTCGTGCAGCACCATCATCACCGCGTTGCCCTGCAAGGCCAGCTCCCTGAACAGCGTCATAGTGAATAACTGGTGGCGCAGGTCGAGATGTTGCAGCGGCTCATCCAGTAAATAGCACTGCGGCGACTGGGCAAGCAGCAAGGCAATACGCGCGCGCTGACGCTCGCCGCCAGAAAGTGTACCCAGCGGACGCTGGGCGAGAGCGGTCAATTCCATGCGCTCGATGGCCTGCAGCGCGACGTCCTGGTCGGTCGCCTCCCAGCCGAACAGGTTCCTGACATGCGGATGCCGCCCCAGCAACACGTATTCCTGCACATTGCCCCAGAACTCGCCGGGCTCCTCCTGCAACATGATGCCGAGCTTGCAGGCAAGCTCGCGCCGCGACCAGTCTTGCGGTGCTTTTCCCGCTACTGTCACGCCAGCTGCACCCTCGCTATCAGCGGGACGCAAGCCGCCCAGCGCATGGATCAAAGTGGTCTTGCCGCAGCCATTCTGGCCGAGGATGGCCCAGCACTCACCAGGATTGATGGTGAGATTCAAATCGCGGCACAGCAATTTGCCAGGATATTGCAGAGTCAGATTTTTGGTTTGCAGGGTCATTTGATTTCCAGTCGACCCATTCGTTGTATTACTTATGGAGCAGTCTTTGCCCCCCCTTGGGGGGCTCCCTCTCTCACCCCGGATGAA
>JAYSQR010000064.1:0-2856 GCA_043721435.1 Nitrosospira sp. | reverse complement strand
TCGATGTCGTGATTTGCATGCATGTTTACGAACATGTCCCGGATGCAGCGGCGCTGATGGGCGAGATCAACCGTGTGCTGAAACCCGGCGGTGTCTGTTACTTCACAGCCGGGAACCGTCTAAGCCTCATTGAGCCGCATTACAGGCTGCCATTTCTATCGATCCTGCCTAAATTATTGTCTCATCTCTACCTTAGGCTACTTCGTCGCGGCACGTATTACTACGAAAACCATCTGACCTACTGGGGGCTGAAGAAGCTGGTGGTTGGGTTTGAGAATGTCGACTACACCATGCGCGTGGTCAAGAGCCCGGAGCAATTCGGTGCAACCGAAGTCATCGCTCCAGGCTCTCTAAAGCAGAAATTCTCTATTTTGTTTTTGAAGGTTGCGTACTGGCTATGTCCTACCTATTTATGGCTGTTGACAAAGCCCAGATCGCATACGACCTGAATGTACGGCGAGTTTATTTACGCGACGTGCTCGTCTGGTCGAATCACACCTGTCTAACAATAATGATGAACGCATGAAAGTGCTATTCGTTACCCGCAATTTCCCGCCCACGACGGGAGGCATGGAGCGTTTTCTCTATCACGCATACGCCGAGATTGCGCGCGATCACGATACGGCTCTCGTTGGGCCTGCTGGCTGCGCGAAGTTTGTTTCGACGGGCACGTCAGTGTCGTCCGTCCCGCTTTTCCCGATCGTGTCATTTCTTGTCGTTGCCCAGTTCCACGCATATCGCATGGCCAGAGAATACGCTCCCGATCTGGTCGTCTCCGGCAGCAGCATTACAGCGCCGGCAGCTTTGTTTGCGGCGCGCGTCGCGGGGGCGAAATCGCTGTGTTTCGTATACGGGCTAGACCTCGTCGCTGATAATTTTTTTTACCGTATGTCATTCATACCGATGTTGCGACGCTTCGACCAGGTTCTCTCGATTAGTCAAAACACCACGCGCCTTGCTGAGAAGGTGGGTATCGACAGCCGCAAGATAGGCTTGCTGCACCCCGGCGTTACGCTTCCCGCCGAAGGACATCAGCTCGATTCGAGCGCATTCCGTAAGCTGGCGGACGCCGAAGGACGGGTCATCTTACTGAGTGTTGGCAGATTGAGTGAGCGCAAGGGCATGGCTGAATTCATTGAGCGAAGCATGCCGACCTTGATAGCGCAGCGCCCAGACATCAAACTTGTCATCATTGGCGCAGAACCGGAGAAGGCGCTGAGACATGCACGAGGTCAAACCCAACGCATTCAGGATGCGATCAAATCGAACGGGTTAGAACAGCACGTGACCATGCTGGGAAGAGTCGATGACGGGATGCTCTCACAGGCCTATGCGTCTAGTACAATGCTCATCTTTCCTGTGCTCGATGTGCCTGGAGATACCGAGGGTTTTGGCATGGTTGCCATTGAGGCAGCCGCGCACGGCCTGCCAACTGCGGCGTTCGCTGCCGGAGGCGTTCCGGACGCTGTGCATAACGGCGTGTCCGGATATCTCGCAATCCCCGGGAACTATCCCGAACTATCTGCCATGATCCTGAGACACCTGCTGCACGCTGACAATGAAAAATGGCGAACGCAATGCATCGCCTTTGCCAAAGAATTCTCGTGGGACAGGTTTGGTGAGCGATTTCGGAGCATCTGTCTGAACTTGGTGAGTCAATAAGTGCGTTTTGAACCCCTATAGATGTGGATGCGAGGGACTTCCACCGTCATGGAGACGCGCATAAAACGCATGGTTAGGTGGCTCAAACCGCTCGTAGGGATGGCGATTCTTGGGACGCTCATCTTCTGGGTGATCATGGAGGGGGTACTCCTTGAGCGCATTAGCCTATCAGTTGCCGCGGTTGCGACCGTGGCATCGGGAGTACTCAACTTACTGAACGCGTTGATCATCAAAAATATTGTCACCATTTACGATCGCAAGATCAGTTTTGTGAAATCACTCCATCTCAGCGTACTCGGCACATTCGGCAATTCGGCCGGCGGATTGCCACTTGGGACAACTCTCAAATATGTGCTTCTGCATCAACAGAGTGGACTCAAAATCAGGGAGATCACGGCTGGACTCGTCATTTTTACGTTTGCGACTTCAATCTTTCTGCTGTGTTACACAGCAGTGAGTATATGGTCAACGGGCTTGTTGTTCGCAGCCAAAACGACCCCAACCCTAATTCTAGTTATGCTTGCCCTGCTGTTGCCCCTTCTGTGGCGGCACTTCCGGAAACGCCAATCAATCGTTACTTTGGTCGAGCCTTTTCTGCGGAAACGCAATCTGCAACGTCTTGTTGCCACTTCCGCGATGACTGCCACCGGATTCGTTTCCAGCTATTGGCTTGTGGCCACGCTTCTGTTGCCAGAAATACCGACCCTGACAATCCTCTTTGTCGCTTCCGCCGGGACTCTGACCAGCCTCGCTACATTGCTGCAGTCAGTTGGCGGTATTCAGGAACTGTCTGTGGGGCTATCAGCGCATGTCTCCGGAGTCCGCCTGATAGACGGTCTGCAGGTCGCACTCGTATTGCGAGTCGCCTCACTTTTGTCGTCTGGCCTGTTCCTTGCCCTGCTATATGCAGGACTCCTGCGAGCGGATGGCACTGAGGTCAGCTGATGATCGCGCACCCAGCGATAGTTGCTGGCTTCACACCGGCTCCATTGAAGAGGGGTGGATTCTGCGCCATGAACAGCCAGGAACCGTGCACACGCTGGTACACACAAACCGGCTATTTGTAATAGCGTGGGAGAGCCAATGGCGCGCTACCTATTCATACCGCAAAGCCTCCACCGGCCGCAACCCCGCCGCCCGCTTCGCCGGATAGAACCCAAAAAATATTCCGATCATCGCCGAGAAGCTAAATGC
>JAYSQR010000063.1:0-59366 GCA_043721435.1 Nitrosospira sp. | reverse complement strand
CCATCAATTCGTCATTCCGGCGAATAACCAGCGACTTTGCTGGCGTTTTTTGCCAGCTTAGTCGGGTGGTTAGTAGTTTCATCAGGCCGGAATCCAGGTTGTCATCAAATCTCCGCGTAGTGGCCAAAGCCGTGTTTGGGGTGTTGTCCCACTGCGTGCGAGCCTTGTCAATTGTCTGGATTCCCGCTTGTGCGGGAATGACGGCTACGGTAATGGCAACTGTCATGAGTTATGTAAAGATCAATAGTATTGAGCGTTGAGCAGATGGATTCAGCGCGCCTCAATCGGCAGGCGGCATGGCTATGACGCCTGACTAATAGGGCGGCCTAATGCTGCGACAGCGCGCTGGAAAGCAACCTAGCAGTTACATCCACAATCGAAATGATACGTTCGTAAGCCATGCGTGTGGGTCCGACCACGCCGACGGTACCGACGATTATTCCATCCACTTCGTAAGGGGCAGTGACCACACTGAATTCATCCAGCGTCACCACGCCCGACTCGCCGCCGATAAAAATCTGCACGCCTTGCGCCTGGCGGCTGAGTTCCAGCAACTGCAGCAACGCAGTTTTGCGCTCGAACAGATCAAACAGTTTTTTCAGGCTGGTCATGTTACCGGCCAAATCATGCACATCCAGCAGTTTGCGCTCACCCGCCACCACCACGGCATCGCTGCTTTCCCTGATGGCCTCCCCGCCCACCTCGATGGCTGCGGTCATGAGATCGGTCATGTCGTGGTGCAATTGTTTCAGCTCGCCCTGGAGGCGGCTGCGGATTTCATCCAGGTCGCAACCGGCGTAATTCTGGTTGATGAAATTCGCTGCCTCAATCAATTCGGTGTGGCTATAGACTCTGTCGGTGAAAAGTACCCGATTCTGCACATCGCCTTCAGGCGTGACGATGATGAGCAGGATGCGTTTCTCCGATAACGCCATGAATTCGATATAGCGGAATACCGCACCGCTGCGCTTTGGGGTAACCACCACCCCGGCAAAACGCGTCAATTCCGACAACAATTGAGATGCGGAATTGATCAGCCGTGACGGATTGTCTAGATGCAGTTGGTCTTCCAGGTGGTGGATTTCGACACTGTCCAGCGGCCTGACCACCAGCAACGTGTCGACGAAAAAACGGTAACCGCGCGGAGTTGGTACGCGCCCGGCAGAGGTATGGGGACTGGTAACAAAACCCATTTCTTCCAGGTCAGCCATCACGTTGCGGATGGTGGCGGGACTCAAATCCAGTCCAGAGAATTTGGAAAGCGAGCGGGAACCCACCGGTTGGCCTTCGGTGATATAGCGCTCGACCAGAGTCTTGAGCAGGATTTGGGCGCGTTGGTTAAGCATGCGCTTATTCTACACCAGGGAACCGCCGAATAAGTCCTCCGTCACGCCCGCGTGGGATTTGTTCAGATGCTCCCCGGGATGCGGGCAAGGCAGGGGCGGGTGCCCATAATTCTCAGAATTCTTTGTCACCCCCAGCCCGATATGGTTTAATCTTGAGAACGTTGTTTTACGAGCTGGCTTACCTGCAGCCTAATAATTATTCATATCCAGCGATGAGTTCTCCATTTAAAACCATAGCTCTGATCGGCAAGCATAAGAATCCGGAAATCGTGGCGCCATTGTTGCGTCTGGGGCAATATCTGCAAAGCCGCAATCTCGAAGTGCTGCTGGATTGTCTCACCGCCTCCGAAGTGGCAGCAAAACAGTATCCCGCCCTTGCGCTGGAGGAGATCGGTGCGCGCGCCGACCTTGCCATTGTTCTGGGTGGTGACGGCACCATGCTCAATATCGCGCGCAAGCTCGCACCGTTTGATGTGCCGCTGGTCGGCATCAATCAGGGGCGGCTTGGTTTTCTCACCGATCTTTCCATCGACACCATGCTGGAAACTGTCGGCGCCATGCTCGATGGCCGCTATGTTACCGAGCGGCGCATGTTGCTGTCTGCCGAAGTTGTACGCGCCGAAGCCAGCGTGTTCAGCGCCCTGGCGTTAAACGATGTGGCGGTGAACCGGGGTAGCGGCGGCAGCATGATCGAATTCGAGGTGCATATCAATGGCGAATACGTTTACTCGCTACGCGCCGATGGTCTGATTGTAGCCACTCCCACTGGTTCTACCGCTTACGCCTTGTCATCGGGCGGGCCTATCCTGCACCCCAGCCTTGACTTGATTGCGCTGGTGCCGGTGAGTCCCCATACCCTGAGCAATCGTCCTATCGTCGTAGGGCCTGACGCCACCGTTGAAATATTGATGCACCGCACTGCGGACGCGCGCGTTCACTCCGACAGTCATTTCCATTTCGACTTGCAGGAGAATGACAAAGTTGTCGTGCGGCGTTCCCCGCACACGGTGAGATTGCTGCATTCCGCCGATCACAGCTATTACCGCATGCTGCGCGAGAAGCTCGGCTGGAGCGGTTTTCCGCAAAAATAGGCATTCATGCTGAGGTTCTTGAGCATCCAGGATTTTGTCATCGTTGACCGGGTGGAGCTGGAATTTTCCCCCGGTTTCACCGTGCTCACCGGCGAAACCGGCGCGGGCAAATCCATTCTGATCGACGCGCTGTCACTTGCCTTGGGCGAGCGCGGCGAAGCGGGCCAGATACGCAATGGCTGCGAGCGTGCCGAAATCAGCGCGGAGTTCGACGTGAGCGGATTACCGGGATTGGCAGACTGGTTGCGCGAAAACGATCTGGAAAACGATGGCGATGACAGCGGCACATGCCTGCTGCGCCGCGTGGTAGACGCCAGCGGACGTTCGCGCAGTTTCATTAACGGCCGTTCCGCCACTCTGCAGCAGTTGCGTGCGGCGGGGGAGCAACTGATCGATATCCATGGCCAGCATGCGCATCAATCCCTGCTGCGCAGCGAGGCGCAGCGTGACCTGCTCGACGCTTTTTCCGGCAGCCGCGAATTGGCGCAGACAGTGACTGCAGCCTATCGCCGCTGGCAGAGCTTGCAGCAGCGGCGCACGGCCTGGGAGCAGAACGCCGTCGCATTTCTGCAGGAGCGCGAACAACTGCAATGGCAGGTGCGCGAACTCGCCACGCTGAACTTTTCACCCGGTGAGTGGCAGACCCTGCAAGCCGATCACAGCCGCTTGTCGCATGCTGCAAGCCTGCTGGAAGCAACGCAGATGGGGTTGGAGATTCTGTCGGAAGGCGAATTGGCCTCGCTGGCACAAATCAATGCGGTTATCGCCCGGCTGCAGAGTTTGCTGGATTACGACAGCAGCCTGAAAACCGTGCTCGATTTGCTGGAATCGGCGCAGATCCAGTTACAGGAAGCGGTGTACGAACTGGGGCATTACCAGCAGCGCCTCGATCTCGATCCGCAACGTCTGCAGGAGATGGAACAGCGCCTGACCGCGATTCACGCCGCCGCCAGAAAGTATCGCGTGACCCCCGACGAATTGCCATATCTGTTGGCGACATCCACTGCGCGGCTGGAAGAGCTGGCCCAGGGTGGCGATGGTGAGGCGCTGGCGAAAGAAGAAGCAGCGGCCAGGGAGGAATATCTCAAGCTTGCCAGGAAATTGACTGCAGCCAGAGACAAGGCGGCCAGAACACTGGCGCAGCAGGTCAGCGCCGCGATGCAGACCCTGGCCATGACGGGCGGGGAATTCGCCGTGGCGTTAATACCGCTGGCACAAGGCAATGCACATGGCATGGAACAAATCGAGTTCCAGGTTTCCGCTCATCAGGGATTGCCGCTGAGAGCTCTGGCGAAAGTCGCTTCCGGCGGCGAATTGTCGCGTATCAGCCTGGCGATACAGGTCATCACCAGCAAGATCGGCACGGCGCCGACGCTGATATTCGATGAAGTGGATGCCGGCATCGGCGGACGCGTAGCGGAAATTGTCGGTGCCATGCTGAAAAAGCTCGGAGAGGAGCGCCAGGTAATGTGCGTCACCCATCTGGCGCAAGTCGCGTCGGCGGCAGATCAGCAATGGCAGGTCGTAAAATCAGCCGATCCGGCCAACGGCGGGAAAATAACCAGCCGTATCACCGCGCTTGATCAGCAGCAGCGAACCGAGGAAATTGCCCGCATGCTGGGCGGTGTGAAAATCACCGAGACCACGCGCCAGCACGCCGCCGAAATGTTGCAGATGCAGCGTAAAGGGTAGCAGCGTCTTTCCCGGAAGCATTCTGGTATCGGCTGATCGACCGGTGCAACAGCGCAGGGTCAAATTCAACGTCAGCTATTAGCGTCCCTCATACACACCCGTTTCCCCCGTCCGGCGCAGCATCTTATTGACTGCATCGGCATGCATCTCCTCTTCGGTGATGAGGTTGCGCGCGTATTCTTCCAGCAGCACCGATTTGCCCTGGGCCAGTTCCAGCAGTTGATAATAGACCCTGAGGGCCTCGCTTTCGTGCGCCAGGGATTCCTTGAGTATGTCAGCGACGTCGTGCTGGTGTGTTTCCAGCAGCGGTCCGATGGCAAGTGAGGGATGTCCGCCCAGCAGGGTGACGAGTTCGCCCGCCTGGTGAGCATGCAGCAACCCTTCCTCGGCCTGTTTCTTGAGCCAGTCCACGATGGGAATGCGGTTGTAGCCGTAGACCATCAATGCGTAATGTGTATAGCGCACCACCCCGGCGAGCTCGAGTTCCATGATCTTGTTCAACAGCGCGGTAGCCTTGCCTTTATCGAAGTCCATGTGTTTCTCCTTTGTGGTTGCGAAAAATACCGGGGTGGAACAGCCATACCCGGCTCACAGCTCCGCGGCATGGGCGCCGAGATATTCGGCCACGCCCTCGGGGCTGGCCTTCATGCCGGGTTCCCCAGCTTTCCAGCCGGCCGGACAGACTTCACCGTGGAATTCGTGGAATTGCAGCGCGTCCACCATACGCAGCATCTCGTCGACATCGCGCCCCAGCGGCAGGTCGTTGACCACCTGGTGGCGCACGATACCTTGCTTGTCGATCAGGAACGAGGCGCGCAGGGCGACGTGATCCGGATGACTGACACCGTAGGCATGCATCACCTCGCCGCCCACGTCAGCCACCAAGGGGATGCCCACCGGACCGATGCCGCCCTTGTCCACCGGGGTGTTGCGCCAGGCGTAGTGGGTGAACTGGGAGTCCACCGATACTCCCACTACTTCTACATTGCGTTTGCGGAATTCCTCCACCCGGTGAGAGTGGGCGAGGATTTCCGAGGGGCAGACGAAGGTGAAATCCAGCGGATAGAAAAACAGCACCGCGTACTTACCGCGGATCCGGCTATGAAAATTGAAAACCTCATCGAAGCTGCCATCGGGCAGGACGGCGGGCTTGGTGAAGTCGGGAGCGGGAAGGGTGACGAGTATGGACATTGGTATTCTCCTTTCTGATTGAGTGAGCCGGGTTGGGTTCCGGAAAACTATGCACTGCGCCAGCATTCATCTTTTAGCGGCTAGCCAGTCATACATACAGCGGGATACTGATATTCATTCTAGTACAATTTCTTTCTACTTTCCTCAAGATTCTGCATTGCCGGGCTTACCGTCGCAGAGTGGCAGTGCAGAGTGGCAGTGTTTTGGTAGCGTAGGCGATTTGTGCCTCCGGCTAAGTGCCCGGCAAATAAGCTAGAGCTACCGCTACCGCTACCGCCGCATCTTTATCACACTGACGTGTCCCCTACTCATCCAGCGGTGGAACGCTTCTTGCAAATTGAGTCAGGCCTCAACCCGGACTTCATTTTTGCCTTGAAATCTTGCCCCAGAATGTCTACGCATAAGGAAGAGGAATATTTTCGCGCAGCCATTGTCCGGCAGTCCTCTTCTCCGTAGATTTTTTCGCGGAGTTTCACTTGTCCCATTACTTTCTTCCATCACGCAACAGGAGAATTCCACATGAAAACCATTACCATCGAAACACCCCTCGTTTCCGAGTGCAGTGTGACTGAATGCGCATACAACCTCAACAACGACTGCCACGCGCGGGCCATCACCATCGGCGACGGGGTGCATCCCGGCTGCGACACATTTTTCGGCAACAGGAACCACACCAAAGCTGCCATGCGCACGGCAGGGATTGGCGCCTGCAAGGTTGAAGCATGCAAGTTCAACGATGACTTTGAATGCATAACCGAGAACATCCGGGTTGGGCGCAGCAAGGGCGAGATCAGCTGCCTGACGTTCGCACCCTGCTGATACCAGTTCCAGAGGGGATAGATTGCAGCGGTACTATCAATAGATTCGCATCCGTTACTTTACAGGAGGGTCAAATGAAAAAAATTTTCATTGCATCTGTCTTGGCAATAAGCTTGATTCCGGCTGGCGCCGTTGCTCAAGCCTATTCTGACAGCGGAGAGGGGTCGGCGGTTGTCGGCAAGCTCGGCGATCCGGGCAAAGTGTCACGCACTATCGAGATAACCATGGTCGATAACCGTTTCAAGCCTGCTGAAATAAAAGTGAAACAGGGTGAAACGGTGAAGCTTGTCCTCAGGAATGCAGGCGAAAAAAAGCACGATATGATGATTGGCTCGATGGCACAACTGGATAAACATGCCGCGATGATGAAAAAATATCCCGACGTGGAGCACCCCGATCCCAACTTGGTAAGCGTTGATCCGGGCAAGAGCGGGGAACTAGTGTGGCAATTTACCGAGATCGGCACGGTCGATTTTGCCTGTCCGCGACCAGGACACTTTAAGGGTATGCGTGGTAAATTTGAAATAAAGGCCAAATGAAAACACCAACTCGCACATTATTACTCAGGTCGATCATAGCGGCGCCGCAACGGTCGAAATTTTCAAGAGTTCGACCTATAAGTGCTACGTGAAATAGGTAGATCACATTGAACTGAGAAAGTGCCGGTTGGCGAGCCCCTGCTTGCAGCAGGACACGACTGGCAAGCGGCATTGCAACTACGGGATGCAGCGTGCCACCAGATTCTGGCGCGGCTTAATGAACCTGACGCGGCTGCCTGATTTCATGGCGGAAACCATCAATTCTGTTTCAATCAGCGAATTCCGTATATGTAACGTTCGAGCTGGTGAATGACAAATTCCCGGTCGGAGATGGCATCCTTGACCAAGTCGCCGATGGAGATAATGCCAATTACCTGATCGTTTTCCAGCACCGGCAAATGGCGTACCCGCATCTCGGTAACCAACGCCATGCAATCCTCGGCGGTGTAGTCGGGACTCACATACGCTACCTGGCTGGTCATGATATCTTTTACCAGAACATCGCGCACGGATTTATCCAGTATATGTACCTTACGGGAATAATCTCTTTCAGTGATGATGCCGATCAATTTGCCGGTTTCCAGCACCAGCAGCGCGCCGATGTTCCTGGCAGCCATCAATTGCATGGCGTCATACACCGATTTGTCCGGCTCGATGCTCGCTACCTCGTAGCCCTTACCTTGCAGTAATTGTCTTACGGTCTTCATGACATAACTCCCCTGGCCGTCAGTTTGGAACTTCCCACAACCCGTTTATCAGTCAACGTAATCATAGCACGGCAGGGTAAGAAACTCGGCCAGATCGTCACTGGCGAATTACCTCAATAAAAAAGTAACCGAAGGAATGTGTTAAGAAGATACGTTGCCGCAATCCTTAGGGGACGGTGCGTTACGGGCGGTTTGCGGTGTCAGGCTCGGAGCGAATGGGGTCAACCCTTCGTTCCGAGCCTTTCGTGCATCCCATTCCGCAAAGCCGCCATCGCGCCTCGATTTAATGGTGAACAACGTTATAAGAAACTACATTTAAGCTATCAGCTCGACCCTGCCGGTATCAAGGTGATACAAGCCGCCGACCACGCGAATTCTCTTCTGGTCGTGATAGTAGTCCAGAATGGGTGTTTTATTCCTCAGCCTTTCAACAGTCATGATGACGTTTTTCTTGGTCACGTTGATCAAGCGACTGCTGGAAGTATCGCTGACCGCTCTGACTGCCGGTGCTATCGCGCTGGCCAACAACTGGATATGCCCAGGGAAATCTTTATGATGATCAACGGCATCTATCGCCGCTTTGACAGCGCCGCAACTTTCGTGCCCTAGCACCATGATCAGCGGCGTATTCAATACGGCAACTGAATACTCTAATGTGGCTATATTGTCATTCGTCAGGTAATTGCCCGCGCCTCGGGCTACAAACAGGTCGCCCTGGGCCTCATCAAAGCAATGTTCAGGGCTGACCCTGGAATCGGAGCAACCCAGAATGGTGGCATAAGGGTTTTGTCCTTTAACCAGGGAGTCTTGAACGTCATGGAAATCCAATGGTATCGATTTGCCAGCAACATAACGTTCGTTGCCTTCCATCAACCTTTCCAGAGCCTGGTCGGGTGTCAGTACGTTTTCAGGTTTGGGCGGGGCTTTGCTGTAAGTCTTGGCGGTTTTCTTTTCCTGGGCTGTTGCAATCCCTGAGCCGACAAAACCCAAGCCAATGGCGGAAGCTGCAGTCAGTTTGAGAAATGAGCGCTTGCTTAGGTCTTGTCTGGGATTCTGCTGATCACTATTTCTTTGGTCACATATATGGCACATGCTGAGAGTTCCTTTCAGTTCAAATCACAAAAACGGTTAAGGGCATACTAAACAAGTACGTTTCGTCATTCCGGAAACCGCAAAGCGGTTATCCGGAATCCAGCAACTTATTGAAAAGTCTGGATTCCGGGTTCTGCTTTCAGCAGCCCCGGAATGACGGGGTGTGACTTGTTCAGCGCTTCCCTAATTATTGATCCATTGATTTAACAGGCTGCGTGCCGCATCGGTGATTTCCGACGCAGTCATTCCTATCGGGCCGCCGTGCGCTTGCAGCAGCGCATTCGCTGCGGCGCCATGCAGATGGACTGCCAGCAGCAATGCGTTCTCCGCACTCAATCCCTGCGCCAGCAAAGCACCGATGATGCCGGACAGCACGTCGCCTGTTCCCGCGCTGCTCAGACCGGGATTGCCGCTGGTATTGAGGTAGCGTCTGCCATCGGGCGTAGCACAAATGCTGCCGGCGCCTTTCAGCACCACACAGCAGTTGAAACGCTGCGCCAGTCTGGCCGCCGCCGCCATGCGGTCATGCTGTATCGCTGCCGTGTCGGTGTCGAGCAGCCGCGCAGCTTCTGCGGCATGTGGGGTGAGGATAGCAGCAGCCGAGCGTGAGCGCAGCAGGCCGGCAAGCCGGGGGTGGGCGGCGATCAAGTTCAATGCATCGGCGTCCAGCACCAGCGGCAGCGCAGATTCCAGCGCGCTGCCCAGCCAGAAATGAGCATCGGGTTCTATGCCCAGACCGGGGCCGACGACCAGGCAACTGAGGTGATCGAGTTTGAACAGCTCGTGCACCGGATGCAGCATCAATTCAGGCTGTGCGGTGTTCACACCCGGCGCCTCGGCAGCCATCAAGCCGAGATAGACACGCCCTGCACCCAGTTTCAGCGCGGCGGTTCCAGCCAGAAACGCCGCACCCACCATGCCGGTTGCACCGCCGATGATGCCGGCGCTGCCGAACATGCCTTTATGACTGTTGGCGGGGCGCGGCGGCGGCAGCAGCAGTTTCTGCGCGTAAGCCTGGTCCAGTTTCCAGGCATGGGGTTCAACCAGGGAAGATGCGTCGAGATCAAGCTCGCGGAGCAAAATCTCCCCGCAATAGTCGAGACCATGCTGAGTCAGCAGGCCGGGTTTGAGGCCGATGAACGTGACCGTCACGGCGGCACGAATCGCTGCACCATAAACATTGCCGTTGTCGCTGCCCAGGCCGCTCGGGATGTCGAGCGCGAGCACCGGCAGGTGCAGGCGGTTGACCGCATTGACGAGTTCCAGGTATTTGCCTGCCAGATCGCGTTCGAGACCGATACCGAACAGTCCGTCTATCACTATATCCCAGGTTTTATCTGCGGGGATTCCGGTCAGGATCTCGCCGCCTGCAGCCAGCCAGGCATCCAGCGCCTGTTTGGCATCAGCGGACAGGCGTTCGCGTTCGCCGCTGAATACCAGCGTGACCTTGAACCACCAGGCTTGCAGATGGCGGGCAACGACGAAAGCATCGCCGCCGTTGTTGCCGGGGCCAGCCAGTACCAGCACCGTGTTGCGGTCATCAGTGAGCAGCCGGTCGCGCGCAATTTCGGCAGCAGCCAGGCCGGCTTTTTCCATCAAGGTACGCGGAGCAGGCAGAGCGGCGGCAAGCTGCTCGATGGCGCGGATCTCGGCAGCAGTGTAGACGGGAGTGGGATTAATCATATTTCAGGGTTGATCCGGGCATTACTTGCCAGCTTATCGGGCTGCGGGCAGCTTGTTTTCTCGTGTAAAATTACGCTTTCCAATTCATCGCCTCATTTTTCCTGATGCTTCGACTCCGCGGCGGTAGCGCCCTTTCCCCATTCCGTCTGGAAAAATTAACGGCCGCACTCAAAACCGCCGCTCCGCAAGTTTCCCACATTTACGCCGAATATTGGCATTTTTGCGCGGTGGAGCGCGATCTGCGGCCAGATGAAAACGCCATTCTTGCGAAGCTGCTGACCTATGGTGCAGCGCAGCAGGGCGAAGAACCTGCAGGCGAATTGCTGCTGGTGCTGCCGCGTCCCGGCACCATTTCGCCGTGGTCGTCCAAGGCCACCGACATCGCCCGTCATTGCGGACTGGAAGCAGTCGGGCGGCTGGAGCGCGGCGTGGCATTTTACGTTCAAACCACAGGTGAGCTTGCTGCGGCAGCGAGAGCGGCACTGTTCGCACTGATACACGATCGCATGACCGAGGCGGTGTTCAGCTCGTTTGACGATGCGGAAAAACTGTTCCGGTATTATGCGCCTGCGCCGCTCCACACGGTAGATGTGCTGGCTGGTGGAATGGCGGCGTTGCAACGTGCCAACAGCGACATGGGGCTGGCGCTGTCGCCAGACGAAATCGAATATCTCGCGGCCAATTTTGGGCGCATCGGGCGCAATCCCACCGATGTTGAACTGATGATGTTTGCCCAGGCCAATTCGGAGCATTGCCGTCACAAGATTTTCAACGCCGACTGGGTGATAGACGGCAAGCCGCAGCCGCACTCGCTGTTTGCGATGATCCGCAATACCCACCAGCAGCATCCGCAAGGCACGGTAGTGGCTTATGCGGACAACTCGTCCATCATCGAAGGAGCGAAGGTCGCGCGCTTTTATCCCGGCAAGGATCATGCTTACGGCCATGCCGAGGAGCAAGCGCATATTCTGATGAAAGTGGAAACGCATAATCACCCCACCGCGATATCGCCTTACCCCGGCGCCGCCACCGGTGCAGGCGGTGAAATCCGTGACGAAGGTGCCACTGGCCGCGGCGCCAGACCCAGGGCGGGGCTCACGGGGTTTTCGGTTTCCAATCTGAACATTCCCGGATCTGTCCAGCCGTGGGAGAAATACCAGGAAGCAGGCGAAGCCGGTTCTTATGGCAAGCCCGCGCGCATCGCCTCAGCGCTGCAGATCATGCTGGAAGGACCGATAGGCGGGGCGGCGTTCAACAACGAGTTTGGCCGGCCCAATCTGGCGGGGTATTTCCGCACTTTCGAAGAACTGGTTGCGGGCGAGGTGCGCGGTTACCACAAGCCGATCATGCTGGCGGGGGGCATAGGCCATATCTCCAAGCAGCACTCATTCAAGCAGCAATTTCTGCCGGGCGCATTGCTGATCCAGTTGGGCGGACCGGGAATGCTGATCGGTCTTGGCGGCAGCGCGGCTTCCAGCATGGATACCGGCGCGAATGTGGAAAGCCTCGATTTCGATTCGGTGCAGCGCGGTAACGCGGAAATGGAGCGGCGCGCGCAGGAAGTGATCGACCGTTGCTGGCAGATGGAAAGGCAGGGCGAGTCCAACCCGATTCTGTCGATACACGATGTCGGCGCGGGCGGCTTGTCCAATGCACTGCCGGAACTGGTGCACGGTGCGGGGCGCGGGGGACGTTTTAATCTGCGCGACATCCCCTCGGAAGAGCCGGGCATGTCGCCGCTGCAGATCTGGAGCAATGAGGCGCAGGAGCGTTATGTGCTTGTCATTGGGCCGGAGTCGCTGCCACGGTTCCGGGAGATTTGTGAGCGCGAACGCTGCCCGTTTGCAGTGGTGGGTGTGGCAACTGCGCAACAGCAACTCACGGTGATTGATCCGGCATTCGGCGAGCGGCCGCTGCCGGTGGACATGGAGCTTGCGGTGCTGCTGGGCAAACCGCCGAAAATGACGCGCGAGGTTAGTCACATCAGCAAGGCGCTGGTACCGTTCGACCCGGCAGGGCTGGATTTGAAGGAAGCCGCATACCGGGTGTTGTGCCTGCCGGCGGTGGCGGATAAGACTTTTCTCATCAGCATCGGCGATCGCACGGTCGGCGGCATGACTGCGCGTGACCAGATGGTGGGACCGTGGCAGATTCCGGTGGCGGATGTGGCAGTGACATTGATGGGCTATCAGACTTATCTGGGTGAAGCTTTCGCCGTGGGCGAACGCACGCCGCTGGCGCTGCTCGATCCTGCTGCGGCCGCGCGCATGGCGGTGGGCGAGGCCATCACCAATATCGCCGCAGCGCTGATTGAGCATATCGGCGAGATCAAGCTTTCCGCCAACTGGATGGCGGCGGCGGGGCATCCGGGCGAGGACGCGGGCTTGTATGACGCAGTCCATGCCGTAGGGATGGAATTGTGTCCGCAACTGGGAATCAGCATCCCGGTGGGCAAGGATTCCATGTCGATGAAGACGGTGTGGGAAGAGGCAGACGGCAGTCAGGTTGCGGGAACCAGGAAGGAAGTGACCGCGCCGCTGTCGCTGATCGTCTCTGCTTTTGCGCGCGTGACGGATGCGCGCGAGACTCTTACGCCGCAATTGCGCACGGATTGCGGCGAGACGGAACTGATCCTGATCGATCTGGGCGCAGGCAGAAACCGTCTGGGCGGGTCAGCGCTGGCGCAGGTGTATAAGCAAGTGGGCAACATCGCCCCGGATCTGGATGATGCGCAGAAACTCAAAGGACTGTTTGCCGCGCTGCAACGTTTGAATCGCGAAAACAGGCTACTTGCTTACCACGACCGTTCCGACGGCGGCCTGTTTGTGACGTTGTGCGAGATGGCTTTTGTCGGCCATGCGGGCATCACGGTCAATCTCGATCAATTATGCTTCGATGCACTCGCCAGCGATGTGGATGGTTACGAACTGAGACCGGAGATACTGGGTGGCCGGACTCGGGAGCGCACCCTGTCGGTGTTGTTCAACGAGGAACTCGGGGCGGTGCTCCAGATAAAAACGGAGCAGCATCAGGCCGTGCTGGAAATCCTGGCAGAAGCCGGTCTGCGCGATGTGAGTTTTGTCATTGGCGGTCTCAACGACAAGGATGAAATCCAGTTTCTGCGCAACAACAAACCGGTATTCGCCGAGCAGCGCGTCGATCTGCAGCGTGCCTGGTCGGAGACTACTTATCAGATGCAGAAGTTGCGCGACAACCCGGAGTGTGCGCAGCAGGAATACGATCGCATTCTCGATGCCGCCGATCCTGGTCTGCACGTGCATTTGAGTTTCGACGTGAACGACGACATAGCCGCGCCTTACATTCACAGCGGGGTCAGGCCGAAAATCGCCATTTTGCGCGAACAGGGCGTGAACGGTCAGGTGGAAATGGCCGCAGCCTTTGACCGGGCGGGCTTCGCCGCGACCGACGTGCACATGAGCGACATCATCGCGGGACGTGTTTCGCTGCAGGATTACCAGGGCCTGGCCGCATGCGGCGGATTTTCCTACGGCGACGTGCTGGGAGCAGGAGAGGGCTGGGCAAAATCAGTTCTGTTCAACCGGCGCGCGCGCGACGAATTCGAAATGTTTTTCCGGCGTGCTGACACCTTTGCGCTGGGCGTCTGCAACGGCTGCCAGATGATGAGCAATCTGCACGAAATCATTCCCGGCGCTGAGCATTGGCCGCATTTCGTGCGCAACAAATCCGAGCAGTTTGAAGCGCGCTTCGTCATGGTGGAAGTTCAGCAAAGTCCCTCGTTGTTTTTTGCCGGCATGGTCGGCAGCCGTATGCCCATTGCTGTTGCGCATGGTGAGGGCTATGCGGAATTTGCCGACGAGAAAAAATTGGCGGCCGGCTCGCCGCTGGTTGCGCTGCGTTTTGTCGATAATCGCGGCAAGCCCACCGAGATTTATCCGCTCAATCCCAACGGTTCGCCCCAGGGAATTGCCGGCATGACCACGCCCGATGGCCGTTTCAGTATATTCATGCCGCATCCGGAACGGGTGTTTCGCGCTGCGCAGCATTCGTGGCACCCCGCCGACACGGCGAGGAGTGAAGCGGAAATAGGGGCAGGAGGCGGGACTGAGTGGCGTGAAGATGGTCCATGGATGCGGATGTTCAGGAACGCGAGAAAATGGCTGGGGTGAGTATGAACGTAACTTACGCTGTGGGGTATCCGGCATGACAATTTTCAGAAGTGCGCTAGGTGGCGGATTTGTCGGTGTTGCCTTGCTTGCGCTCAGCGCTGGCTCCAACCTTGTACTGGCGCAGGCGAAATCCGCTAACAAGGACATCACGGACTGTGCCCCGGTGGCAAGCTGGGTGGTGCCTGCCGGCAAGAAGGTAACCAGCACCGAGATCATTGCGCGCGCGGCAAAACAATCGGTAGTGCTGCTCGGTGAAATGCACGATAACCTGGAGCATCACCGCTGGCAGTTGCAGACGCTGGCCGCACTGTACGCCGCGCGCCCCGACATGGTGATCGGTTTCGAGATGTTTCCACGCCGGGTGCAGAAGGCGCTCGATCGATGGGTAGCAGGCGAACTCTCCGAAACTGAGTTTCTTGCCGCAGCAGACTGGGACGCCGTCTGGAACACGGAGGCGAGTTACTATTTGCCGTTGTTCCATTTCGCGCGGATGAACCGGATACCGATGCTGGCGCTTAATATCGATACGCGTCTGCGGCGCGAGATTTCTGCGAAGGGTTTCGATGGCGTGGCGGAGAGCGAGCGTGAAGGCGTGACGCGCCCGGCCGCTCCGAACATTGCGTACCTTGATTACCTGCTACCGATATACCGGGAACACGAACGCGAGGGCAAGAAAAAGCCTGAAACCGGCCGCGATGACCCGGATTTTCGGCGCTTTGTCGAAAGCCAGCAGTTGTGGGATAGGGCGATGGCCCAGGCGATCCATCGGGTACTGGAGCGGCCGGGGCGTCCGCTGGTGGTTGGGATCATGGGTGCGGGACACATCAAGCATGGCTATGGCGTTCCGCATCAGTTGAAAGACCTCAAAATTGCAGACGTTGCCATGCTGTTGCCATGGGACAGCGGCAAGGCGTGCGGACAACTTGTCGCAGGCTTAGCCGACGCAGTATTCGGTGTCGTGCCGTTTGTCGCGCACGTGCAACAGTATCAGCGGCTTGGCATCCGCTTTGAGATAGCAGCGGAAGGCGGCGCACGGGTGCTGCAGATCGAAAAAGGCAGCATTGCCGAAACATCCGGTTTACGTGACAGCGATGTGCTGCTGGAAGTGGCTGGCGTGGCAGTCAAACAGACCGGCGATGTGGTCGCAGCGGTCAAACGCCAGGCGCCCGGCACTTGGTTACCGCTCAAGGTGAAGCGCGGCAGCGAGATGATCGAAATCATCGCCAAATTTCCGGCAGCGGAACGGTGAGTCTGTCGGTATCGAGGGTCGGGAGTATTACGTGCATCCTGCTCGCGGCCCTTGTTGCAACTGGTGCATCCGCAACGGCAAGTGCCACCACTGCAGTCGAATACGACATTGCCGTACGCATAGATCCGGTTGCGCGTCGCATTGAAGGGCGCAGCGTCATCACGGTGGCAGCGGCGGGCGAGTTGATGCTGGTGCTGGGCCGCCGTTTCGAAGTGACGCATGCGCTCATCGATGGGGTGCCTCTGGGGACATCCGCTGCAGGCACCGTCAACATGCATGTCTGGCGAATTGCGCGCAGTCAGCGAGGACCGCGCCGCATCGAAGTTCATTGGCGTGGTGAACTTGCGCCACTTGATACTTCACTCGATCATCGGCAAACACTCGGCAGGATCGAACCGGCGGGTAGCGCTGCCGGCACCTTTCTACCTGATTCCAGCGGCTGGTATCCGCACCTGGCCGGAACGCTCGCGCGTTACCGCGTGAGTCTGGAACTGCCGCCGGGGCAACGCGGCCTGGTTGCAGGCCGCTTGGTCGAGGAATCCGATACAGCCGAAGGCTATCGCGCGCGCTTCGAATTTCCCTTTCCCTCCGAAGGCATCGATCTCATGGCCGGTCCCTACACGGTCGAGACCGACACCATGCGCGGTGCGGGCGGCAAACCGATTCAGTTGCGAACCTATTTTCATCCGCAAATTGCGGAGCTTGCCCGCAAGTATCTCGACGAAGTAAAGGGTTACGTTGAATTCTACGAGGCATGGATCGGCGAGTATCCGTTTACCGAGTTCAGCGTGGTATCGAGTCCGACACCGACCGGCTTCGGCATGCCGACACTCACTTATCTCGGTATCGAAGTGCTGCGCCTGCCGTTTATCCGCGCGACCTCACTCGGTCATGAGGTGCTACACAACTGGTGGGGAAATGGTGTCTATCCCGATTACGCGCATGGCAACTGGTCCGAGGGGCTGACCACCTTCATGGCGGACTATGCCTATAAGGAGCGCGAAGGGCCCGAGGCCGCGCGCGAGATGCGGCTTGGCTGGTTGCGCGATTTCGCGGCGCTGGCGCCTGGGCAGGATGCACCGCTGGCGGCATTTACCTCGCGCACGCACGGCGCCTCGCAGATCGTCGGTTATAACAAGGCAGCGATGATGTTCCTGATGTTGCGCGACCTGCTCGGACGCGAAACTTTCGACCGCGCTCTGCAGTTGTTCTGGCGCGAGCAGCGCTTCCGCGTCGCTTCATGGGTGGATCTGCGGCGCGCATTCGAAACTGCATCCGGCCAGGATCTGCGGGTGTTTTTTGAGCAGTGGCTTGCACGCCCAGGTGCGCCGACAGTACGCATTGCAGAAGTGGCACGTACGCGGTCAGACTTAGGCTATCGCGTGATTGTCACGCTGGAGCAGCCGGCACCCGCATACCGGTTGCGCGTGCCGGTCGCGCTACGTAGCGAGGGGGGTGAGGAAACCTGGATACTTGATCTGGAGCGCGGACGTCAGGCGTTCACGCTGGAAGTGCGCACCCAGCCGCTGGAGGTGGCACTCGATCCAGATCTGCGGTTATTCCGGCGCCTGATGCCTGACGAAGCTCCGCCGATTCTGCGCCAGATCATGGTGGATCGGACGGTAGCAACCGTTCTGTTGCCGGAAAGCGGCGAGGCATACGCCGCCGCCGAGATGCTTGCGACAAAACTGCAGAACCGTGCCCCGAGAATAATTTCAGCGACAAATAGTCTACCAGCAGTGTCGATATTAGTGATAGGCCTGCATGAACAGGTCGATGCATGGCTTGCGCGACGCCAGTTACCTGCGCGTCCAGAGATCGTGCAGGGCAAAGGTTCGGCGCAGGCTTGGACAGTAAGCCGTCCGGAGGGTGTGACGCACACGTTCGTGTCCGCGCGCGATGTGGTTGCGCTTGCGGCCCTGGTGCGACCGCTGCCGCATTACGGCCGGCAGAGTTATGTTGTCTTCGATGGTGCAAAGATGATCGAGCGCGGCACGTGGCCGATGCGCGTGCAAGTGATGAAACTCGACTGACGCTGCAATAAAAGAAGCCGGGAAACTCGAATGATCCGGCTTGCCATCTGTCAAAGCCTGACACCGGGTTTTTTCTTTTCCCGTTTCTGGCATGGGTTTTTTGTTAAAATACGCTTTTAATTTCTTAATTTAGTGGAGTATTTCGATGGCTGTTGAAAGGACTTTATCCATTATCAAACCGGATGCAGTGGCAAAAAATGTGATTGGACAAATCTATTCCCGTTTTGAAAGCAACGGTTTGAGAATTATCGCCGCGCGCATGCTGCGTCTCTCCCAGACCGAGGCCGAGGGGTTTTACGCGGTGCATCGCAGTCGCCCGTTTTTCGGTGATCTGGTGAAGTTCATGATTTCCGGGCCGGTGATGGTACAGGTGCTCGAAGGTGAAGATGCGATCAAGAAGAACCGTGATCTGATGGGGGAAACCGACCCGAAAAAGGCGGAGAAAGGGACTATTCGAGCAGATTTCGCCGATAGCATAGATGCCAATGCCGTGCATGGCTCTGATGCGCCGGAGGCCGCAGCAGTTGAAATCGCTTATTTCTTCCCCACACTGAACATTTATTTTCGCTGATAATGAGCCGCAGTTCGACATCATGACGGTTAATCTGCTTGATTTTGGTGCGGAAGGCCTTGCCGGTTTCTGTGCAGAAATTGGGGAGAAGCCATTTCGTGCCAGGCAGTTGCTGCGCTGGATTCACCAATTCGGAGTAGCGGATTTCGCCGGCATGAGCGATTTGGCAAAAGTGTTGCGGGAAAAGCTTGCCGCAACTGCGGTAGTCGAGCCGCCTCGGGTTATCAGTGACCATATCGCCAGCGACGGCACCCGCAAGTGGCTGTTGTCGGTGGACGCGGGCAATGGCATCGAGATGGTTTTCATCCCTGAAACCAACCGCGGCACGCTATGCATTTCCAGTCAGGTGGGCTGTGCGCTGGCATGTACTTTCTGCTCCACCGGCAGGCAGGGTTTCAATCGCAATCTGACGGTGGCGGAAATTATCGGTCAGCTATGGTGGGCAAATAAAGTACTGGGAGAGGAATCCGGCAGCGAGGAAACGGAAGACCATGTAAACAAGCAGGAAGCGATTCAATTTGCAGGCCGCCGCCGTGCCATCAGCAATGTGGTATTTATGGGCATGGGTGAACCGCTGGCTAATTTTGAAAATGTGGTAACGGCGCTCGACCTGATGCTGGACGACAATGCCTATGGACTGTCGCGGCGGCGTGTGACAGTGAGCACTTCCGGCTTGGTTCCGGCGATGGATCGGCTGCGCGAACGCTGTCCGGTGGCGCTGGCGGTATCGCTGCATGCTCCCAACGATGCGTTGCGTGACCAGTTGGTGCCGATCAACCGGAAATATCCGCTCAAGGAATTATTGGCAGCGTGTCAACGCTACCTGCAATCCGCGCCTAGGGATTTCATCACTTTTGAATACGTCATGCTGGCTGGAGTTAACGACAGCATCAGCCATGCGCGCGAACTGGTGCAACTGGTGCGGGACACGCCCTGTAAATTCAACCTGATCCCGTTCAATCCGTTTCCCCATTCCGGCTACCAGCGTTCATCGCCGGAAGCAGTGCGGCTGTTTCGCGACGTACTGATGCAGGCTGGACTGGTGACGACGGTGCGCAAGACCCGCGGTGATGATATTGCCGCCGCCTGCGGCCAGCTTGCGGGCCAGGTGCTGGACAAGACCCGGCGCGTGCAGCGGAGCGGTTACGAAACCATGCAGGCGGCGGCAAGATGAGACGAGTTCCGACAGGTTTGTTCGTTGCGCTGTTGATGCTGATGGGGGGGTGTGCCCAACAGCCGGTTCAGGAAGGGTTGGTGTCGGAGCAATTCCTGAGCATTGAACAGCAAAGCGCAAAAATACATACCGAGTTGGCTGCGGAATATTACAGCCGTGGTCAATTTGTGGTGGCGCTGGAAGAAGTGACCGAGGCATTACGCTCCGATTCAAAATACGCACCTGCGTATAATGTACTCGGACTGATTTACATGGATTTGCGTGAAGACAGGCTGGCGCAGAAGAATTTCGAACAAGCACTGAAAATTGCGTCCAATGATCCCGAAGCGCATAACAATTATGGCTGGTTTTTATGCCAGCGCAGGCCGGAACGAATGGACCAGGCAGTGAGGCATTTCATGGAGGCACTGAAGAATCCGCTTTATTCAACGCCGGAGAAACCGTATAACAATGCCGGAATCTGTGTGTTGAGCCGTGGCGACTACAAGAGCGCAGAGGAGTTTTTCCAGAAAACACTGTCGCTCAGGCCGGCAGATTCGCAGGCACTGATCGGGATAGCTGAGGTTAATTTCAGAAGCGGTAATCTGGCGGCAGCCAAATCGAATCTTTCACGCCATATGCAGATTTCAGTGCCGACAGCAGAAAGTTTATGGCTGGGGATACAGATTGAACGCAAGACCGGGGATCGCCATGCTGAGGCCAGTTATACCATGCAGTTACAAAAACGATTCCCGGATTCCAAGGAAGCAGCAGCGCTACGTGATGGCAGATTCGAGTGATGGATGCTACTGACAATAACGACAACGGCGTAGCCGGAACAGAGGCGGCCGAAACGAAACAGAGCGTAGGGCAACTGCTACAGGCAGCACGGCTGGTTCGCGGCTTGAGCATCGAGGATGTGGCGCGGCATCTGCGGTTATCGGTACGGCAGGTCACTGCGCTGGAAGAGGATGATTACGCCAAGCTTTCAGGCGGCACGTTTCTGCGCGGCTTTGTGCGCAATTACGCCAAACTGGTGCAGTTGGATGCAACGCCATTATTGCTATTGTTACAGCAATCGCTGCCGCCCGTTCGCCAGGTTATCGCACCCCGGACCGAAGGGATTCCTTTTCCGTCAGATCAGAAATCAGTGGGACGTAGCCTGATTATTGCGGGAGTGGTGGTTGTGGCGTTGCTGTTTCTGGTTTATGAAATTTATCAGGGGAATGAAGCAGTGCCGAAACCGGCAGTGCAGGTTGCAACCAAGGCTGAAGTCGAGAACGAACTAGCAGTGGCGCAAGCACAATCTGAATTATCACCCACAACACTTAATGATGCTGACCCGGTACCACCTGCACAAGAGATCGCACCAATCCAGCAGAGAAACAGCAGTCCGTTGCCACCGCCGCAGCCGCAGGTTGCGGCGGTGGCGGCTGCTCCCGATTTGGTGAATAAAGGAGAAGGCGTTCTCCGCTTCGCGTTTGCGCAGGAATCATGGGTTGAAATCAATAATGGCACGGGCAAGATGATTTTTTCACAGCTTAATCCCGCCGGCAGCGAGCAGGTAATCCGTGGCAAGATGCCACTTTCCGTGGTAATCGGGAATGCCGCCAACGTCAAGCTGGTTTACAACAACAAACCGGTGAATTTGGCACCGCATACCAATACCAATGGGGGAGTGGCACGTCTGTCGCTCGAATGATGTTTCCATCTTTATAAAACTTACTTACCTACCATATCATGTCCCAGAATATTTGTTCCACACACCGCCGTCCGAGTGTCGGCGTCCGGGTCGGTTCGGTCACCATTGGCGGCGGGGCTCCGGTAGTAGTGCAGTCCATGACCAATACCGATACCGAAAATGAAGTTGCCACTGCGGTACAGGTGGCGCAGCTCGCGCGCGCCGGCTCGGAACTGGTGCGCATTACGGTCAATACCGCCATAGCGGCGCAAGCGGTGTCAGCCGTCCGTGCGCGCCTCGATGACATGGGCTGTCATGTGCCGCTGGTGGGTGACTTTCATTTCAACGGACATAAACTGCTGACGGAATATCCGGACTGTGCCAGGGCACTGGCTAAATATCGCATCAATCCGGGCAATGTAGGGCATGGCAGGAAACGCGATGAGCAGTTTTCTGCCATGATCGAAACCGCCTGTAAATATGACAAGCCGGTACGCATCGGAGTCAACTGGGGCAGCCTGGATCCCGAGCTGCTGGCGCGCATAATGGATGAGAATGCGCGCTCCCAAGATCCGCAAGATGCGGGTTACGTCATGCGTGAGGCCTTGATCACCTCTGCGCTGGAAAATGCCGCCAGGGCCGAAGAAATTGGTCTGGGCCGCGACCACATTGTCCTGTCCTGCAAGGTAAGCGGGGTGCAGGATCTGATTGCGGTTTATCGCGATCTGGCGGCGCGTTGCGATTACGCGCTGCACCTGGGATTGACCGAAGCGGGTATGGGTTCGAAAGGGATCGTTGCTTCTACTGCTGCACTGGCAGTGCTGTTGCAGGAAGGTATTGGCGACACCATCCGCATATCATTGACGCCAGAGCCGGGTGGCGACCGCACCCGCGAAGTAATCGTGGCGCAGGAAATTCTGCAGACCATGGGTTTGCGCGCATTTGTTCCGATGGTGGCAGCGTGTCCCGGTTGCGGGCGCACCACCAGCACCTATTTTCAGGAACTGGCGGAAAATATCCAGAGCTATGTGCGTAGCCAGATGTTAGTGTGGCGCGAGCAATACGATGGCGTGGAAAATATGACGCTGGCGGTGATGGGCTGCGTGGTCAATGGTCCCGGCGAAAGCAAGCATGCCAATATCGGCATCAGTCTGCCAGGTTCGGGAGAGAAACCGGTGGCGCCGGTTTTTGTCGATGGGCAGAAAACGGTGACTCTCAAAGGCGACAACATTGCCGGAGAGTTTCGTCAGATCGTTGACGAGTACGTGCAGGCAAAATACCCGAAGAAATCAGGCAATGGCTAGAACCATCCAGGCCATCCGCGGGATGAACGACATCCTGCCTGACCAGGCGCATCATTGGGAATTCTTTGAGCAGACCGTACGCGAGTGGGCGGCGGCTTTTGGTTACCGCAACATCCGTTTGCCGATTGTCGAGCAGACCGACCTGTTCGTACGTTCCATCGGTGCGGTAACCGACATAGTCGAGAAGGAGATGTATACCTTTCTGGATCATCTCAACGGCGACAGCCTGACACTGCGTCCTGAAGGTACTGCTTCCTGTGTACGTGCAGCACTGGAACATAATCTGCTGTATGCGGGACCGCAGAGACTGTACTACTCTGGCCCGATGTTCCGCCATGAGCGTCCACAGAAGGGACGTTACCGCCAGTTTCATCAGGTGGGCGTGGAAGCGCTGGGATACGCTGGCCCGGATATCGATACCGAGCACATCGTCATGTGTGCGGGGTTATGGGGCAAACTGGGCATAACTGATGTGCGTCTGGAAATCGGCACGCTGGGCAGCGTCGAATCGCGTACCCTGCACCGGGCGCGACTGATCAGCTATCTGCAACAGCATCTGGGCGAGCTCGACGACGATGCCCACAGGCGTCTGCACAGCAACCCGCTGCGGATACTCGACAGCAAGAATCCCGAAATGCAGCAGATCATAGACGGCGCACCGCGCCTGCTGGATGATCTGGATGAGGATTCGCTCAAGCATTTCGAGGAACTGCAGCGCGCCCTGCGCAACCAAGGGATTGATTTTGAGATCAACCCGCGACTGGTGAGAGGACTGGATTACTACAATCGCACCGTGTTCGAGTGGGTCACCGACAAGCTCGGTGCGCAAGGCACGGTGTGCGCTGGCGGGCGTTATGACGGACTGGTGGAACAGATTGGCGGCAAACCGGCACCAGCCTGCGGTTTTGCCATGGGTGTGGAGCGATTGCTGGCGCTGATGCTGGAATGCGGCAAGGAAATACCGCATGCCGTACCGGATGTATACGTGGTACACCAGGGTGAAGCTGCGACCGGGTTTGCCTGGGAAGCCGTAAGGTACTTGCGTGCCGAGGGCCTTAAAGCCATCCTGCATTGCGGTGGCGGCAGTTTCAAGGGGCAAATGAAAAAAGCCGACGCCAGCGGCGCACGTTTTGCAGTTATTATTGGCGATGACGAGGCGCACGCCGCAGAGATAAGCATCAAGCCATTGCGTGAGGCGGCAGAACAGGTAAGAGCGGGATTGGCAGAGGCGGTGGATCTGCTTAAACAGATTTAACCCGAAGAGATTCTTCAATTTATTCAGGAAGCTAAATGGCAACATATGATCTGGAAGAACAGGAAAAGATAGACGGACTGAAATCCTGGTGGGAATCGTACGGCACAGTGGCGATCGTGGTGGTGGCAACTTTCATTGCCGGCATCGTCGGCACGCAAGTGTGGAAATACTACCAGAAGCAGCAGATCGAACAGGCAGCGGAATTGTATGCCTCGCTGCAACGGATCGAAGAAAGTGGAGACCCGAAGAAGATTGGCGATGCTGCTCATTTACTGATGGAAGGTTTTCCCAGCAGCGGCTATGCTCCACGTGCTGCGTTGGTTTCGGCGCGAGCGAGCCTTGATGCGGGGGATAGGCAAAATGCCAGAGGTCGGCTGCAATGGGCGCTGGATCATGCCAAGGAGGATGAGTTGAAAGATATCGTACGGCTGCGGTTGGCGGGACTGTTGCTGGACGAGAAGAAATATGACGAAGCACTGAAGCTGGTGGAAAGCAAACATAGCGAATCCTTTGGCGGCCTTTATGCAGATCGCAAAGGCGATATTCTCACTGCTGCGGGTAAAGTTGCCGAAGCGCGCGTAGCCTATCAAATGGCGCTCGACAGGATCAGCGTACAGAGTGCTTATCACAATATCATCCAGATGAAACTTGATGCTTTGGCAGAGACCAAGTAGCGTCCGTGAGCAGATCCGCAACGAAGACTATCGGCACTATTCCGCGGCATCTCTTGCTGCTGGTGTTGCACTTGGCGCTGGCCGGCTGTGCCAGCTTCGTTGAACGGATCGCGAGTGTCGCCGACCTCGATGTGTCGCCCATCGTTGATCTGTTCAAAACCAAGGAACCCGAGATCAGCGCTGAACAGACCGCCCGCTTGAAGCTGGTTGCTGCTACGCGCCCATTGTGGCAGAGCAGCGTTGTTGACGAGAGTAAGGTGGCAGTATTTTCGCCGGCATTTGCAAATGGCGCGGTTTATGCCGCCAATTCCGAGGGGCGGCTTGTGCGCCTTGACTCCGCTACCGGCAAGCAAGCGTGGAACATAGACACTCAGTACAAGTTGTCAGGTGGCGTGGGTGTGGGTGAAGGGATGATGCTGGTCGGGACTTTCAAAGGCGAAGTGCTGGCATTTGATGACACTGGCAAGTCCCTGTGGAAAGCGCAGGTTTCCAGCGAGGTGTTGGGCCCGCCGCAGGTGGACAGCGGAGTAGTGGTAGTGCGCACTGGAGACGGCAGGATTTTCGGCCTGGATGCTGCCAACGGCAAACGTAAATGGGTGTACCAGGGAGCTACCCCGGCACTGACTGTGCGCAACCCCAGTCGTGTATTGATCAAACGCGGCGCGGTATTCGCTGGATTTGCCGGCGGCAAACTGGTAGCACTGAGTTTATCCGATGGCAATGTGAAGTGGGAGGCAACCGTATCACGCCCGCGTGGCGCGACGGAACTGGAGCGCATCACGGATATCACCAGCCTGCCGGTGGCCGATGAATGGCAGATATGTGCCGTAGCCTATCAGGGGCGTATCGCCTGCTTTGAAATCAGCAATGGTAACCAGATTTGGGCACGGGATGTATCCAGTAGCGCCGGCTTGGCCATGGACGATACTTATATTTACCTGAGCGAAGATCGCGGTGCGGTAATCGCCTACACTAAAACTAACGGCACTACCGTGTGGAGGCAAGACATACTCAGTGGCCTCAGATTGACTGCGCCCATCGTGCGCGGTAGCCGTGTGGTGGTAGGTGATTCCCAGGGTTATGTAAATTTCTTTAAGCATGACGACGGCGCGATCGTCCTCCGTGCTGCCACTGACGAAAGTTCCATCTTCGCCCATCCCGAGCAACTGTCCAATGGGATTGTGGTGCAAACCCGAAAGGGCGGGCTTTACGCGTTCGGCATACAATAGACAAATGCAATCATGAAACCTACTCTCGTCCTGGTCGGACGGCCGAACGTCGGCAAATCAACGCTTTTCAATCGCCTGACCCGCAGTCGCGATGCTATTGTTGCGGATATTCCGGGACTGACGCGAGACCGTCATTATGGTCATGGCAGGCTGGGCGATAAACCACATCTGGTAGTAGATACCGGCGGTTTTGAGCCGGCGGCAAAGGATGGCATCCTGCACGAAATGGCCCGGCAGACTCTGCAGGCGGTGGATGAAGCCGACATGGTGTTGTTCATCGTCGATGGCAGGCAGGGTCTGGCAGCGCACGACAAAATAATCGCCGAGCAATTGCGCAAAACTGGCCGCAAAATTCTGCTGGTGGTGAACAAGACCGAGGGCATGGCGACTTCTGTCGTTACCGCCGAGTTTCACGAACTGGGTCTGGGTGAGCCCTGTGCCGTTTCCGCCGTTCACGGCGACAATGTGAATGAACTGGTAGAATTGGCACTGGCGGATTTCCCCGAACAGCAAGGGGAAGAAGAAAAAGACAAACACCCCAAGATTGCCATCGTGGGACGCCCCAACGTCGGCAAATCCACGCTGGTGAATACGCTGCTCGGAGAGGAGCGCGTGATAACTTTTGATCAGCCCGGCACCACCCGCGATAGCATCTATATTGATTTCGAGAGCGACGGACGGCGTTATACCCTGATCGATACTGCTGGTTTGCGCCGTCGCGGCAAGGTGCAGGAGGTTGTCGAGAAATTCTCGGTGGTAAAAACCCTGCAGGCAGTGGAAGACGCCAATGTGGTCGTGCTGGTGCTGGACGCGAGCAACGAAATTTCCGACCAGGATGCACATATCGCCGGATTCATTCTGGAGGCGGGACGTGCGCTGGTGCTGGTGGTGAACAAGTGGGACGGTCTGGACGAATACCAGCGTGACAACATCAAGCGCGAGATTGCCCGAAAACTTGCCTTTCTGCTGAGTTTTGCCAAACCCCAGTACATTTCGGCGCTACATGGCAGTGGTATGAAAGGATTGCTGCCGTCAATCGACACTGCGTATGCAGCCGCGATGGCGAAACTGCCCACCCCCAAACTCACCCGTACCCTGCTGGCGGCGGTACAAAAACAGGCGCCAGCACACACCGGCGTATCCCGTCCCAAATTGCGTTACGCCCACCAGGGCGGCTCCAATCCGCCGCTGATCATAATCCACGGCAGCGGCCTTGATCATGTGGCGGAGACCTATCGGCGCTACCTCGAAAACACTTTCCGCTCAGTCTACCAGCTCGAAGGCACGCCATTGCGGGTTGAGTTCAGGTCGAGCAGTAATCCCTATGCCGGCAAGAAACCCGCGCCATTAAGCGAAGCCGAAGCAAAACAGGCTCATCGCCGCCGCCGCTATGGCAGAAAGAAGTACGGTTAGTTATCTGGAAAAACACGGCGTGCGCCTGCAGCGGCTAATGCAATATCCGCGGCACGCTTAAAATGAATTCTGGAATGGTTGCGTCGAAGTAGAGGCCGTCTTCGGCCACCATCTGATAGCTGCCTTTCATTGAACCCACTGGTGTGGAGAGGGCGGTGCCGCTGGTGTATTCAAAACTGTCGCCGGGCTTGAGCAGCGGCTGTTCCCCCACTACGCCCAACCCCCGTACTTCCTGAACACTGCCGCCGCCATCCGCAATGATCCAATGGCGGCTGATAAGCTGCGCCGCGACCGAGCCGGTGTTGGCGATGGTGATGGTATAGGCGAAGACGTAACGGTCGATGATTTCATCCGATTGTTCCGGAAGATAGTCGGTGCGGACCGTCACATTGAGTTCGTATTTTTTACTGTCAGCCATGTCAGCATTGCACACTATTTTCCGCACTACGGCAAGGAGTGCTTGAAAAATATTCTGCGGCGGTGAAGCCGTTGGCGCGTGACAACCATTTGCGGTTAAAATGACGCTTTTATTATAAGGAAGTGGTTTATGGCCAACTATCGCATCGCTCCGAGCATTCTCTCCGCAAATTTCGCCAAGCTGGGCGAGGAAATCACCGCTGTTATCGCTTCCGGCGCGGATATCATACATTTTGACGTGATGGACAATCATTACGTCCCCAATCTCACCATTGGTCCGCTGGTATGTGAAGCGATTCGCCCCCTGACCAAGGCAATCATCGACGTGCATCTGATGGTGGAGCCGGTGGACCGGATTGTTCCCGATTTTGCCAAGGCCGGAGCCAATATCATTTCTTTTCACCCGGAAGCATCCAGGCATATTGACCGCACCATTGGACTGATCAAGGAACAGGGCTGCAAGGCCGGACTGGTATTCAATCCCGCAACACCTTTGCATTATCTCGATCACGTACTGGACAAGATCGATTTGGTGCTGATCATGTCGGTTAATCCCGGGTTTGGCGGACAGAAATTCATTCCTGAAGCATTGAACAAGCTGCGCGCAGTACGCGCGCGGATTGATGCCTGCGGCAGGGAGATCATGCTGGAAGTCGACGGTGGCGTGAAAGTGGACAACATCGCCGAAATCGCCCGCGCTGGCGCCGATGCCTTTGTTGCCGGTTCCGCCATTTTCAGCGCGGGCAAGGACAGCGATCCGCATCGCTACGACACGGTCGTGGGCGCATTGCGCGCCGAACTGGCGAAGGTTTAGCCGCAACAATGAGCAAAGTTTTCCCGCACGCTGCTGCTTCTGCAGCGCAAACGGGATCACTCCTGCCGGTCAAGGCCGTGATGATCGATCTGGACGGCACCTTGCTTGATACGGCGGCCGATCTTGCTGCCGCCGCCAATGCGATGCTGCGGGAATTGGGTAAAGCAGAGCTGCCGCATACGATTATCCAGTCCTACATTGGCAAGGGCATCCAGAAACTGGTGAAGCGCACGCTTACCGGCAGCCTCGACGGTGAGCCGGATGCTGCCTTGTTTGCCAAGGCGATGCCGATTTACGAACGCGAATATGCCAATACCCTGTGCGTCAGCACGCATCCTTATCCGGGCGTGGTGGAGGGGCTGAACGCTTTGCGGGAAACAGGCTTCCGGCTGGCGTGCATTACCAACAAGGCCGAGGCTTTCACCCTGCCGCTGCTGCGTGCCACCGGCCTGCTGGATTATTTCGAGATGGTCCTGTCCGGCGACAGCCTGCCGAAAAAGAAACCCGATCCACTGCCCTTGCTGCATGCCTGCAAGCATTTCGGCATCCTGCCCCATGAGATGCTGCTGATCGGCGACTCGCTCAACGACGCGGAAGCGGCGCGTGCAGCGGGCTGCCATGTTTTCTGCGTACCCTATGGCTACAACGAAGGACGGGATGTACGCGAGCTCAATTGTGATGCTATCGTCACGTCCATTCACGCAGCGAGCAGACTGATCTGCAAGCCGTTATGACTGAAACCGAATTCAACCGGCTGGCGGCACAAGGCTACAACCGCATTCCCGTGGTGCTGGAAACCTTTGCCGATCTCGACACCCCGCTGTCGGTCTATCTCAAGCTTGCCAACCGGCCTTATTCGTATCTGCTGGAGTCGGTGCAGGGTGGCGAGCGTTTCGGACGCTATTCTTTCATCGGCCTGCCTGCCACGATCCGTATTGAAGCACGCGGCAACCATCTCAGCGTCATCAACGCCACCGGGTTGCAGGAAAGCGAAGTGGATGACCCACTGGCTTTTGTCGAATCCTACCTGGCGCACTTCAAAGCGGCGCTCTATCCCGGTTTGCCGCGTTTTTGCGGCGGCCTGGCGGGTTATTTCGCTTATGACACGGTGCGTTACATCGAGCGCAAGCTTGCTGGTCATGCCCGGCCAGATACGCTCAATACTCCCGATATATTGTTGCTGCTGTCCGAAGAACTGGCGGTGGTGGATAATCTTTCCGGCAAACTTTACCTCATCGTTTATACCGATCCGGCTGAAGCAGGCGCCTACCAGGCCGTGCAGACACGCCTGAAGGAATTGCTGGCGCTGCTGCGCCAGCCGCTGCAGATTCCGCTGGCAGCGCCGAGCAAAGCGGGCGAAGCAGTTTCCGAATTCAGCGAAGCAGATTTTATCGCGGCGGTGGGACGTGCCAAGCGCTACATTTTTGACGGCGACATCATGCAAGTGGTGCTGTCGCAGCGCACCAGCAAACCATACGCCGCATCGCCGCTGGCGCTGTATCGCGCGCTACGCAGCCTCAACCCGTCGCCCTACATGTTTTATTACCACTTTGGCGAGTTTCATGTGGTTGGCGCTTCGCCGGAGATTCTGGTGCGGCTGGAAGGCGACACCGTCACGGTACGCCCCATCGCCGGCACGCGTCCGCGCGGCAATACTGCGCAGGAAGACGCGGCGCTCGCCGCCGACCTGCTGGCTGATCCGAAGGAGCGCGCGGAACACGTGATGCTGATGGATCTGGGGCGCAACGATGTCGGGCGCGTTGCCCAGACCGGCACGGTAACAGTCACCGAGCACATGCAGATCGAGCATTATTCGCACGTCATGCACATTGTTTCCAACGTGGACGGCAAACTCAAACCCGGTCTGAAGGCGATGGACGTGTTGCGTGCCACTTTCCCGGCGGGCACCGTGAGCGGCGCACCCAAGGTGCGGGCGATGCAGATCATCGACGAATTGGAGGTGTCCAGGCGCGGCATCTACGCCGGCGCAGTGGGTTATCTGGGATTCAACGGCGACATGGATCTAGCCATCGCCATCCGCACCGGCGTAATCAAGGACGGCATGCTGCACGTGCAGGCGGGTGCCGGCATCGTTGCCGATTCTGTGCCGCAAAGCGAATGGATCGAGACCCAGAACAAAGCCAAGGCGCTGCTGCGGGCGGCGGAAATCGCCGAGAGCGGACTCGACAGCAAAGTTGAGTAGAGAGTGATTCAATAGGGACCGTTAGCACAGTCTTAGTAGTCGCATAATAAGGCAGGAGTATGGCCTGAAAATACGCTAATGCAAGACCTGGTCTCGGTTCATGAAATTCGTCTCTACCGAACAACCTGCTTAACAATACCATTACGAGTTAACTACTTAGGTGGTGTTTCTTGAGAGGTTTCTTCATCTGTCCTTCTTCCCTTGGTTGCATTTGTGGCAGAGAGTCTGGAGATTCTCCAGCGTGTTTCCTCCACCCTTGACGACAGGATGAATGTGGTCAACCTCAAGCTCAACGTGATGATCATTCGATGGACTTGCCCCGCATTTGGCACAGCGATAGTTGTCGCGTTTCAGTACGGCCCATCTGTCCTTCAGTGGAATCGTTGTGCGCGGAGACGCTATTGTATTGCCTGCAAGTAGTTGCTCTCTGGATATGCTCCCGTTGTGAAACGCTGCAAGGGCTTCGCATGCGGAACGCACGCTACCCCAATGGCGCTTGTATGGCGACTCGGAAATTCTTGCACCAAGAGTTGCAATCTGCCGTTTTCCTGGAGGAAAACCCAACACCTTCCAAACGGCCTCAAGATTCAGAATTAGCTGTTCTGCTGAGTGTCTTCTTTCCCTTCCGCCAGAAATTCCTATGAGTTCCAAAGCCTTCTTCCATGAACCGAACCTGTTGATTACTGTTGCCGAGTGAGGTCGCTTTCCGGGGAGGCCATCGTATTGCGGTGAGGTGAAGTAGCTTTCATCAAACGCTTCGGCTGCTGCTTGTAGTGCGACCACAAGATCTTCGTCACTCAGACGAGTACGTTTGGCCGCTAGATCAAACTTGAAACCGTCACTCACAGTTTCTCCTGCGTTGAAGCCTAACTTAAAGTAGCCATCCTAATTGACGCTTTATAAAGCAACAGAAAGGAACCTATTACATGATTCATGTTGAAATTACGCTTCAATTTCATCCGTGTAAACCATTTTAGTGCGTCCTGAATTCTGATCATGAATCCGTCACTTGAACTACTGGATCAAGTATAGGAAAAATTCCATTCCAAGCATTACTGCATCCGCGCCGGGCAAGCTAATCTGGGCTGGATTAAGCGCCTTATTCTGTTCTTTGGCAATACTGCGCGCAGGGCGCTCCAATCTACCCGTGGTGATAACCCGTGAAAAATACGGGCTTGCCTTATCCCAGGCTCCTGTGACAGAAGTTCGCCTGAGGCTCATCACGGTCTTTCATAAACCCAGTGCAGCAGCGCGTCCATTGCGGGCTGCGCGTTGGCGGAGCGGGAATGATTGACAAAGAAAACCACGACCACATGCCTGCCTGGTTTATCGAGCACGTAACCCGCCATTGACCTCACATTATCCAGCAAACCGGTTTTAATATGCGCCTGACCAGCAACAGCGGTGCCGTTGGAGCGCTTTTTCATGGTACCGTCCACTGCCGAAATCGGCAGCGACGAAACGAATTCCGGCATCACCGGACTCTGGAAAGCGGTGAGCAGAAGCTCTCCCAGATGGCCGGCACTGATACGCTCGTTACGTGACAGCCCCGAGCCGTTTTCGATAATCAGTTCGGGGAAATCCAGTCGTCTGGAAGTGAGCCACTGTTTGATGGCTGCATGCGATTTGGTGAGCGTGGCGGGCGCTTCGCCACTGGCCACCCCTAGGGCGAGATACAGTTGCCGCGCTGTGACATTGTTGCTGAATTTGTTGATGTCACGCACGATTTCGGCAAGCGGGGGAGATTGATGAATTTCCAGTGGCGCCACTTCTTCCGGTGCGGCGCCATTGCGCACCTTGCCGCGCAATATCCCACCCTGTTGCATCCATAACTGCTGGAACAGACTGAAAGTGTAGACGGGACTGTCATGCAGGCTGAGGAACAGGGTTTTCTCACCACAATCGGCTGGATAGCTGCCATTGAGCACCAGCGCGATGCGACCATTGCCTTTGATGTCGGCGTTGAGCAAATCACGCCATTCGTTGCATTTGCCGCCGCTGAGTTTCAGGTTATTGCTGAGATCCAGCGATTCCGGCAGCGGGTCAACAACTATCCGTACGGTCTTGCTTCCGGGTTGCGGGATCAGGCGCAGCGCCAATGTGCGCTGGTTCACCAGCAGTGCTTCGGGGGGCACGTTGTAAGCGCGGTGGGGTTTGCCGTCGAAAGCTCCGGGGTCGCCGCCAGGTGCGTCGAAGTAGCCGCTGTCCAGTATCAAATCTCCGGTGATTTCCCGCAGCCCGGTCTGACGCAGACGGCGGGTCAGCAACCAGAAATTTTCCAGATTGAGTCTGGGGTCGCCGTAGCCTTTGATTACCAGATCGCCCCGCAACGTGTCACCTTCTATGATGCCGCTGGCGTATAACTCGGTTCTCCAGGTATAAGCCGGTCCCAGCAACTCCAGTCCGGCGAAAGTGGTGACAAGTTTCATGGCCGATGCCGGATTCATTGCCGTATTGGCGTTGACGGCAATAAGCGGTTGCGCTGCGCCGATCTCATGCACATAAATAGCGGTAGCAGATTCGGGAATGCCTGCCTGCTTGAGTATCTGATCGACGGGACCTGGCAGATTTTGTGTGGCTGCAGGCAGCGGTATGGTGGCGAGTATCAAACACAGGACAACGGCTAGTTTGAGTTTGGCCATATTCAAAATGTAACCGATGTCAGTTGTGCCGGAACGCTCACGTTCCACTGCAATTGCTGCCGAATTACTTCAGCCAGGGTTGCAGCATTGAGCGGCTCGCCATGCACCACGAAGGTTTGCCTGGGGGCAACGCGGAAATGCCTCAGCCAGTTCATCAAGCCCGCTTGATCGGCATGGGCCGAGAGACCGCCAATGGTGTAAATATCGGCCCGCACCGGCACGTCCTGGCCGAAAATTTTCACGCATTTGGCTTTGTCCACCAGTCGTCGCCCCAATGTCCCCGCAGCCTGGAAACCGGTGATGAGGATGCTGCACTCCGGTCTGCCCAGATTGTATTTGAGATGATGCTTGATGCGTCCGGCATCGCACATGCCGCTGGCTGAAATAATGATCGCGCCGTGCTGCACGTTATTGAGCTGCATGGATTCCTCGACATCCTGCACAAAGTGGATGCGCGGCTTTCCGCCGTTCTGGATTAACCACTGCATCGTGCTGGCGGCTTCCTTGTCGAGCAGTTCCATGTGCTTCAGGGTGATGTCGGTTGCGGCCAGAGCCATGGGTGAATCCACATAAATGTCCATCTCTCCGAGCCTGCCCTGACGATAGAGATCAACCAGCAGAAACAGTAGATCCTGAGTGCGGCCCACGGTGAAAGCGGGCACGATCACATTGCCACCTTTGCGCTGCAGGGTATCGTTGATAGCGTGAACCAGTTCGGCCAGCGTGTCCGGCATACTGCGGTGCAGGCGGTTGCCGTAGGTCGATTCCACCAGCAGCACATCGGCCTGTTGAATAGGGGTGGGGTCGCGCACGATGGGATGACCTGGCTGCCCCAGATCGCCGGAGAACACCAGTTTCTTGTGATCCTTGGCGAATTTTATCCATACTTCGATGATGGCCGAGCCCAGAATGTGGCCGGCATCGCGGAACATGCAACGCACTGACGGATGGGGCGTGATTTCCGTATCGTAATCCATGCCTTTCACTTGCCGGAGAAAAGCTTCTGCTTGCGCTACGGTATAAAGCGGTGCGGTTTCATGGCGCGGCTTGCGCTGATCGCGGTAGTTCATCTTGTTTTGCCACTCGGCTTCTTTTTCCTGGATATGCGCACTATCCTTGAGCATCACCTGGAGCAGATCAGTGGTCGCGACAGTGGTGTAGACCGGACCTCTGAAGCCCAGCGCCCCAAGCCGCGGCAGCAACCCGGAATGATCGATATGCGCATGGGTAAGCAGAACGAAATCGAGCGTCTCGGGGTTGAAACCGAAAGCTGCGCGGTTTTTGTGTTCCGCTTCGCGCCCGCCCTGGAACATGCCGCAATCCACCAGGAAGCGCACGTCGCCGGTTTCGATCAGATAGCTTGAGCCGGTGACTTCACCGGCCGCGCCTAGGAAAGTGAGTCGCATGAGTCTAATGCCCGCAAAGTTCCTGCTACCAGCATGTCCATCTCCTGCTCGTTAATCACATACGGCGGCATGAAATAGACGGTATCTCCCAGGGGGCGCAGCAGCAATTCCTGTTTGAGTGCCGCCTGGAAGAATTTCCCGGCAAATGCGGGGTCGCTGGTTTCTACTTCGAATGCCCAGATCATGCCGCAGTTGCGGAAGTTCTTTACCTTGGGATGTGATGTGAGCGGCTGCGCCGCCCGGTTGAGATAATGCACCTTGACGCGATTGGCGGCAATGATTTCGTCCTGTTCGAAAATATCCAGCGTGGCAAGCGCGGCACGGCAGGCGAGTGCATTGCCGGAGTGGGTATGCGAATGCAGAAAGCCGCGCGTGGTTTCGTCGTGATAGAACGCTTGGTAAACCTTATCGGTGGTCATTACCACGGACAGCGGCAGGTAGCCGCCGCTCAGACCTTTTGCCAGGCATAAAAAGTCCGGCGCGATATCCGCTTGTTCGCAGGCAAACAGGGTTCCGGTTCTGCCGAAGCCGACCGCAATTTCATCGGCGATCAGATGTACCTGGTATTTGTCACAGAGCGCACGCGCAAGCTTGAGGTAGTCGGAATGGTACATGCCCATGCCGGCCGCGCCCTGCACCAGGGGTTCGACGATCAGCGCAGCAATTCCGGCATGGTGTTGCGCCAGGTGATTTTCCAGTTCGGCAGCAGCGCGCAGCGCGTAGTCCTTGGGAGATTCTCCCTTTGCCGCATAACGCCAGTCGGGGGTGAGGATATGGGCGCTGTGACGCAGCAGTGGTGCGTAGGTTTCCCTGAACAGCGCCACATCGGTGACCGCTAATGCGCCCAGAGTTTCGCCGTGATAGCCGTTTTGCAAACTGATGAAACTGGTTTTCCCGGGATGGCCCACGTTGTGCCAGTAATGAAAACTCATTTTCAGTGCGATTTCGGTGGCCGATGCACCATCGCTGCCGTAGAAGCAATGGCCAAGTTTGCCCGGCGCGAGTTTGCTCAGGCGCTCCGACAATTGCACCACCGGCTCGTGCGTGAAACCCGCCAGCATGACATGTTCCAGCCTGTCCAGTTGGTCGCGGATGGCCGCATTGATGCGCGGATTGGCGTGGCCGAACAAATTGACCCACCATGAACTGATGGCATCGAGGTAGCGCCCGCCATCGAAATCATGCAGCCACACTCCTTCACCGCGGGCGACGGGAACGAGCGGCAGCATCTCATGCTGTTTCATCTGGGTGCAGGGGTGCCAGACCGCTTTCAGGCTGCGTTCCAATAAGTTTTGGTTGCTCATGTCAGTGCATAGAAGGTCTGGAATATACAAACAAGATACATGGTATTGCTTCAGGAGTTGGCTTCACGGCTGTTTGAAAACGGAGGGGTCAAGCTGATATTTCTTGAGTAGTTTGTAGAACTCGGTGCGGTTGCGCTTGGCCAAGCGCGCAGCCTGCGTCACGTTGCCTGCTGCAATTTTCAATACTCGCACCAAATAGTCTCTTTCGAAATGCTTGCATGCATCTTCAAACGAGATCAGTCGCTCCTCTTCTTTGTGCATGGCCTCGTGTACCAGCACCGGTGAAATGAGCGGAATCGTGCTCAAGGCGACACATTGCTCAACGATATTCATGAGCTGCCGCACATTACCAGGCCAAGAGGCGCCCACCAGAATTTCCATCGCCTCAGGGGAAAAGCCGTTGATATTTCTGTCATATTTCGTGGAAAACAGATTGAGAAAATGGCTCGCCAGCAAAGAAATATCCTCGCACCGCTGCGACAACGCTGGGATTGTTAACGCCACTACGTCCAGTCGGTAATAGAGATCCTCGCGAAAGCGACCCGCGGCAATATCAGCTCTGAGATCACGGTGAGTAGCGGAAATGATCCGCACATCCACCGGAACTGTCTGTGCGGATCCCACGGGGCGTATTCGTCTTTCCTGGAGGACACGCAACAACTTGGATTGGAGCAGCAACGGCATATCGCCGATTTCATCGAGAAACAGCGTACCACCCTCGGCCAAGTGGAATAAGCCCTTGTGGTCCCGGACAGCGCCGGTAAACGCCCCTTTGATGTGTCCAAACAGTTCCGATTCAAGCAATTGCTCCGGAATAGCCGCACAATTAACGGCCACGAAAGGCCGCTGACGGCGTTTGGATGCATCGTGAATGGCATGGGCAAACAATTCCTTGCCGACACCACTCTCGCCATAAATCAGCACGCTTGCATCGCCTTCCGCAACGAGCGCAGTTTTGGTGAGAAGATTTTCCATCGCAGCGCTGCGCGTAATGATGCTTTTTCGCCAGGGTGCTTGTGACGTTGTAGCCTGAGGCATTGTGCCCGGCACGAGCCTGAGGGCCTGGGCGATCTGCAGCAACAGAGTTTTACTGTCGAAAGGTTTAGTCAGATAGCCGAATACCCCTCGCTGCACAGCGGCAACCGCATCCGGGATGGTTCCATGCGCAGTCAGGATAATGACTGGCAGAGCGGGCATTATGCGATGGATGCGTTCGAACAGGGACATCCCATCCATGCCACTCATTCGCATATCGCTAATCACCAACTGTGGGCGCGACACGTCGAGATAATTGAGCGCTATCTCAGCACTTTGTGCCGTTTCCGTTTTGTAGCCGGCGGCCATCAAACGGATAGCGAGCAATTCCAGCAGATCTGCATCATCGTCAACGATGAGGATAGTCGGATTGGATTCAATCATGTTTTTACGTCATGCTCAGTTCTTGCGCCTGAGGATAAGGTTTCTCTCCATGCTTTTAATGTCATTAACCTTATTCCGTAGAATCTCGGCACGATTCTGCTCCTCTTTCAACTTTCTTGACGACTCGCTTGCTCTGCGGCCTGCACGTTGCTGCTCGGTAAGCAGCAACGTCAATAAAGTTCTGAAACTATCCAGGCTGGACGGCTGTTCCGCATTCTTCGGCCACTCATTCAGCAAGTTAAGCGCATTGGTTGTGCTGTGGAAGGAGGTATTAGGTAGAGCAAGGAGCAATATGATCCTGGCACGGTTTGCATTGCTCCCGTCCTGAGAAAAACTCTGTCTTGCTCTATCGTATTCTCCGGCAAGCTCTTTTATCGGTTTTTCCCGCAAGGAATCGTAATATTGTAATAGACCTTCCAATTCACTGACCGCAATTGGTTGTGGTGGCGATAACCTGCTCAGCATGCTCGAACATGCTGACAGCATCGCCAGTAATAATACCGGCAGCAGCCAGAGTTTCAGCAAGCGGCTATTCATGAAGCGTCTTGCGGATCGTGGATAGGGAGGGTAAGGCGAAAGTGGGCGCCTGCTTTTGTTTGTTTGACAAGTCCGATGTTGCCGCCATGTGCAAGTACGTACTCGCGCGCGATGGATAGTCCCAGCCCTGTTCCCCTGACATGACTGTCGGGTACTCTCCGCCCTTGATAAAAGGGCTCGAATACTTGGTCCCAGTCGGTTTCGTCTATGCCGGCGCCGGCATCTGTTATGTCCAGCTGAATCGACTCGTCGACCTTGCCTGCCCGGATCTTGATGCAGCTGTTAGGTGGGGAGAATTTCACGGCATTCGATAACAGATTGTCCACAATGGTTCTGATTTTCAGTTCATCGCAGTCTAGCATTAGTTCCGGGCAGGCGAGATCGATTCTCAACCCTTTATTCATGATGGCAAGATTCTGATCCTGTAATACAGTGCCGACAATTACTGCCAAATTCGCTGGGTGTTTCACAAGCATGAATTTGTCAGTCTGAAGTGCACTGTAGCTCAATAAATCCTCGATACGCCTTTGTAGTTGCTTGCTGTTGCTATGGAGAATGCTTGCAACATGCTGTTGTTTCACGGTCAGATTCCCGACCACTCCTTCCGCAAGCAAATCCGCACCTTCACGTATGGCAGTGAGCGGTGTCTTGAGTTCATGAGAAACATGTTGCAGAAATTGGGTCTTTTGTTCTTCCAGTTCCAGAAAGCGGCGACGCATCCAGTCCAGGCGTTTGCCGAGATAGATCAGATCCTGGGGACCATCGACGCGCACTGCTTTTGATAAGTCACCCTGACCCATGTTGCGGATAGCTTCGTCGATCTGACGAATCGGGCGTGCAATTATCATGGAAAAAGTGAACGCCAGCAGTATCATGAACGGAATCAGGGCAAGTAGTTGCCACCCCACAACGGAGCGGGCATGCTCTGCCATCTCCTGCATTTCACCCACCTCCAGCTCGATCAGTGCGTCGCCGTCGGCAGAGAAGGTCCGCGCCGAATCCAATAGCGGCACGAAGTCGCCAGTCAGCCCACGCAACTTTTTCGGAGTCTGACGTACAGCCGCTACCTTATGAAAAACCGCAGCCTCCAATAATCGCAGTTGCTGGAGCGATTGTTTCTGTTCAGTGCGTGGGGAGAGTTCCAAAAGACTGGTTACTGTATCCTCAAATTTCTTGTGCGCATCAAAATAACCTTCAAGCAAGGATGCATCGGCAAGGATAAGTGTTTGCTGCACACTGCGTTCCATGATTGCGATCTCATCGACCAGGACACGGCTGCCATGCGCAATCTGTACTGCCTGATACACGGTTTTCCGGCTGTGGTCTGCCAGTTGATCGATGGATACGGCGCTATTGATGAGTGCGACGATGAGCGGCAGGCCCATGAGGGCAAATCCCAGCAGGATTAATTTCAGGAAGGATTTGGGGCTGTGTCGCAACAGTGCCAGAAGGGCGGCACCAGACCCACCTTCCGGTTTCATGGACTCCCTACGAGTGTTCATTTCTTGCATCCTTTCATTACTGCCAGCCGATATGCAGGTTGATGCCGGGTGGATATGCGAGATTGCAGCATTTTAGACTGACCTAAGCTGTATTGCATTATTCGTTCCTCCAGCAATGAAGTGAGTGCGCGCCGGGTGAAGCCACATTCGGCTGACACGCCGGAGCGGTTGGACAAGGAGGCCAGGTACTGAGTCAATATGGCAGGCATCTTGCTGAACGAGGCTGGCATCCTACAGCTGGTCGGGGCGATCCTGATGGAACAGAATGAGGAAGGGTAGTCGCAGCGCTGTTACATGCCGCAATATACGATGAGTGAAATTGTGGAGAGTAGCCTTGACGTGACGTTGCCGCTTTATCAGCGGCCTTAATTTCCGGAGACGGCTGCGGTCCTTGTCACAGAACGCAACGGTGGCATCCTGGCGGGTATGTTCAGCATATTTACAATGGATGCAGAGCCCAGTTCTTTTTTATTCAGTACCGGTAAACCGGTTGCCTTGGCCGTTTCAGCTATCGCCAGGGGGGAGGCTGTCAACAGGCCGCTAACCGCAATTACTGGCAATCTCTTCCGGTGTAACCACTTTACGCCTGCCGTGGCACCCATCGAATCACTTGCCGCAAAAATCACGCTGTCCACCATTCTGGCAAATACTGAAGAATCAAGTAACGCCGCAGTTTCGCCCTGGAATAATCCATCCGCCACTTCTATTACGATCACATCTGTTCCCGCTTTGGTCAGATATGCGGTGAGCGTCTCTAAAATTTTGTCTACCTCAGATGGCTTGGCCAGGTAGGTGGAGGGAAACCCGGCATGAGTAAAGTCCAGCGTCAATTTTGACCCTGCATCTGTCATGAGCCAGGCATCCCTTCCCGAACCAGTGCCGGTCACCTTGGCGGCGCCTACCACGCGACCTGCGCTGACCAGTCCGCGAATCAGTGCGGCCGCTGTGGTGCTTTTGCCAGAGTTCATGGACGTGCCCAGCACGGCTATCGTATAGGGGCGGCCACTTGATCCGGTGATCTTGGGAAGGGCTGCATCCATCAAATTGATGCGCTTACCCGTGGAATTTGCCAACAGACCAATGGGCCTAATACTGGTAGGGGTTTTCATATCGGTGTGGCATGATCTGGCACGCGCGGCAATCCCGCCCGATGCCACCAGATTACATAGCCCCAGATCTCCGGGTACTTCAGCTTCAAACTGGTCAGGTGCATAACAGTTGCCATAACACACTACGATTTCATCACCCTCAAACAGACTGGCACGACGGCCACACGCCAGCTCCAGCCTGCTATGTTGGCCAATTTCTTCTACTCGTGCTAGCACCAGGTCACCGCTGCCGGGAGCGACATCATCACCAGTCAACAGGGTATTATTTGCCAATTCCAGATTTATATTGCGTGACGTGTAAGCGACTTTCGCATTCAGTAGGCGTTCCCGGGTGATCGGCAAAGACTGGGAAACGGACAATGTTTTCATTTATCTTTCCTTTTTTTATTAGGAGGTTAAAGTGGATTTAATCTCAACAGGCCGAAAATAAATTCAAGGTATGGATCATCATGGCGACTGTTAATGGAAGTTGCGCCGTCTTTGGTAAACACCTAGTCTTCCAAAGCCAAAAATGTTTTTTGGACATAAAAAAACCCTGCGAAAACCCCTGCGGATTGTGGCCGCAGGGTAAGGGTAATTCAGCGGGGTAACTTGGTTTGATCCCTATCCTTTTGCACCTGGGCAAAAGGAATTCAAACTTAAATGCACGTCCATAATGCCAAAGCAACATTTGCGCCAGTTGCACATCATGTTAATAATCATGATGCTAGACGATTCATTGACGGGGTATTGGCTGCCGGTTTGTCGTCAATCCGCGACGGATATTTATTTGACGAAGCTAACTATTTGTTATAGCAGGATTTATTTTGTCTCCGAAAGGCGACAAAATAAGGGAAGGGGTAGCAGGCGAGATGGAGTAGAGGAGAATTTCTCAGGAGGGATGTCAGACCAGCTTCAGGTTGCATCTCGACAAGTTTTTATTGCCCAACTACTTGAAATTTCTGCCGGCAGCCCCTATTATTAGCACTCGTTAGCAGTGAGTGCTAAATTTTGTTTTTGCAACAGTCTCTGAGGAATCCGCATACAGCATATCGGTTTTCTGAGAGATTTCATGATGTTAATTTTAAACAGGAGAGAAATATGCAGATTCGTCCGTTACATGACCGCGTTATTGTCAAGCGGCTGGAAGAAGAACGCAAGACCGCATCCGGTATTGTCATTCCAGACAGTGCTGCAGAAAAGCCCGACCAAGGCGAAATCATCGCCGTGGGTAAAGGCAAAGTTGGCGACGACGGCAAAATCCGTGCGTTGGATGTGAAAGTCGGTGACAAAGTGCTGTTCGGTAAATACTCCGGGCAGACGGTGAAAGTCGAGGGAGTAGAGCTCCTGGTGATGCGCGAAGAAGACATCATGGGCGTAGTTGAGGGCTAATTGTTTTAGTGGCGACCTTAAACAACATTTCTGGAAATTAGGAGAAAGATCATGGCAGCAAAAGACGTGAAATTCGGTGATTCAGCCCGCCACAAAATGGTGGCTGGGGTCAACATTCTGGCCGATGCGGTCAAAGTGACCTTGGGACCAAAGGGCCGTAACGTAGTACTGGAGCGTTCTTACGGCGCTCCGACCATCACCAAGGATGGTGTTTCAGTAGCAAAAGAAATTGAACTGAAAGACAGGTTCGAGAACATGGGTGCGCAAATGTTGAAGGAAGTGGCAAGCAAGACTTCCGATGTGGCTGGCGACGGCACCACCACCGCTACCGTGCTAGCGCAATCCATCATCAAGGAAGGCATGAAGTTTGTTGCCGCCGGGATGAACCCGATGGACCTGAAGCGTGGTATCGACAAAGCCGTGACCGCTACGGTTGAAGAACTGAAGAGACTTTCCAAGCCTTGCACCACCGGCAAGGAAATCGCGCAGGTGGGCAGCATTTCCGCCAATTCAGACCCTGAAATCGGCAAGATCATCGCCGACGCGATGGAAAAAGTCGGCAAGGAAGGCGTGATTACGGTGGAAGACGGCTCCGGTCTGCAAAACGAACTGGAAGTGGTCGAAGGGATGCAGTTTGATCGCGGTTATCTCTCTCCCTATTTCATCAACAACCCGGACAGACAGATCGCGCTGCTGGAAAGCCCCTATGTTTTGCTGCACGACAAGAAAATTTCCAACATCCGCGAGCTGTTGCCAGTGCTGGAGCAAGTGGCCAAGGCCGGCAAACCGCTGCTGATCATCGCTGAGGACATAGACGGCGAAGCGCTTGCAACCCTGGTGGTGAACAATATCCGCGGCATTCTCAAAACCTGTGCAGTCAAAGCACCGGGCTTCGGCGATCGCCGTAAAGCCATGCTGGAAGACATCGCCATTCTTACCGGCGGCATCGTGATTGCCGAGGAAGTGGGTCTGTCGCTGGAGAAGGCCACGTTGAAGGATTTGGGTCAGGCCAAGCGTATTGAAGTAGGCAAGGAAGAAACCACCGTCATCGACGGCGCGGGCGATGCCAAAACCATCGAAGGCCGGGTCAAGCAGATTCGTGCCCAGATTGAAGAAGCCACCAGCGACTATGACAAGGAAAAGTTGCAGGAACGCGTAGCAAAGCTGGCTGGCGGGGTAGCTCTGATCAAAGTCGGCGCCGCTACCGAAGTGGAGATGAAAGAGAAGAAAGCGCGTGTCGAAGATGCGCTGCATGCAACTCGTGCTGCGGTGGAAGAAGGCATAGTCCCCGGCGGTGGCGTGGCATTGCTGCGTGCGCGTACTGCAGTGGCCAAAATCAAGGGCGACAATCACGACCAGGATTCCGGCATCAAGATTGTTCTGCGTGCGCTGGAAGAACCGCTGCGCCAGATTGTGACCAACTGTGGCGACGAGCCTTCAGTGGTGATCAATAAGGTGGTGGAAGGCAAGGGTAACTTCGGTTACAACGCTGCTACCGGCGAATACGGCGACATGGTGGAAATGGGCGTGCTCGATCCGACCAAGGTTACACGCTATGCCTTGCAGAATGCCGCTTCGGTGGCGAGTCTGATGCTCACCACTGACGCAATGGTGGCGGAACTGCCTAAGGATGAATCTGGTGCAGCCGGCGGCATGGGCGGCATGGGCGGCATGGGCGGCATGGACATGTAAAGTCCGCTACCGGGCTCGTGCAGTTAAATACACAATAAAAACCCCGCTTCGGCGGGGTTTTTATTGTGGCGATCCGGCCAATGAATTTTTAATTCACTCACACACTGTCCATGAATTCCTGTAAATTGTTGGCCGTTCGGAGATTCATTGATACGTGCTCACTCTTGTCAGTCATTACGAAATCTTGCGAAGATTTTCCGGTTGTCCCCGGCGGTTTGGCGGCAGCCTTTTTTCAGAATAGCTCACCATGACCCCTGATCAGTATTGCCAGCAGAAAGCTGTTCAGAGCGGCTCCAGCTTCTATTACAGTTTTCTCTATCTGCCGCTGGAAAAACGCCGTGCCATTACCGCACTCTATGCTTTCTGCCGCGAGGTGGATGATGTGGTGGATGAATGCACTGATGCGGCAGTAGCGCATGCGAAGCTTGCGTGGTGGCGGCAGGAGGTCGCTGCCATATTCAGCGACGAGCACGATGTCAAACCCAGCCATCCGGTGACAAAAGCGCTGGCTGGCGTGGCCAAAACATTCAACCTTACTGCCGGGCGGCTGAATGAAATCATAGACGGCATGGAAATGGACCTGAGCTACAACCGCTATGCCGATTTCGACACCCTGCGGCGTTACTGCTACCACGTGGCGAGCGTGGTGGGTTTATGTTCCATTGAGATTTTTGGCTATCGTAATCCAGATACCCTGAAGTACGCGCAAGATCTGGGGCTTGCGTTCCAGCTCACCAACATCATCCGCGATGTGGGCGAGGACGCGCGCCGCGATCGCATTTATCTGCCGCAGGACGAACTTGCCCGCTTCGGTGTATCTGAGGAAGACATACTGCAGTCGCGCGAAAGCGACAATTTCAGGCGTTTGATGGAGTTTCAGATCGAACGGGCGGAAAGCTATTATACCAGTGCATTCGTGGCGCTGTCGTCGGAAGACCGTAAAAGTCAGCAGTCCGGCATCATCATGGCGGCGATTTATCGGACCCTGCTGCAAGAAATCAAAAATGACGGCTGCCATGTCATGCGGCAGCGTGTCAGCCTTACACCGGTACGCAAATTGTGGCTGGCATGGAAAACCTGGATCAAGGGGTAAACCCGAGGCTTTTCCGGCTTATGCTTTCTCCTTCCTATGGTAGATTCCATGTCGATGAATGATTTTACAAACTACCAGGCATCCAAATATCTGCTCAAGGATCGCGTAATTCTTGTCACTGGCGCGGGGCAGGGCATGGGCCGCACCGCCGCGCTGACCTATGCAGCTCATGGCGCCACCGTAATTCTGCACGGCCGCAAGGTCGAAAAGCTGGAAAGCGTATACGATGAAATCGAGGCGGCAGGCGGGGCACAGGCAGCGATTTTTCCGCTTGATCTGGAAAAAGCTGGGGACCAGGATTTTGCGGCGCTGGCTCAGGCCATCAAGCTGCAATTGGGCAGACTGGACGGGATACTGCACAATGCGGCGCTGGTTTTCAGCTTGACCCCCTTGGCGAACCAGACGCTGGACCAATGGCTGACCATGCTGCGAGTCAATCTGGCCGCACCGTTTGCGCTGACGCGCGCCTGCCTGCCACTGCTGAGATCTGCGCCCGATGCCAGCGTCATCATGACTTCGGATCTGCACGGCCACGATCCGGCCGCATATTGGGGCGGGTTTGCAGTAGCCAAGGCGGGGGTGGAGGCACTGGTGAAAATCCAGGCGCAGGAATGGGAAATGCTGCCGAATCTGCGCATCAACGCGTTGATTCCGGGACCGGTGCATACGCCGCAACGCACCAGGACTCACCCCGGAGAAGCTAAGCATACCCTGCCCCAGCCGCATGACCTGATGGCGGTTTACCTGTATCTGATGGGACCGGATAGCATAGGGGTCAGCGGCGAGACAGTATTCTGTCAGAGCCGTACCTAGTATGGCTGTGATGGCAGGAAGAAAAAGGTATAATTAAAAAATCGGCGCGCGAAAGTGGCGGAATTGGTAGACGCACCAGATTTAGGTTCTGGCGCCGAAAGGTGTGGGGGTTCGAGTCCCCCCTTTCGCACCAGGGAACCGCAGCTTGCAGACAACGTTGTACGTGATGTTGTTTTTGGCGGCTGCCGCGCTCTTCTCTGGCCGTTGTGACGTTGCATGAATGTTATCAATCAGTTAGGAAATGTGATGCAATCGAATGTAGAGAACCTTGGTGCGCTGGAGCGCCGTCTGAGTGTTTCGGTTCCCCATGAAACAATCGAGACGGAGATGGAAAATCGCATAAAGCGCTTGGCGCGCACGGCGAAAATACCTGGTTTCCGTCCCGGTAAGGTACCGTTGCGTATCGTCCAGCAGCAATATGGCCCGCAGGTGCGCCAGGAGGTGCTGGGCGACGTGCTGCAGAAAAGTTTCAGCGAGGCTGTGCGCGAGCAGAAGCTGCGGCTTGCGGGCCCTCCGCGCTTTGAACCGAAAGCGGCGGCAGAGAGTGCTTCCGAATTTGAGTTCAGCGCAATCTTTGAAGTCTACCCCGATGTGGTGCTGGGCGACTTGAGCGCGGTCAGCATTGAGCAGCCGCTGGTTAAGGTTATTCCCGCCGATGTCGATAAAACTCTGGAGGTGGTACGCAAGCAGCGGGTTCAGTACCAGCCGGCAGAACGGCCGGCTGCAGCAGGTGACCGAGTCAACATCGATTATCGCGGGGTCATTGACGGAGTGGAATTCGCCGGCGGCAAAGCCGAGGGCTTTACCCTGGTGCTGGGCGAAGGCCGGCTGCTCAAGGATTTCGAGGGACCGCTCATCGGCATGAGCGCGGGGCAAAGCAAAACGTTTGAAGTAACTTTCCCGGCAGACTATCATGGCAAGGATGTTGCCGGGAAAATCGCCACATTCGAGGTGAAACTAAACACAGTAGAATCACCCGAACTGCCTGAAATAAATGCCGAATTTGCCAGATCGCTGGGTGTTGCCGATGGTGATACCGAAAAAATGTGCAGCGAAATCCAGGCCAACCTGGAGCGGGAAGTAATCAAACGGACAAAGGCGAGAATCAAGGCGCAGGTGATGCAGGCATTGCTTGATACCACCAGAATTGAGGCGCCCAAGGTCTTGGTCCAGCAGGAGATGGAGCGGTTGATGCAGGATGCGCGTAGCGACTTGGAAGAACGCGGCATGAAAGCTGCGGATATTGCCTTGCCGCAGGACTTGTTCCAGGAACAGGCGCAGCGCCGGGTGAATCTGGGATTGATCCTGGCGGAACTGGTAAAGGTTCACAATCTGCAGGCCAGCCCCGAACAGGTGCGCGGGGTGGTGGAGGATTTGGCGCAGAGTTACGAAAATCCGGGTGAGGTGGTCAAATGGCATTATTCTTCACGGGATCGCCTTAACGAAATTGAGTCGGCGGTACTGGAAGATAACGTGGTGGCATGGGTGCTGGAAAAGGTCACGGCGGTGGACAAGGCAGTGACTTTCGACGAATTGATGGGAAAACCTTGATATGATGCAACAATTTGACTGGGAACAACGCAATCACGAGCCGAAGAATCTGGGTTTGATCCCGATGGTGATCGAAACCAGCGGGCGGGGTGAGCGTGCTTACGATATCTACTCTCGCCTGCTGAAAGAGAGAGTGATATTTCTGGTGGGACCGGTCACCGAGACTTCCGCCAATTTAATTGTGGCGCAATTGCTGTTTCTGGAATCGGAAAATTCCGACAAGGATATTCATCTTTATATCAACTCCCCCGGCGGAGTGGTGTCAGCCGGGATGGCGATTTACGATACCATGCAATATATCAAGCCTGATGTCAGTACGTTATGCATAGGTCAGGCAGCGAGCATGGGCTCCCTGTTGCTGGCAGCGGGAGCAAACGGCAAGCGTTTCTGCCTGCCCAATTCGCGCGTCATGATTCATCAGCCGATGGGAGGTTTCCAGGGGCAGGCTTCTGACATCGAGATCCATGCTAGGGAAATTCTGTTTCTTAAAAGCCGGTTGAATGAAATTCTGGCGAAGCATACGGGTCAAAGCATACAGACGATCGAGAAAGATACGGACCGTGACAACTTTCTCAGCGCGGAGGAATCGGTAAAATATGGTCTGGTCGATTCGGTGTTGGCCAACAGAGAGACGCATCCAGTTTGAGGTCTACCAGAGCCGGGATAAGGGAGTTTAATTACTAGTTACGGGCGCTTTGGCCCGGATGAAGCGGAATAAAATTATGTCAGACAAAATTGGCGGCGAGAAACTTCTTTATTGCTCCTTCTGTGGCAAGAGCCAGCACGAAGTAAAGAAACTCATTGCCGGTCCGTCAGTATTCATCTGTGACGAATGCATCGAGCTTTGCAACGATATCATTCGTGAAGAAATAAAGGGTGCCGAAGCCGCCAAGCTGACCAAGTCTGACTTGCCGGTGCCGCACGAAATCTGCCAGATTCTCGATCAATATGTAATTGGTCAGGAACCCGCAAAAAAGATCCTGTCGGTGGCGGTATACAACCACTACAAACGCCTGCGCAACCTGAACAAGGCCGGCGACACTGACGACATCGAACTGGCGAAAAGCAACATCCTGTTGATCGGCCCTACCGGTTCCGGCAAGACATTGCTGGCACAGACTCTGGCGCGTTTGCTGAACGTGCCGTTCGTGATGGCTGACGCCACCACCCTGACCGAAGCGGGTTATGTCGGCGAGGATGTGGAAAACATCATCCAGAAATTGCTGCAAAAATGCGATTACGATGCAGAAAAAGCCCAGCAGGGTATTGTCTACATCGACGAAATCGACAAGATTTCACGCAAGTCGGACAACCCGTCGATTACCCGCGATGTTTCGGGCGAAGGCGTGCAGCAGGCGCTGCTGAAGTTGATTGAGGGTACGGTTGCATCGGTGCCGCCCCAGGGTGGACGCAAGCACCCCAATCAGGAATTTGTTCAGGTGGACACCACCAACATTCTGTTCATTTGCGGCGGCGCATTCGATGGCCTCGACAAGGTGATACGCGCGCGCACCGAGAAGGGCGGCATAGGCTTTGGTGCCGATGTGAAAAGCCGCGATGATCGCAAGGACATCGGCGCAGTGCTGCGTGGGGTGGAGCCCGAAGACCTGATCAAGTATGGCTTGATTCCGGAATTTGTCGGGCGCCTGCCGGTGGTTGCGACACTGAATGAACTGGACGAGTCGGCCCTGATCCAGATTCTGACCGAGCCCAAGAATGCGCTCACCAAGCAGTACCAGAAAATGTTCAGTATGGAAGGCGGCGTCGATCTGGAATTCCGTGAGCAGGCGCTCAAGGCCATCGCCAAGAAGGCGCTGGCGCGCAAGACCGGTGCACGCGGCCTGCGCTCGATTCTGGAGAATACTCTGCTGGATACCATGTTCGATCTGCCATCGCTGGAGAATGTCGTCAAGGTAGTGATTGATCACGGCTCGGTTGGCGGCGATATCAAGCCAATTCTGATTTATTCGGATCAACACAAGGTAGCCAAGAATTTTTAGCCACTGAGCTGAATGTTGTCTGGCTCGCTGGCTTGAATTTTTTCACGGCATCCCCATAACGCTTTTGTCAGTCTTTTATAGGTGAGCCGATATGTCTACTCCAGTTAGCAATCCCAACCAGGTGTCACTGCCGTTACTGCCGCTGCGCGACGTAGTGGTATTTCCACATATGGTGATGCCGTTGTTTGTCGGACGGCCAAAGTCGATCCAGGCGCTGGAAGCCGCGATGGAATCCAGCAAGAGCATTCTGCTGGTGGCGCAGAAATCCGCTGCCAAAGACGACCCCTCTCCCGAAGACCTTTACAGCATCTGCAGTGTTGCCAATCTGCTGCAAATGCTCAAGCTGCCGGATGGCACCGTCAAGGTGCTGGTGGAAGGCAGTCGCCGTGCCCGCATTCTGAAGGTGATTGATGCCGATACGCATTTCACCGGTCAGGCTGTGTTGCTTCCGCCTGATGAAGTCGATGGTCACGAAGTCGAAGCAATGCGCCGTGCGATGCTGGCGCAGTTCGATCAATACGTGAAACTCAACAAGAAAATACCACCCGAAATCCTGACTTCGCTTAGCGGCATCGACGAGGCAGGGCGTCTGGCCGATACCATTGCCGCGCACCTGCCGTTGAAGCTTGAGCAAAAGCAGGAAGTCCTGGAAATCTTCGATGTGCCGAAGCGCCTGGAACATCTGCTGGGACTGCTTGAAACTGAACTTGACATACTCCAAGTGGAAAAACGTATCCGTGGCAGGGTCAAGCGCCAGATGGAAAAAAGCCAGCGCGACTACTATCTCAACGAGCAGGTAAAAGCCATCCAGAAGGAACTGGGTGAGGGCGAGGATGGCGCTGATCTGGAAGAGATCGACAAGAAGATCAAGGCTGCGCAAATGTCCAAAGAGGGCCGCACCAAGGCCGAAACGGAGCTGAAGAAACTGCGCTTGATGTCGCCGATGTCGGCTGAGGCCACAGTGGTACGCAACTACATTGATTCGCTGGTGGCATTGCCATGGAAGAAGAAAAGCAAAATCAGCAAGGATCTGCATGCTGCCGAAACCGTTCTGGAGCAGGATCATTACGGTCTGGACAAGGTCAAGGAACGCATCGTCGAGTATCTGGCGGTGCAGCAGCGCGTGGACAAGCTGAAAGCGCCGATACTGTGCCTGGTGGGCCCGCCCGGCGTGGGCAAGACCTCATTGGGGCAATCCATCGCGCGCGCCACCAACCGCAAGTTTGTGCGCATGTCTCTGGGTGGTGTGCGCGATGAAGCCGAGATACGCGGTCACCGGCGTACTTACATCGGTTCGATGCCGGGCAAGATTTTGCAGAATATGACCAAGGTCGGCGTCAAGAATCCACTTTTTCTATTGGACGAAGTGGACAAAATGGGCATGGACTTCCGTGGCGACCCGTCTTCTGCATTATTGGAAGTGCTTGACCCGGAGCAGAACAATTCATTTGTGGATCATTACATCGAGGTCGAATATGACTTGTCCGATGTGATGTTTGTCGCCACTGCCAACACCCTGAACATCCCCGCTGCACTGCTGGATCGTATGGAAGTGATCCGGCTGTCGGGCTATACCGAGGATGAGAAACTTAACATTGCAACCCGTTACCTGCTGCCCAAGCAGATGAAAAATCACGGTCTGAAAGAGAACGAATTGGCGGTGAACAGCGCTGCGCTACGTGATATCACCCGTTATTACACGCGCGAGGCTGGGGTACGTGCGATGGAGCGGGAAATTTCGAAAATCTGCCGTAAGGTGGTGAAGGCGTTATTGTTCAAGGACGGCCAGAAAAAAATTATGGTTACTGCGCGTAACCTGGAAAAATATCTGGGGGTGCGGCGTTACACCTATGGAGTTGCCGAGGAAAAAAATCAGGTCGGGCAGGTTACCGGCCTGGCATGGACTGAAGTGGGTGGAGAATTGCTGACCATCGAGGCGGTGGTATTGCCGGGTAAGGGCAATATTCTGCGTACCGGTTCCCTCGGTGATGTCATGAAGGAGTCGGTGGAAGCGGCCCGCTCGGTAGTGCGCGCACGCGCCAGCCGGCTCGGAATCAAGGATGATACCTTTGAGAAAACTGATATTCACGTGCATGTGCCGGAGGGAGCGACCCCGAAGGACGGACCTTCGGCTGGCGTCGCCATGACTACGGCACTGGTCTCCGCGCTGACCGGAATCCCGGTGCGTGCCGATGTGGCGATGACTGGAGAAATCACCTTGCGTGGCGAAGTGCTGGCGATCGGTGGTCTCAAGGAGAAACTGCTGGCGGCGCATCGCGGCGGGATCAAGATGGTGCTGATCCCGGAGGAAAACGTCAAAGACCTGGCCGAGATACCGGAAAACATCAAGAACCGGCTGGACATTCAGCCCGTGAAATGGATAGACCAGGTACTCGACTTGGCGCTGGAGCGCAAGCCGGAAGCGCTTCCTGCTGCCGTCCCTCCCGCGCCGCTGCCCGCGGCGGCGGATGACAAGGCTGCCGACGCCGTTCTCAAGCATTAATCGCGGCGTTTCCCTGTTTTGCCCCCTGCGGCATCCAGCAGCGGGGGGGGGGTGATTCAATTCCATTTCATTAGTGAGTGCTTGCTCACCCTCTTCATGTTTCCAGAAAAATGCAGCTAATCGTCATCAGCGGCCTCGCCGGTTCAGGCAAGAGCATCGCACTTTCCGTGCTGGAAGACAGTGGCTATTATTGCGTAGACAATCTTCCGGCCAACCTGCTGCAGCAGGTGACGCTTTATTTGAAGCAATCCGGTCATCCGCGCGTGGCGGTCAGCATCGACGCGCGCAGCCGCGAGACCCTGCACCTACTGCCGCAGCAACTGGCTGACTTGCGACAGCAGCAGATGGATGTGCGCCTGCTGTTTCTGGAAACCAGGAGCGATGTGCTGGTAAAGCGTTTTTCCGAGACTCGCCGCCGCCATCCGTTGAGTGACGACCGCCTGACCCTGCCCGAATGCATCCAGGCGGAGCGGGAAATGCTGGAAGAGATCCACGACCTGGCGCACCGCATCGACACCAGCGACTTGAGCGCCAGCACATTGCATGTATGGATCAAGGATTTCATCGGCATCGACCGTTCGCGCCTGACATTGCTGTTTCAGTCATTCGGCTTCAAGCATGGCGTGCCGCTGGATGCCGACATGGTATTCGACGTGCGCTGCCTGCCCAATCCGCACTACGAGGCGCAGTTGCGGCCGCTCACCGGCAAGGACGAAGCGGTGATCAAGTTTCTGGCCGTGGATGGCAACGTCAACCGCATGTTCGACGATATCCGGCAGTTTGTTGAGAATTGGTTGCCGTGTTTCATTGGCGATAACCGTAGCTACCTGACCGTGGCCATTGGCTGCACCGGGGGCCGCCATCGCTCGGTGTATTTCGCCGAACGCCTGGCGCAGCATTTCACTGCACAAAACCAGGTGCTGGTGCGGCACCGCGATCTAGGTGTCTGAACAGAACCATTTTCTGCTGAAAAAAATGGGTGCCGAACGGCACCCGCAACCACCTTGCCGGTGATAGCATTACCAACGGTCAACTGCCGCAATGGAAATGAAAACACCTCTAACCATCACCCTGGCCTACACCGGCGCATCCGGCATGCCCTACGGCATCCGCCTGCTGGAAATGCTGCTGGCGAGCGGCAACTGTGTTTATCTGCTGTATTCGCAAGTGGCGCAGATCGTCGCGCAGCAGGAAATGCAATTGGCGCTGCCGTCGCGGGCCAAGGAAGTGGAGCAACTGTTCAGCCGCCGCTTCAATGCTGCTGACGGGCAGTTACGCGTATTCGGGCGCGAGGAATGGTTTGCACCGGTGGCTTCCGGCTCCAACCCGGCGGATGCGATGGTGGTCTGCCCCTGCACCATGGGGACGCTGGCCGCCATTGCTGCGGGCTTGAGCCAGAATCTGATCGAACGTGCGGCGGATGTGATGCTGAAGGAAAATCGCAAACTGATCCTGGTGCCGCGCGAGACGCCGTTTTCCGCGATCCATCTGGAAAACATGCTGAAGCTTGCGCGCAGCGGTGCGGTGATTCTGCCCGCCAACCCGGGTTTCTATCATCATCCCGAGACGGTGCAGGATGTGGTGGATTTCGTCGTGGCGCGCATCCTCGATCATCTGGGTATCGCACACACGCTGATGCCGCGCTGGGGTGAGGGCGATCAGCCGCAGGCATGAAGCTGCGTTACTTCAGGGCATGCGCTGCCGCGCAGTCCTTATTGGAAATTGCAACCAGCCCGCCATCAGTCACCCGGTAGATCCCCGCTTCAGTCACAATGAAATCCATCGCAATGTCATGCGGCTGTGGATGCACGCTGTCCAGCCGCAGAATTTCGAATGCCACGCCAATGGTCAGCGGACGCGGGTCGATGGCCGCCAGCGTGCGGTCAAAATAACCGCCGCCGTAGCCCAGCCGGTAGCCCTGTCGATCGAAGCCGACCAGCGGCATGATGATCACGCCTACTGTCATTACTTCCGTATCGTCAGGCACGGGAATCGCGTAAGCGCCGGTTTTCATCGGCGCTTCCGGCCACCACCGGCGAAAGCGCAGCGGCGCGCCGTTTTCCAGCACTTCCGGCAGCGCCAGCGTCGCGCCATGCGCGCGCAGGAAATTCATCGCGGGCCGCGGGTCGTATTCGCCACGGTACGGCCAGCAAAAGCCCACCACGTTTTTCTGCAGCAGCGGGAAACCCTGTTCGAGCGAAGCGGTGATGGCTGCGCTCCAGCGGTGGTGATCTTCCACCGTGATGGCTTCCCGGCGCGCCATCAGTTCGGCGCGCTGCTGTTTTCTCCATTCCTGCCAGTTTTTCATTTTCCGAGGATAACAGGGATATTCATGGCTAACCACTCCGCATTATTCCAGTTTGCTGCGGCAACGGGAACAAGGCAGCCAGGAATCGTAGCCAAACGGGCCAGTGTTTTTAGTGGTGCCCTTTATTCTGGATGGGCAGCAGGAGTTTCCGCACCGGCGTGGGTATGGCCGCCTCTAGCGCATCATCAAGCGCTAGCCAAATACACCCGCCTTGTCTTGCGGCGGGAGTATGCGCGACGACTTGCAGCGGTCGCGGATGAATGCGCAGCTTGAAATGGGTGAAGCTGTGATCCAGCGGTGGCAGTTCCGGCAGCGGCTGCACTTTCAGACCAAACTGCCGCAGGCAGTAGGCGGCAGCATTTTCGTCCAGCGGCATTTCCGGCAGACACCACAGCCCGCCCCAGATGCCTATAGGAGGGCGTTTTTCCAGCAATATCTCGTCGTGTTGTAGCAACAGCAGCAGCACGGTTTCTTTTTGCGGCAGCGGTTTGCGCGGCTTCGGGGTGGGCAGTTGGTCCACGCGCCGCTCCCTGAATGCAACGCAGTCCGCTTGCAGCGGACAAATGGCGCACTGGGGTTTGCTGCGGGTGCAGACGGTCGCGCCCAGATCCATCAACGCCTGAGTGTAGGCTTCGATCTGACCCGGAGTTTCTTTCTCTGGCAGTAGTTGTTCTGCTTGGTGCCACAGCAGGGTCTCGGTCTTTTTCTCTCCAGGGTAGCCGTCGACACCGAAGCAGCGCGCAAACACGCGCTTGACGTTGCCATCGAGTATCGCGCAATGCTCGCCATAAGCGAATACTGCAATGGCGGCGGCGGTGGAACGGCCGATGCCGGGGAGCTGCTGGATCGCCGCCAGGTCACGCGGAAATATGCCATCATGATTTTTGACGATCAACTGCGCGGCCTGATGCAGATTCCTGCCGCGCGCGTAATAGCCGAGGCCGCTCCATAGCGCCAGCACTTGGTCGAGCGGCGCCAGCGCAAGGCTATTGATGTCGGGGTAGCGCTGCAGGAAGCGCAGGTAATAAGGCACGACCGTGGCCACCTGGGTCTGCTGCAGCATGATTTCGGACAGCCAGACAGCATACGGATTGCGCGTGTTCTGCCAGGGGAGATGGTGGCGGCCGTGAAGTTGTTGCCAGCGGATCAGTTTGGCGGCGAAGTTCACACGTGGCGAGGTGAGCAGGATGAGAGTGGAGCGGGTGAAGGGAATCGAACCCTCGTCGTAAGCTTGGGAAGCTTCTGCTCTGCCATTGAGCTACACCCGCAGGTGTCGCGATTTTACTTGCGTTGACGGGATTACTCAATCGTTTGCCGATTGCGGCAAGCCTGTTAGTTTCGGAAGACAACATTCATATGGCTTGTCTGGCAGGGGGGGGATATTAGGCTAGAGTATGTAGCGGGGGGCATTCTCATTCAGAAGTATCTCGCTGAGATCGAAGAAATAATCTGCACTTCGCCGAAGCGCTGGACTGAGACCGTCGCGGATAAACCAAACGAACACTTGGCGTCCCTGTGATTTTACGGCCTCAACGAGGGGAACGTAGTCGTCGTCACCTGCAACCAGCACGGCTGCGTCATAGTTACTATAGTGAGCATGGGAGAGCATCTCGACGGATAGTGAAATGTCAACGCGTTTTGATCCACGGCTCTTGTTCTTTGGGAACACTCGAGGCGCTTGGATTCCCATGGAGTAGAGCTTATCGTGAACGACATTCCGGTAGTCTTCGTCGCCACGGACTGAAGTGTAGTAGTAGCGCCTTACTGTGTTTACTCTGAGATGAGAACTGAGATCAAGCAAGGGTGACCATACATATACGTTTTTCTCAAACATAACGTGGTTGAATGGCTGAGCTGAACCCAGAAGATTCGCATAGCGGATGGCGAGGTTCTCGCCATCGACGAAGACCATGACACGACAGTCCTTGATCTCAGCTGGATATGGGTAGGGCATGGTTTACTTAAAGTAGAAAAACAAATCCATCATACAGCAATGTCACTCTCTATTTAGACTGCACCGTCAAAGCCCAGCCCCGGCACTAACCATATCAAACATTGCACAAGTGACAGTCTATTGAGCAAGCTTGCTGCAACGACTGACCAAGTCTCGACTACTGACAGCGATACACCATGCCAATGACCGTGGTGCTTGTGGTTCCACGACTGCTGGGTGAGTTTGAGTTGTTGGTCTGCTGCAGCCAGACATAGTTGCCACCCATTGCGGCCGCACTGTTGCGGAGATCATTCCGTGCCCCGACCATGAGGTTTTTGTCAGAGGTGTAGTCTCCAGTTAGCCAGCCGCCTTGCGAACCGATGGCCTCGCCAAGTTGTTTGCAGACGCCAGTCGGTTTTTCCACGTGTATCTCAACCTGCTGAGCCTCGGGGTTAACTTGGATTGCAGAGCATCCTGCGACCAAGAGTGCGACAGAAGAGGCGACAAAAATATTCTTGAACATAAATCACTTTCCTTCTTCAAGTCTGGATGGTGTAGTGAATTCGCAAGCTGTAAGGAGCTGATCGAGTAACCTGTCTGAGTATGGACAACAGATCTATCATGCAGCAATGTCGCCTATTCATGCCTGTACTGTCAAGGCGTAATCCCGGCGCTAACTGTAAGGGTCAGCAAACGGCTAGCGATTGAGTAATGCGGGCAACGCAAGTAGAATCGTCATCCTTGTGTATCCAACGGACACTGCAAGCTCACCCGATTCCAGACGCACACATGATACAAGTCATCCTCAACGGCCAGCCGCAGCGTTTCGACACTCCGCTGAATATCACGCAACTGCTGGAGCACATGGCATTGCAAGGCAAACGCATTGCGGTCGAGCGCAACGGCGAAATCATCCCGCGCAGCCAGTTTGGCGCGCAGGTACTGGCGGATGGCGACCGGCTGGAAATCGTGGTGGCAGTGGGCGGCGGCTAGATTTTTCGCAGTAAAACAATTCAGGATTCCATGGACAATCTCATCATCGCCGGTAAGAGCTATTCCTCGCGGCTGCTGGTCGGCACCGGCAAATACAAGGATTTTGCCGAGACGCGCGCGGCGATCGACGCGAGCGGTGCGCAGATCATCACGGTGGCGATCCGCCGCACCAACATCGGCCAGAATCCGGATGAGCCGAACTTGCTGGACGTGCTGCCGCCCTCGCAATACACCTTGCTGCCCAACACTGCTGGCTGTTACACGGTGGAGGATGCGGTGCGTACCTTGCGGCTCGCGCGTGAGCTGCTGGACGGTCACAGCCTGGTGAAGCTGGAAGTGCTGGGCGACCCGAAGACGCTGTTCCCCAATATGGTGGAAACGCTCAAGGCTGCGGAAATTTTGGTGAAGGAAAAGTTTCAGGTGATGGTTTATACCTCGGATGATCCCATTCTCGCGCGGCAACTGGAGGAGATCGGCTGCGTTGCGGTGATGCCGCTGGCATCGCTGATCGGTTCCGGCATGGGCATCCTGAATCCGTGGAATCTGCAGATCATTATCGACAATGCCAAGGTGCCGGTGCTGGTGGATGCGGGCGTGGGCACGGCTTCGGATGCGGCCATTGCGATGGAACTGGGTTGCGACGGAGTGCTGATGAACACCGCCATTGCCGCCGCGCAACAGCCGGTGCTGATGGCTTCCGCCATGAAAAAAGCGGTGGAGGCCGGGCGCGAGGCTTATCTGGCCGGACGCATGGCGAAGAAACTCTACAGCGCGAGTCCCAGTTCGCCCGTCAGCGGTGTCATCGCCAGCAGCAGCAAAGACTCAGCGGCCTGATTCCCGGCTGCTGCCGGATCATTACTCCCACATGTCAGAACATCGCCCCATCCGTAGTTTTGTACTCCGCCAGGGGCGCGTCTCCAATGCGCAGCGCCGCGCGCACGAAACCTTGCTGCCGCTGTACGGCATCCCGTTTGCGGACGACCTGCTCGATCTCGATAAAGTTTTTGGCAGGAGCGCACCCAAATTTCTCGAGATCGGTTTCGGCATGGGTGAAACCACTGCCGTCATCGCCCAGGCGCATCCGCAGAATGACTACCTCGCCATCGATGTGCACACGCCCGGCGTGGGCAGCCTGCTGAAGCAGATCGAGGAATCCGGCTTGAGCAATCTGCGCATCATCCAGCACGACGCAGTGGAGGTATTGCAGCGCATGCTGTCGCCCGAGTGTCTCGACGGTGCGCATATTTTTTTCCCCGACCCGTGGCCCAAGGCGCGCCATCACAAGCGCCGCCTGATTCAGCCGCAATTCATTGCACTGCTGAGCGAACGACTGAAGCACGGCGGCTATATGCATGTGGCTACCGACTGGGAAGAATATGCGCAGCAGATACTGCAAGTGCTGGGCAATGAACCGCAGCTAACCAATACCGCTGCGGATTATGCGTCGTGCCCGGCATACCGGCCGTCGACCAAGTTTGAGCAGCGCGGTTTGAAGTTGGGGCATGGGGTGTGGGATCTGGTGTTCAAAAGGAGATAGGCGTTTCTTCTGCCTATGTCTTGCTTTTCTCCGGCAAAAAAATCTGCAGCAAATCGTTCAGAAATCTTCGTCCGGTGAGAGTGGGCGTGATGCGCTGGTGATCGCGCACGATCAGCCCGCGCTGTTCCGCTTCATTGAGCTGTTGCTGGATCGCGGTGATCGGCAGGCCGGTGCGCTGCTGAAACATTTCCGTGGCAAAACCGGCGGTGAGACGCAGTGCGTTCATCATGAATTCGAAGCCGCGCTCGTCGCGCCCCACTTCATGCTGTTCCTGTAGCGGCGCATCCGCCGTATCTGCTGTCCTGGCGAGATATTCCCTGGGCTGTTTGCAGCGCATCTGCCGCACGATCTTGTCGGCAAAACTGATTTTGCTGTGCGCGCCTGCGCCGATGCCAAGATAATCGCCGAACAACCAGTAATTCAAATTGTGGCGTGATTCACGTCCGGGTTGAGCGAAGGCCGAAGTCTCGTAATTGACGTAGCCGCTGTGCGCGAGCGTCTGCTCGATCATCACCTGCATTTCCGCCGCCAGATCGTCATCGGGCAACGGTGGCGGATAACGGTTGAACAGGGTATTCGGTTCCAGCGTGAGGTGGTAGGCGGAAATATGCGGCACGCCGTAGCTCACTGCTGTGGTGATGTCTTGCCGCGCTTCATCCAGCGTTTGCTCGGTTGCGCTATTCGGCAGCGCATACATCAGGTCAAGATTCACATTGTCGAAATTCTTCTGCGCGATTTCCACCGCACGCCGCGCCTCATCGCCGTTATGGATGCGGTCCAGCGCTTGCAGGTGTTTGGGGCTGAAGCTCTGGATGCCGAGCGACAGGCGGTTGATGCCGGCAGCGCGAAAGTCGGCGAATTTCTGCGCCTCGACCGTGCCGGGATTGGCTTCGAGCGTGACTTCGGCCAGATGCTCCAGCGGCAGCAGGGTCCGCACTGCGGTGAGAATCGTGTCGATCGAATGGGCGCTGAACAGGCTGGGCGTGCCGCCGCCGAAAAATACGCTGACCACCTTGCGTCCCCAGATCTGCGGCAGTGCCATTTCCAGGTCGCGGATCAGCGCCGCGACATAATCATCCTCGGGCATGTTGCCGCTACGGGCTTCATGCGAATTGAAATCGCAATAGGGGCATTTCTTCACGCACCACGGCAGGTGGATGTAGAGGCTCAATGGCGGCAACGCCTGCAGGCGGGGCGCTTGCGAACCGAGGATGGATGAGAGGGAAATGACTGCGGTCATAAGGGCGTCACTAAAAATCCAGATTTCGTCACAATACTTTGTTGCTCACAAAAAATGTTTCCTTACATATCAGCCATATGCTGCGTCTACATTTTTTGTTCCCGCCTCG
>JAYSQR010000062.1:0-20475 GCA_043721435.1 Nitrosospira sp. | reverse complement strand
GCGTGTGCTGGCCCTGGCTTACCGTCGCAATGTTATGGGTTCTGCGCATGAACGCCTGGAGCAACAGCTGACCTTATGCGGACTGGTAGGGATAGAAGACCCGCCACGGGCGGAGGTGCCCGCGGCAATTGCACGCTGCCGCGCAGCCGGCATCAAGGTGATCATGGTAACCGGCGATCATCCGCACACTGCCCGTGCCATTGCCGCTGAAATCGGCCTGGCACAAGCCCCGCTGATCATTGTCGGCGACGAATTACGGCGCATGTCACAAATCCAGTTGCAATTGGCGTTGGATGCAGAGGAAATTATTTTCGCGCGGGTGGGGGCGGACCAGAAAATGCGCATCGTGCAGGCGCTGAAGAAGAAGGGCGAAATCGTGGCGGTAACCGGCGATGGCGTCAACGACGCACCGGCGCTGAAAGCGGCGGACGTCGGCATCAGCATGGGCATCTCCGGCACCGATGTCGCCAAGGAATCTGCCGACATCATCCTGCTCGATGATAATTTTGCCAGCATCGTCGCAGCGATCGAGGAGGGGCGGGCGGTATTCGAGAACATTCGCAAGTTCATGACCTACATACTCACCTCGAATGTTCCCGAACTCATTCCCTATCTGGCTTTCGTGCTGTTCAAAATCCCGCTGCCGCTTACCATCGTGCAAATCCTCGCGGTGGATCTCGGTACCGATATGCTGCCGGCACTGGCGCTGGGCACTGAGGCGCCGCGTGATGACGTAATGCAGCGGCCGCCGCGTGCGCGCAGCGAACGGCTGCTGCACTGGCCCTTGCTGTTACGCGCTTATCTTTTTCTCGGTTTGCTGGAAGCGATGGCGGCGATGGCGGCATTCTTTTATGTGCTGCACCACGGCGGCTGGCACTACGGGCAAACGCTGGCTGCCGATAACACATTGTACTTGCAGGCCACCACTGCGTGTCTGTCGGCCATTATCGTGATGCAGTTGATGAACGTATTCATTTGCCGTCATCCCACAGAATCGGTTTTCCGTTTCGCATGGTTCGGCAACCGTTTGCTGCTGTTGGGGATTGCATCGGAAATCATCCTGATCCTATTGATCGTCTATACGCCGTTAGGCAATCACCTGTTCGGCACCGCGCCCATCGGTATCGATGTCTGGCTGTATGCCATTCCCTTTGCCTTTGCCATGCTGGCTCTGGACGAATTGCGCAAGGCATTGCTGCGGCGTTTTTGCGGGTAATAGTTATTCTGCCTGCTGCGCCTGGGCCGCTTGCTCCGCATCCAGTTGGCGCGCCAATGCCTGCAATGCTGCGGATATCGTTACCGGGTAAGCGGGAGCGGTGTCGAGTGTGGTCATAGTTTGCGGCAGGCGGGCATATCCCGCCAATGTCTGCTGGCGCATTTGGTGCAGCGTATTATTTGCAGGGATGCGGCGACCAGCCTGCATTACCGGCTGGAGCAACGCTTGGCCCGCCTGTGGATCGTTTTCTGCCAGCGCCACCACATCGTCGGCCAGGCAGCCGTCGGCGCTGTAGCTGCGGTAAACCTGTTTTCTCCCCGGCCAGGTGGCTTTGCCTTCTGAGCGCTTGCGGCGCGGTTTGCCGGCATATTCCTGCAGTTTGTAGGCACAGTCCAGCGATGGTGCATCGCTGGAGATATCCAGCGCAGTGCCTACGCCGAAGCCGTCTATCGGTGCCGCGGACGACAGCAGCGCGTGCAGCCGGTATTCGTTTAGATTGCCGCTGGCAAATATGGTTGCCTGCTGCAGTCCGCCCGCGTCGAGTATTTGCCGCACCTGCCTGGCATGCGCCGCAAGATCGCCGCTGTCCAGGCGCACGCCCTTGACGCTGATGCCATCCGCCTGCAGCTTGCGCGCCAGCGTGACCACCTTGGCTGCGGCGGCTTCGGTGTCATAGGTATCGATCAGCAGGATCACGTTGTCCGGATGGGAGCGTGCGAAATGCTCGAAGGCGATCGTTTCATCGGCATGCACCTGGATGTATGAGTGCGCCATGGTGCCGAACAGCGGGATGTCATACAGCGTTCCGGCCAGCACGGTGGCGCTGCCGGAAAATCCCGCCAGATAGCTCGCCCGCGCCGCGAGCAGCGCCGCCTCCGCGCCGTGTGCCCGGCGCATGCCGAAATCCACCAGCAGCTTGTCCGGCGCCACCAACACCGAGCGGGCAGCCTTGGAGGCAATCAGCGTCTCGAAATGCAGCAGATTCATGACACGCGATTCGACCAGTTGGGCTTGCGGCAGCGTGGCGGTAATCCGCAGGATGGGCTGATTCGGAAAAAATACCGTGCCTTCCGCCATGGCGTGAACATCGCCGTTGAAACGAAACCGTTTGAGGTACGCGATGACGGCAGGCGGGAAGCGGCTGGCGAGCCAGATCAATTCTTTCGGCGAGAATTTCAGGTTTTCGAGGAAATCCAGTACCTGCTCCAGCCCGGCCGCAACCATGAAATTTCGTTCCGGCGGCAGCTTGCGTACGAACAGCTCGAACACAGCGGTGTCCTCCATGCCGTGCTCGAGATAGCTTTGCAGCATCATCAGCTGATACAGGTCGGTCAGCAGCGGGCTGGACTGCGGGTTCATGCGTTGAGCGCCTCAAAGTGGAGCGGAATTGCGCCCAGGTGGACCATTGCTTCCAGCGCCTGCGGGCCGGCATCCGCTTGCAGATTCAGCGCGCGCACCGCATCCACCAGCACGAACACCGTGTATTGGTGTTGCAGCGCATCCTGCACGGTGTTGCGCACGCAGTACTCGGTGGCGACTCCGCCGACAAATAACCGGCGAACGTTGCACGCTTGCAGTAACGCGTCGAGTTGGGTGTCAGCAAAACCAGAGTAGGCATCTTTCTCCCGGCCGGTGGCTTTAGAGATGATGCGGATATCGCCGGGCAGTGCAAGTGCGGCGGGGAACGCCGCGCCCGGCGTGGCGGCGATGCAGTGCGGCGGCCACGGACCGCCCTGCTGCAGGAAAGAGCAGTGATCCGGCGGGTGCCAGTCGCGGATGGTGAAAATTGGCAGCCCATGCGCATGAAACAGCTCAATATAACGGTTGAGCAGCGGAATGATTTCGTCGCTCCGCGGCACAGCCAAGCTGCCGCCCGGCAGAAAATCGTTCTGCACATCGGCGACAAGCAGAGCATCGCCGCTATCAAGCACGGTTTTCATCACAGACAGATCGCCTGCGGGCGGTTGCGGTCGAAACCTCGGCGCTGATCCATATCAGGCTTCAGCTGCCGCGAATCAGCAACACGGGTACCTGCGCCGTACGCACCACACCTTCGGCAACGCTGCCGAATAGTAGGCGGCTGAAACCGGAACGGCCATGGGTGCCGATCACGATCAGGTCTGCCGGCCAGTGCTCGGCTTCCGTTACGATTACGCTGGCGATACGCTTGCCACTGGCTTCGAGCAGTTTTGTCTCCGCTGTCATGCCTGCCTGCTGTACCGCCGTTTGCGCCTGCGCCAGGATTTTCGCGCCGCTGTTTTTCATGGCTTCCTGCAACTCGGCATAATTGATGGAACTTTCAATGTCCACAAAGCGGATCTCCTCTATCACGTGTAGCAGTTGCAGTTGCGCGTTTTGCTGCCGCGCAAGTGTGAGCGCTTCCTGCAGCGCCCGGTCGGAAGTCGGGCTGCCGTCAACCGGAATCAGAATATGCTGGTACATGCTATCTCCTGAAAAATTATCCTTTGACGCACACTTTGGGCCGCAGGAAAGCAACCCGGCGCGCGAGTCCCGCCTGTTCCGTCGCTTCTGCCACCAGGTCAACATCCTTATAGGCGCCCGGTGCTTCCTCTGCCGCCCCGCGCATTGAGCGCGTGCGGATCAGTATGCCCTGTTGCGCCAAGTCGTTTATCAGTTCCCGGCCATGCCAGCGTGCCAGTGCCTGATGCCTGCTCATGGCGCGGCCGGCACCGTGGCTGGCCGATGAGAATGCCGGGTTGCCACTGTTGCCGGCGAGAATATACGAGCCGGTACCCATGCTGCCGCCAATGACGACCGGCTGGCCTGTCGCACGATAGCGTTGCGGCAGCATGGCGTGCCCCGGGCCGAATGCGCGCGTCGCGCCTTTGCGGTGCACATGCAGCAGCCTGGGTTTGCCGTCGATTTCGTGCATTTCCACCTTGCAGGTATTGTGCGAGACATCAAACAGGGTTTCAAGCTCGGCATGAGGATAAACTTGCGTGCAGGCGCTGCGCGTCAGATGTGTCAGGATTTGCCGGTTGGCGAGTGCGCAGTTGATTGCGGCATTCATCGCACCGAGATATTGCTGGCCTTCCGGCGATTTGATCGGCGCGCAGGCCAGCTCGCGGTTGGGCAGGCGGATGCCAAGGCGGCCGGCAGCCTTGGCCAGCATCAGCAGATAATCGGTGCCGATCTGATGCCCCAGTCCGCGCGAGCCGCAGTGGATCGAAATCACGATCTGGCCTGGATGCAGTCCAAAGGCCAGTGCCGCAGCGCTATCGTAAATGCGTTCCACCACTTGCACTTCAAGGTAATGGTTGCCGGAACCGAGCGTGCCCATTTCGCCGCGCTGGCGTTTCTTGGCCAGCTCCGATACATAAGCCGGCACGGCACCGGCAACGCGCCCCTGTTCTTCCACATATTCCAGGTCGGCCGCATTGCCATAACCGTGTTGTACCGCCCAGTGCGCGCCATCCAGCAGCACCTGGTCGAGCTGGGGGGGATTCAGTTTCAGCTCGCCTTCCTTGCCCACGCCCGCGGGAATCGCGCGGAACAACGTGTCCGCAAGTCTGGTGAAATGTGCGGCCGCGTCGGCCAAATCGAGGTTGCTGCGCAGGCAGCGGATGCCGCAGGAAATATCGAAGCCGACGCCGCCGGCGGAGATCACGCCGCCCTGTTCGGCATCGAATGCCGCGACGCCGCCTATCGGAAAGCCATAGCCCCAATGCGCGTCCGGCATGGTCATCGCGGCGCCGACCAGGCCCGGCAACGCGGCAACATTGGCGATTTGCTCCAGCACCTTGTCGTCCATGCTCGCAAGCAGCGGTGCGGTGCCATACAGCAGCACCTCCGCGCGTTGTTCGCCGCACGCGCGCGGCAGGCTCCAGAGGTAGGGCTGCAGTTGGCGTAATTGCGCTAGATTCATGTCACACATCCACGATGCAACGCGCTTCCCACATAGCCCCGGTTTGTTTCACCGACAGCATGGTCAGGGTTGCGCCTTTTACTTCCACGCCGCGCTCCAGACCGGCGTGCCACTTTTCGCCCAAGGCTTCGGCGTGCCATATGTTGCCATGATGCTGCACGTGGAAGCGGCTGAATATCATGCCTTGTTCACGTGATTTTCCCAGCAGCAGGTTCAGCCAGGTGACCAGTGCGAGCTCGGGGTCGGCTTCTTCGAACTCGAGCGTTAAGGTGCTGCTGGGCTGCACCAGATCCAGATTCGTGACAATGGCAAATACCGCCTGCGCGGCTGCTTCAAATGCCTGTTCAACAGTCATGCCACGGCCGATGATGCCGATATCGGCATCATGTTCAAAATACAGTGAAGATGAGGTCGGCATGGTGTGGTTCACTGTGGTTTATTCTGCCGTATCGATCTTCGCTGCTCACCCGCCGTTCAATCAACCATACTACATACAAGATAGCTTTAGCCAGCCGGATATACTAGGCTGATTACTGCAAGTTCTGCAGCGGCCAGCCGTATCCGGCGGTTGCAGCAAGACCGAATCAGGGAGAATCCTGCATGCCGCGCCACAACACCGATATTGCTGCCATCTTTGAGGAGATTGCCGATCTGCTTGAGATCCAGGGGGCGAACCCGTTCCGCATCCGCGCCTACCGCAATGCCGCGCGCAGCATCGGCGAATTTCCCGCGGAAGTCTCCCTGCTGCTGGAAAAAGGCGAGGATCTGACACGCCTGCCCGGCATCGGTGACGACCTTTCCGCCAAGATCAAAGAGATAGTTGCCAGCGGCCGTTGCAGCTTGTTGGAACGTCTGCGCCAGGAATTGCCGCCCGCCATCACTGAACTGCTGAAAATCCCCGGCCTTGGCCCCAAGCGGGTCAAGGCGCTGTATCACGATCTCGAGGTGCAGACCGTTGAGCAACTCTATGCGGCAGCGCGCGACGGCCGTATCCGCGTCCTGCCGGGTTTCGGCGAAAAGAGCGAACTCAATATTCTGCAGGCGGTCGAGGCCCATGCCAGCCAGACACGCCGTTTCAAGCTGGCGGTGGCGGCACAATATGCCGATGCGTTGAGGGCCTTCCTTGCGCTGGCGCCTGGCGTGACGCAGGTAACGGTGGCGGGCAGTTTCCGGCGCATGCGCGAGACCGTAGGAGATCTGGACATTCTCGTTACGGCTGCTGCGGCCAGACCGGTGATACAACGTTTCATCGGCTATGAGGAAGTAGCCGAAACGCTGGCAGCCGGCACCACCCGCGCCAGCGTGATACTCCGGTGCGGCCTGCAGGTTGACTTGCGCGTGGTTGCTGAAGAGAGCTACGGCGCCGCGCTGCACTACTTTACCGGCTCCAAGGCACACAATATCGCCATCCGCCGTCTGGCGCAGAAACGCGGATTGAAAATAAACGAATACGGCGTGTACCGCGGGAAAGCCCGTATCGCCGGCGAAAGCGAGGAGTCGGTTTATGCTGCGGTCGGTCTATCTTACATTCCACCGGAGTTGCGTGAAAACCGCGGTGAGATTGCACTGGCGCAAGCCGGGCGGCTGCCGCAGTTGCTGCAGCTGGGTGATTTGCGCGGCGATCTGCACGTTCATACCAAAGCCACTGACGGGCACAACACCCTGCGTGAAATGGCGCTGGCCGCCAAGGCATACTGTTTTGAATACCTCGCCATCACCGAACATTCGCGCCGGCTGAGCGTGGCACACGGCCTCGATCCGCTGCGGCTGGCGCGACAGTGCGAGGATATCGACCGGCTGAACGCGGAACTGGAGGGGATTACCCTGCTCAAGGGCATAGAGGTGGATATCCTGGAAGACGGCAGCCTTGATCTGCCGGACGAGGTGCTGGCGCAACTCGACCTGGTTCTGGGCGCAGTGCACAGCAAGTTCGAACTGTCGCGCGCCAAGCAGACCGAGCGCATCCTGCGCGCCATGGCCCACCCGCATTTCACCATGCTGGCGCATCCCAGCGGGCGGCTGATCCAGCAGCGGGCACCCTACGATGTGGACATGCCGCGCATTATTCGCGAAGCCAAGAGCCGCGGCTGTTTTCTCGAACTCAACGCCCACCCGGAGCGGCTGGATTTGCTCGACAGCTACTGCCAGATGGCCAAGGAGGAGGGAGTGCTGGTCAGTGTTAATTCTGATGCGCACAGCACGTTTGACTTTGCCAATCTGCGCTTCGGCATCGGCCAGGCACGGCGTGGCTGGCTGGAAAAACAAAACACGCTCAACACCCGTCCGCTCGGCGAGTTGCGCACGCTGCTCAGTCGAACCATGTAACCGCCACCGCAGGGAGTATTGCCATGAACGCCACCACCACTTTCTTGTTGCACAACCGCTACGATAGGAGGAAGTCATGATATTTGCAGATCGCGTTGCCGCCGCCGAACAACTGGCTGCGGCCCTGTCCGAGTATCGCGGCAAACGCCCGCTGATACTGGCGATACCGCGCGGGGCGGTGCCGATGGCGCAGATCATCGCCGCCAGGCTGGAGGGTGAAATGGATGTGGTGCTGGTGCGCAAATTGCGCGCGCCGGGCAATCCGGAATTCGCCATCGGTTCGGTCGATGAGAGCGGCTGGGTTTATCTGGCGGATTACGCTGCCGCAGCGGGTGCGGACGAGGCATATATCAGGGACGAAACCGCCGCACAACTGGCAACGATACGGCAGCGCCGCACCCAGTACACTCCGGTGCGCCCGCCGCTTGATCCCGCCGGACGCATCGTCATCGTCATCGACGATGGGCTGGCCACCGGTTCGACCATGATTGCGGCGCTGCATGCGCTCCGGGCGAAAAACCCGGCAGAACTGATCTGCGCGGTGCCGGTGGCACCGCCCGACACGCTGAAAAAAATACGCGGCAATGCGGATCAAGTCGTGTGCCTGTCGGCCCCACTCAATTTCCAGGCAGTGGGACAGTTCTACTTGGATTTCCCGCAGGTGACGGACGCAGAGGTCATCGCCATCCTCGCCGCTACTGGCCATCCGTCCGCGCCTTAGGGAGCCTCTGAACAAGTACCACGTGGGCGCAACTCCTGCTGGTGGAAAGCATCGGGAGACTCCGTGGTGGCTGCAGTCCCTCCGTAATAATCCCGTAATAATTCTTTTGAGGAATTTTAATACGCATCCGGTATCATGTCATGGGATTGCCGGATCGCTGCATTATCGAAGAACTCAGCCTAAACAGGCTGCACATATGGCCAGAAAATCAGCATCTCCCTCTCTTCCTGCCACACCGGCCGAGGAAGCTGCACAGCCGAGCGCGAAGCCGGATCTATTTCCGGTGGTGGGCGTCGGCGCCTCCGCTGGCGGGTTGAATGCTTTTACCAAGCTGCTCAAGACGCTGCCCATAGACACCAATATGGCCTTCGTGCTGGTGCAGCACCTTGATCCCAAACACGTCAGTCTGCTGCCCGAACTGATGGCGCGCGCAACGTCCATGCCGGTAGTTGAAGTGAGCGATGGCATGCGGGCCGCACCCAACCACATTTATGTCATGCCACCCAACCACAGCCTGGCGCTGTTGCATGGAGTATTGCACCTGATGCCGCGCCCGGATATGCGCGGCAAGCACCTGCCGATTGACGATTTTCTGCATAGTCTGGCGCAGGATCGGCAGAGCAATGCGATTGGGGTCATTCTGTCGGGCACGGCGTCGGATGGCACCCAGGGCATGCAGGCAATCAAGGCGGCAGGCGGCATCACCTTTGCCCAAAGTGAAGATTCCGCCGAGTACGGCGGCATGCCGCACAGCGCGATTGCCGCGGGCCATGTCGATTTTGTCCTGACACCGGAGGAAATCGCCAGGGAGTTGGCCCGAATCGCACACCACCCTTATCTGCGGCAGGAGTTGCTCGAGGTTTCGCAGGAAGTGATGGCTGAAGGCAGCAAAGACATGAATAAAATTTTCGTGCTGTTGCGCGCGCGGACCGGCATCGACTTTGGCTATTACAAGCAGAACACCATCCGGCGCCGCATCAAACGGCGCATGGTGTTGCATCAACTGGATAGAATCAGCGATTACGTCAAGTTTCTGCAGACGCGCCCGCAAGAGCTGGATGCCCTGTTTCAGGACATGCTGATCAATGTCACCAGTTTTTTCCGTGATCCGGAAACTTTTGACGCGCTCAAGAACGAAGTTTTCCCCCGTCTCATGGCCGGCCGTTCCAGCGAACAGGCCCTGCGCATCTGGGTACCGGCCTGCTCCACCGGCGAGGAGGTCTACTCGCTCGCGATAGCACTGTTTGAATTTCTGGGCGATCACGCCAGCACCACCCATGTCCAGATCTTTGCCTCCGACATTGATAAACAGGCAATCGATAAGGCGCGCCAAGGCATCTATCCGCAAAGCATACGTGAAGACGTTGGGCCAGGGCGGTTGCAGCGGTTTTTTGTCAAGACAGTGGTCGGCCACCAGATCTGCAAGCCGATCCGCGACGTCTGCGTGTTCGCAGTGCAGAACGTCACTAAGGACCCGCCTTTCTCGCGCCTTGACCTGATCTGTTGCCGCAACCTGATGATTTATCTCGGTACGGTGTTGCAGAAAAAAGTATTGCACACTTTTCACTATGCTCTGCGACCCAATGGCTACCTGATGCTGGGCACCTCGGAGACTGTCGGCAGCGAAACTGATCTTTTTTCCCTGCTGGACAAGAAAAACAAGATTTACACCCGCAAGTCTCTGCTCAGTCGGCCGGGCGCTGATTTTATTGCTGCGCCTTACGCCGCGTCAACGTTTGCCACAACCCATGCGGCACAGAAACCTTTTTCACCCACCATCAGAATCCAGCAGGAGGCCGAGAATCTGATTCTGGAGAAATATTGGTCCGGCGGGGGTAATCATCAATCAGGACATGCAGATACTCCATTTCCGCGGGCAGACCGGCCCTTACATCGAACCGTCCGCGGGCAGTGCCAGCCTCAATCTGCTCAAGATGGCGCGCCAGGATCTGGTGCTGGAACTGCGCGCGGCGGTGCAGCAGGCAGTCAAGGAGCGTAGCGCGGTGCGCAAGGAAGGGGTGCGCATGCGCGAGGCTGACGGCGACCACAGTGTAAATTTGCAGGTATTGCCCCTGCCTGCGGCGGAAGCCGGCAAACCAAATTATCTGGTGCTGTTTGAGTCTGGCAGCCGCGCTGCCATTGTCCCGCCGACCAAGCTGCGCCCGGCAACAGGCATTGCCGATGCCAAGGATCTGCGCATCCAGGAGTTGGAGCATGAGTTGCGCGCCGACCGGGAATACATGCAGACCATCATCGAGGAACAGGAGGGGGTCAACGAGGAGTTGCAAAGTACCAACGAGGAACTGGAGACCGCCAAGGAAGAATTGCAATCCACCAACGAGGAGCTGGCGACTATCATCGAGGAGCACGAGAACCGCAACCAGGAGTTGAATGCGGCCAACAACGATCTGACCAATTTGCTGGCAAGCATCGATCTGGCAATCGTGATCTTGCGCGCGGATCTGCACATCCGGCGCTTCACCTTCGCCGCGAAGTCGCTGCTGAATCTGATTGATGCCGACATCGGGCGGCCCATCGGCAATATTCGTTCTAATGTCGACATCCCTGATCTGGAACAGCGGGTGCAACAGGTGATCGAAACCATGGTGCCCCAGTCACTCGAACTGCAGGATCGCGACGGGCACTGGTACGCTTTGCGTCTGCGCCCCTACCGCACGCTGGATAATCGCATCGAGGGTGCGATAATGGCGTTCATCGACATCGACAGCATCAAGGAGGCGGAACGCTTGCGTCAGGCGTTGCAGCAGGAGCAGCGTCCGGCTGCGGTGGTGCGCAATTCCAATGATGCCGTCACGCTGCAGGATTTTGCGGGCCGCATCCTGGCCTGGAATCGGCGGGCAGAAGAGATGTATGGCTACAGCGAGGAGGAGGCGCTGCGGCGCAACGCCATTGAGCTGATTTCAGACGAGGCGCGTGCGGAGATGCGCCTCCTGTGGGAGCGGTTGCGGCACTCTTTCGCCGCGCCAAGGACGGCCGTATGTTCAAGGTTCTGCTGTCCACCGCAGTATTGATGGACCAGGCCGGCAATCCTTCCGCCATCGCAACTACCGGGAGAGAAATGACATGACGCAGCGTAAAGTCACGAGAACTGAGGGAAGAAGGTTTGATGACACCGAAATCCGCAGCAAAGCGCAGCTGATCACCGATCTGCAGGCTTACCGGATAGAGCTGGAGATGCAGAACGCTGAACTCAGGGAAGCGCAGCAGCAATTGAAGGAAACACGCAATCGTTATGCCGCCCTCTATGATTATGCGCCGGTGGGTTACTTTACCCTGAACAAAGCCGGGCGCGTGCTGGAAATCAATCTGACCGGTTGCGTCATGCTGGGGGTGGAGCGCGCAAACCTTATCGGTCAACCTTTCATCACGCATGTTGTCGAAGGCGATATCCACGCATTTCTGCAGCATCTGCACGATATTTTCCACACCTCCGGCAATATCGTTACTAGGTTGAGAATTAAAGTCCGTGGCAAGGAGCCCTGCTTCGTTCGCCTGGACTCTTCCGCCGTGAGTGGCGCGGATGCTGGGCGCACGGTGATGATCGACATCAGCCAGCTCAAAGATGCGGCGCGCCGCAACCTTGAGCTGTTGCGCGAAAACCGGCTGTTGACGCAAAGCCTGTTCAAGGTACAGGAAGAGGAGCGCCGCCATCTTGCACGCGAGTTGCATGACGAAATGGGCCAGTGGCTGACCGCCATTTTTGCCGAAGCCAAGGCGATTGCCAATAGCGTCAGCAAAGACTCCGACATCTATACCGGCGCCCAAGCTATCAGCGAAAGTGTCGGTAAAATGCATGCGGTGGTCCATGACCTGCTGCATCAATTGCGTCCCGCGCTGCTGGATATGCTGGGGCTGGCGGATAGCCTGCGCGAACTGAAGAAGCAGTGGTGTTCGCACCATCCCGAGACCAGTTGCGAACTGGTGCTGGAAGGCGAGTTCGAGAATCTCGGCGAGATGATTGACATCACCGTATACCGCATTGTCCAGGAGGCGCTCACCAATGTTGGCAGCCATGCCCACGCTTCCCGGGTTCAGGTGCAGCTGAGCCGTACGCAGGGCGAGCCTCCCACCCTGTGGCTGAGTGTGGAGGACAACGGCAGGGGCTACAATTCCGCGACCGATACCCTGCGGCTGAGTGTGGAGGACAACGGCAGGGGCTACAATTCCGGCCAGCAAACCGGCGGATTGGGGTTGTTGGGAATGCGTGAGCGGACGATCGCGGCGGGCGGCGAATTTACTATGCGCAGCGCGCCGGGCCATGGCACACATATCGACATCAGATTGCCGCTCAAGCAGCCGGAAGAAAATTCATGACTCTGGACATGACATCCAAGCCCATCACCGTGCTGCTGGTGGACGACCACCCGGTGGTGCGCGCCGGTTATCGTCGCCTGTTCGAAAGCACCACGGACATTCGCGTGGTGGCGGAAGCCGAGGATGGTGAAACCGGCTACGCTCTTTACCGCGAGTGCAAACCCGATGTGGTGGTTCTCGACCTCAACATGCCAGGCAGTGGCGGGCTGGAGACCCTGCGCCGTATCAGGGCGCGCGACCCGGATGCGCGCATTCTGGTATTCAGCATGTACAGCAATGAAACCATGATTCAGCGGGTACTGCAGATGGGTGCGACTGGATATCTCACCAAGCAAGGCAGCCCGGGGCAAATGATTGATGCGATACGCCAGGTAAAGCGGGGGCGATTGTATGTCGACCCGGAACTGGTCTCGGGCATGGTTGCCGACATGACCCTCAATGATCTCCCGGCAGATCCCTTGAGTGTTCTTTCCAAGCGTGAGTTCCAGTTATTCAGGCTGCTGGCGGAAGGAAATTCAGTAACACAAATTGCCGCCCTGCTTTCCATCAGTCCCAAGACTGTCGGGGTGCACCATACCAACATCATGCGCAAGCTGAAATTGGAGAATGCCGCCCAGCTGGTTCGGCTGGCGATACTCTGTAACGTCATCCAGGTGTAATTTCCCGGAGCCGGCAGTCATGCCGTTGCGTTCCCCGCGCGCGCTGCGGTCAGGCCGAGTATCTGCTGCGACCGCTTTTATCCCCACTGCATAGCGCCGCTGATCCCAGCAGCATTACCCGGAACGCATCACTATAAGAATTTTGCTTAGCCTGGAATAGGCCATTTGCTTATCTACTTGTCACAGTGGCTGCTCTATTGTGCGTCTGTCATAGACCAACAGGGGCAGAGCAGATGGACAATACGATCAGTGAAGAATGCGAAGCCGCGCCCATCAGTGGCGAGACATATTGGCCATCCCGAGTGGATGATGTATCTGCTGAAGAACCTGAAGCCGCGCCAGCCAGAGCCGAGGCCGCGGTCTTCGCTGAGGCCCAGCAGACCGACGTCACCCAGATCTATTTCAAAGAGATCGGCCTTAACGCGCTGTTGAGCGCGCAGGAGGAGGCGGCGCTGGCGCGGCGGGTCAGGCAGGGAGATTTCGCTGCACGGCAGAAAATGATCGAGTGCAATCTGCGGCTGGTGGTGAATATCGCCAAACGCTATACCAACCCCAATCATGGCGTCGCCTTACTGGATCTGATCGAAGAAGGCAACATGGGGATGATGCATGCGCTGGACAAATTTGACCCGGAGCGCGGATTTCGTTTCTCCACTTATGCCACCTGGTGGATCCGCCAGAACATCGAGCGTGCCATCATGAATCAGTCACGCACCATCCGTCTGCCGGTGCATGTCATTAAGGATTTGAACATCGTTCTGCGGGCATTTCGCCACCTGGAGGCGCATCTTGGCAGAGAGCCCAAAGCGGAAGATGTGGCGTATCTGCTGGGACGCCCAGTGGAAGAAGTGCGCTGGGTGCTGTCGCTGAACAATGGCGCGATTTCATTGGATGCGCCGCTCGACATCGACCCGCTGCTGTCCATCGGCGATGGCATCGTGGATGATCACACCCCTACCCCTGATCTGATGCTGGAGCAATCTGAAATACAGCATCAGGTACACGCATGGCTAAACCGGTTAAGCGATAGGCAGCGCTGCGTAATCGAGCAGCGCTACGGTCTCAACGGTTACGAAACTCAAACGCTCGAACAACTGGCTGAGGGTCTTGAGCTTACCCGCGAACGGGTGCGCCAGATTCAGTTGGAAGCACTGCAAATATTACGCAAGATGTTGAAGCATGATGGCGTATCACGGGATGGGTTGCTGTAGCGGGGAACTGGCAGCCGATCCTGCCGGATACTGTCCATCCCGCACAGCGCTACCGGTACAATCTTCAGCACCGCCGTTTTAAGGGTTTTTCCTAGTGGTGAATAGGCGGCTGGCTTATTTACTTGTCACGGCTCGAAACTCATTATTAAAAACGAATATGCGGGAATCTCTGCATTAGTCGGATGCGGCCGCAATGCTAAAATTGGGTGCCATCAGGTTTTGGTTGCCAGGATGCTGCTGCCAGCCTGCTCCCGAAATGAAATTGCAACAATTAGCAGATATGCTGTACGACTGCTTCATTCAACCGATATTCAGGAGGCAATGTAAATGCTTAAGTCAAGTAAACCTGGCCTAACAGAGAAGAGCAAGCCTGCCGTGGCAACTAAAAAAGTTGCTGCCAAGCCGGTCACAAACCCAGCTAAAACTAAGAGTGCGCCTGCCATAGCAGCCAATAAAACTGATGTCAGAGCGGCCGGGAGCGCTGGCAAGAGCAAGCCTGCGGCAGCAACCGGGAAAATTGCTGCGAGACCGGCCAGCAACAGCGTGCCGGCCAGTCAGGCACGCGGCACGGGAAACGGGGAGGATCGTCAAGAGATGATCGCTATCGCCGCTTATTACCGTGCCGAGCGGCGCAGTTTCGATGGCGGCGATCCAATGCTGGATTGGCTGGAGGCTGAAGCCGAGATAGACGCTGCGGTGTATCACTGAAATTTGACGCACAGCCTGTCAGCAATTGGTTGAGTGAGGTAACGGTCTGGGAAATATTACTTGGGGTTGTTGCAAATGTAACCGGAAGAGTTGGGAAAACCAATACGAGTAGAACCTACGGAGTAACCACTATGAGAAAAATACACCATTTCAAAGCATCCGCCGGTGGCAAGCGCGATCCGCTGTTCTATCTGGACGGGAATGGGCGCGTGGCTTATGCAGACGAGCGTTGCTGCAGCAGTCTTGGCTATGGCAGAGAAGAGCTGGTTGCGCATGCCATGGCGGATCTTGACGTGCTGACTGATCCTGACAAGTTCATGAGCATGGTCGAATTGCACCTGCGCAGCCAGGAATCGCGGTTCGAGTCGGTCGCCCGGCGCAAAGACGGAACGACCTTCCCCGTCGAAATCAACATAACCGATGAGTCCCATGGCAATCGCATGTTGTTGAGGTGCGAGTTGCACGACATGAGTGGGCAGGTTAAGTAACCGCTGCCGGGTAAGAGTAAGCCTGCAATAGCAAGCAGAAATAGACGGTAACCCTTGCAGTTGGGAGCGACTGCCAGCTAGGCTGCAATTGCGTGCAATACTGGTAGTTAAGGAAATTTTTTACTTTTCATACAGGAGCAATATCATGGCAAATATCATTCAGCATTCCCCTTGCCCTCGGTGCGGCGATATCGTTCGCTTCGACCCATTCGCCGATGTGGATGACTGGTTCAGGGGTTCCGGCATGCGTCCATTTTCCATGGATATGGAAGCCGCCCCCCGGATCAAGATTGATTTAACCGAAAACGACAAGGCCTATACTGTGCGCGCACAAATCCCTGGGCTAAAGAAAGAAGACGTCAAGGTGCAAGTGGATGGCAACCGGGTTTCCATCAGTGCTGAGAGCAAACAGGAAAAAGAGGAAAAGGAAGGCGAGAGAGTCGTTTTTCGCGAGTGCCGCCAAGGTTCAAGCTACCGCAGCTTTACGCTGGATAGCGCGGTGGATGAGACCCAAGCCCAGGCCAAGTATGAGAACGGCATACTGGAACTAACGCTGCCGAAGAAAAGCGGGAGTGCCACCAAGCAGCTGGAGATCAAATAATGCGGGCTATCCCCGGCGCGCGGGAAGTTGACATTCTGGCAGTAGTGCAAACCTGATCAGAGTCGCCCAACATTTGTTCTGGAGGTTTTTTGCCGGCAAAACAGGTACTGTTTCATGATGCTGCCCGTGCCAGGATCGTCGCTGGTGTGAACATTCTGGCGGATGCGGTCAAGGTGACGCTTGGCCCGCGTGGGCGCAACGTCATTCTGGAGCGTGCCTACGGCCCGCCTCTGGTCGCCAACTCAGGTGTCATTGTGGCGAAGGAGATCGAGCTTGAGGACAAGTTCGAGAATATGGGCGCGCAAATGGCAAGGGAGGTTGCCAGCAAGACCTCCGACGTGGCGGGGGATGGCACCACTACCGCGACCATCCTGGCACAGGCAATCGTGCGTGAAGGGATGAAGTTTGTCGCGGCCGGAATGAACCCGATGGATCTGAAGCGCGGCATCGACTTGGCGGTTGCCGCGATCATTGAAGAGCTCAAGAAAGTTTCCAGACCTTGCACCACCAGTAAAGAAATCACCCAGGTCGGCGCCATTTCCGCCAACGCCGACGCTGCCGTCGGCGAGATCATCGCTGAGGCGATGGAAAAAGTCGGCAAGGAGGGCGTGATCACGATCGAAGATGGCAGGAGCCTGCAAAACGAGTTGGAAGTGGTGGAAGGAATGCAGTTTGACCGTGGCTACCTGTCCCCTTATTTCATCAACAACCCGGATAAGCAGATCGTGGCACTGGATGAGCCCTACATTCTCCTCTATGACAAAAAGATCAGCAATGTGCAGGAGTTGCTGCCGCTGCTGGAGCAGGTCGCCAAGTCCGGGCAGCCGTTGCTCGTTATCGCGGAGGAGGTTGAGGGCGAGGCGCTGGCGACTCTGGTGGTCAACAACATCCGCGGCATTCTGAAAGCGGTTGCCGTCAAGGCACCTGGTTTTGGCGATCGGCGCCAGGCCATGCTGGAAGACATTGCCATTCTCACCGGTGGCACAGTGGTCAGCGAGGCGACCGGTCTCACCCTGGAGAAGATCACGCTGGCAGATCTCGGCCAAGCCAGGCGCGTTGAAGTGGACAAGGAAAATACGACACTTATCAGTGGCGCAGGAGATGCCGCAATGATTCAGAATCGCATCAAACAAATTCGCAAGCTGATTGAGGAAGCAACCAGCGACTACGACAAGGAAAAGCTGCAGGAGCGTGCCGCCAAGCTTGGCGGCGGTGTCGCGGTGATCAGGGTCGGCGCCGCCACCGAAACGGGGATGAAAGAGAAAAAGACCCGGATCGAAGACGCGATGCATGCGACCCGGGCCGCAGTTGAAGAAGGCATCCTGCCGGGCGGTGGCGTGGCGTTGCTGCGCGCGCGAGCGGCGATCAGCACGCTGAAGGCTGGCAACAGCGAGCAGGAAGCCGGCATCAAGATCGTGCTGCGGGCATTGGAAGAGCCTTTGCGACAGATAGTTGCCAACGCCGGTGGCGAGTCCTCAGTGGTGCTCGCCAAAGTGCTGGAGGGCAAGGGCAGCTTCGGCTACAATGCAGCCACCGAAGCATACGGTGATCTCATCGAAATGGGCATCCTCGACCCCACCAAAGTGACACGCTCCGCCTTGCAAAATGCTGCTTCGATAGCCAGCCTGATTCTCACCGCCGACGTCACAATCGCGGAATTGCCTAGAAAGCAACAGATGCTACCCGGCGAGATGGGTGGGATGGGAATGTAGCAACAACCGACTGACCTGACAGATTCTGCTAACTATTATTAAAGGATACTTACCATGGGAACTCAAGGCATCCCCCCCAGCTTCCGCCAAATTCCCCGGCACGACGGGATTTTCCAGGAGCGCGTGCATGACGCCTACAAAGCCAAGGGCAAGCTGCCGGAGCCGACCGTCTGCCCACAATGTGGTGCGGTATTTCATGAAGGTCGCTGGCAGTGGCGCCAGGCTCCGGCAGACGCACACCAGCAAACCTGTCCCGCCTGTCATCGGCTACACGACCATTATCCTGCCGGCTTTGTAACCCTGCAGGGGGAATTCTTCCACGCCCATCGCGACGAAATCATGCGTCTCGTGCACAACGAGGAGAAGCGCGCACGGGCAGAACACCCGCTCAAACGCATCATGGCAGTGGAAGAAAAAGATGCCGCCACACTGGTAACAACCACCGACATTCATCTCGCCCGCGGCATCGGCGAAGCTTTGCATCATGCTTATCAGGGCGAGCTGCAGTATCACTATAACCCAGAGGAGAATCTGTTGCGCGTGAGCTGGACGCACTAATCCGCGCGCCCCATATTGGCTTGGCTCTGCAGTGTGTAACAAGGGAGGCTATATCATGCCTGGTGGAGAGTTTGTAATTGTGCAGTCATCGTGGTGCAGCGTGACCATACCGTGCTGGAAGCGGCCAAACTGATGCGCCAGCACCGTGTCTGTGATGTACAGGTGGTCGAAGATCGTGACGGTGAGCGGGTTCCGATAGGCATCATCACCGACCACGATCTGGTGGTGGAAATCATGGCGCCGGAACTCGATTACATGGTCATTACAGTGGGCGATGTCATTGACCTGCATGCGGTTTAGCGCCAAGTTGGTAGAGTATTTATTCAGAGGTTCATTAATTACGTAATCCCACAAGGAGGGCATCATGCCTGTCGGTGAAATTTGCACCCGAGAAGTTATTGTCATGCAACGTGATCAAACTGTCATGGAAGCGGCCAAGCTGATGCGGCAGCATCATGTTGGCGATGTGCTGGTGGTCGAAGACCGCAACGGCGTCCGGGTTCCGGTAGGGATAGTCACCGACCGTGATCTGGTAGTGGAAATCATGGCGCCAGAACTCGATCAAATCGTCATCACGGTGGGCGATATCATGGCGCAAGAACTGTTCACGGTGAAAGACAGCATGGATACATTCGACGCGATTCAATATATGCGCAGCAAGACGGTAAGGCGCTTGCCGATCGTGGATGAGCACGGTGGCCTGGTGGGTATCCTTACTCTAGATGATGTATTGGAACTGCTGGCAGAAGAAATGCTCGATCTCTCCAAGCTGGTGGGGTACGAGCGCAAAAAGGAAATGCGGCACCGCCGTTAATCTGACCGAATTTCAAGGAGCAGTCATGCAGATCCCGTTGCAAATTACCATCCGTGATATGGAGCATTCCGCTGAGCTGGACGCACATATCCGCGCCAAGGCGCAGAAACTCGACGAGTTTTTCGACCACATCATGTCCTGCCGGGTAGTGGTCGAGATGCCGCACAAGCATCATCATCAGGGCAAACAGTTTAATGTCCGCATCGACATTGGTGTGCCGGGCAGCGAGATTGTGGTCAACCACGATCACCACGAAGATGTTTACGTGGCCCTGCGCGATGCCTTTGATGCCGCCAAACGCCAGCTTGAGGACTATGCCCGCAAGCTTCGCGGTGATATCAAGAGCCACGAGCCGAAGCTCTGAAGAAACTGCTGAAGAAGGCAGAGGGCACCGTAAGAAAAACTCTATCGTCATGCGGTGGAAAACACAGAGGAATGAATGATGCACGAACCCATCGGCATGACCGGACGTCATTCAGCGAAATACTGGTACAGGCTGGACGGTGGCCGCGATTTCATGTTTGGGGCAAAGAAGCTGCTTATTGCAGCATGCTTGGCTTTAGCGGGAGTGAGCCCCTCGGCGCATGCCCAACTGGGGCAAGACGCAACGCGCGGGGAGCTGCTCTACTCGGCACACTGCGGCACCTGCCATGCTGCAGAAATCCACTGGCGCGCACAGACACTGGCAACCGACTGGCGCAGTTTGAAGGCCCAGGTGCGCCGCTGGCAGGGCAACATTGGGCTGGGCTGGAGTGAAGATGAAATCACCGATGTCACACGCTACTTGAACACTGCCTATTATCATTTTTCGGCTACTGACAAGAAAGATCTCACGCAGGGCGGCAAGCCCCAGCCAATCGATACTCCCTGATACTTTCAATCTGTTTATGCAACATTCGCGTCCAACGCTTGAATTGGCCGCAGGTTAAGTTGACAATATCATTATCCTAAATCCGGCAGTTGAACGGAGTAGAGTGTACAATTTTTGGTGTGCAGGGCAGGGCAAGGCGCAGCGCCGCGGAATGGTCGTCCCATTCCAAGGAGTTGCAACGCAGCCATGTGCTGCAAAAATTGTGCAATCTGCCCGGTAGCAAACCCAGCCAAAAGATGAAGGTCAAGCGCTGCAAAAAGTTACTATAGGTTATCACTAGTGTCCGGTTAAAAATCAAATAGAATCATTTGGTTATTTGGTTGTGGTGTAATGATTCTGCTGGTATCTGGCTGCAAGGCGCATGAAATAT
>JAYSQR010000061.1:0-20583 GCA_043721435.1 Nitrosospira sp. | reverse complement strand
AGGATCTGCTGCGCTACTACGCCGGAGAGGAGGAATTCAACGTACGCGAGATGCTGCGCCCGGCGGTATTCATCCCCGAATCCAAGCGGCTCAATATTCTGCTCAAGGATTTTCGCAGCAACCGCAACCATATGGCCATCGTGGTGGACGAATATGGCAGTGTGGCGGGACTGGTAACCATCGAAGACGTGCTGGAGCAAATCGTCGGTGAAATCGAAGATGAATATGATTTCGACGAGACTGAGGACAACATCGTGCAGGACACGATCGGTCATTACCGCGTCAAAGCCATCACCGAGATTGCCGATTTCAACCAAACACTGGGGGCGAAATTCGACGATGAGGATTACGACACCATCGGCGGCCTGGTGCTGAACAAGTTTGGCCGCCTACCCAAGCGTGGCGAGTCGGTCATGATCGGCGACTTTAAATTCACGGTGCTGCACACCGACAGCCGCAGGTTGCATACCCTGCTGGTTGAGAAAATCGGGGGCGAGGATTGAACCGCAAGGATTCAAGAATCGGGAATCAGCCAGCAAAAAATAATCTCCGTTCCAGTTTAATTATTGTTTTTGTTCTCGGCGCGTTCACCGTTCTCGGTTTCGCACCGTTCTATCTTTTTCCAATTCCGGTTATCACGCTCGCACTGCTGCTTCATTTCTGGCGCAAGAGTGCGACGCCCCTGCAGACAGCTTTGCTGGGCTTCTGTTTCGGCATGGGATTGTTTAGTGCGGGAGTGACCTGGATTTACGTGAGCCTGCACGATTTCGGTGCGATGTCGATGCCAAGCGCAGTGTTTGCCCTGATCGTGCTCTGTGCCTACCTCTCGTTATTCGCCACACTGACAGGCTGGTTGCTGACGAGGCTACGCATCGCCGCACCCGCGGTCTGGTCGTTGACTGCTGCTGCGCTGTGGGCATTGTCCGAATGGCTGCGTAGCGTACTGTTCACCGGTTTCCCCTGGCTGACTTTGGGTTATTCACAAGCGCCTGCCAGCCCTCTGGCAGGTTTTGCTCCGCTGCTGGGAGTCTATGGCGTTTCACTGATGCTGATACTGAGCGCCGCGCTCATGTGCCTGTTTGTTGAAAAAAGATTGCGTACTTGGCGCTATCTGCTGCCGCTGCTGGCAATATGGATTACGGGTTTCGGCTTGCAGCAGATCAGTTGGACTGAACCACAGGGTGAGCCGGTAACGGTGAGTCTGTTGCAGGGAAATATCTCGCAGGATCTGAAGTGGCGGCCGGACCACGTGGTCAATTCGATGGATATTTACGCTGGGCTCGCGCTGGAGAGCAGCAGCCGCCTCATCATCACGCCGGAAATCTCGGTGCCGCTGTTTCGCGACGAAGTGCCGTCAGGCTACCTGGCGCAACTTAGCGATCACGCCAAGCAGAATAATGGCGATATTCTTGTCGGTATGGTTGAAACAACTGCGGGAGGCAAAGAATACTACAACACCATGTTCAGCTTCGGTATCGCTCCCGAGCAGAGCTACCGCAAGTTTCATCTGGTACCGTTTGGTGAATACATCCCGTTAAAGCCTGTATTTGGCTGGGTCATCGATGTGCTGAAAATTCCGCTGTCAGACTTTTCACGCGGTGGACTTGATCAGCGTCCGATGAATCTGGCCGGGCAAAGCGTGGCGGTAAATATCTGCTACGAGGATGTGTTCGGTGAGGAAATAATCAGCCAGTTGCCGCAAGCCACGCTGCTCGCTAATGTCAGTAACGATGCCTGGTTTGGACGTTCCATTGGTCCGCGCCAGCATTTGCAGATTTCGCAGATGCGCGCGCTGGAGACCGGCCGCTACATGCTGCGTGCCACCAATACCGGCGTTACTGCCATCATCGATCAACGCGGTGTAGTGCTGCAGGAAGCAGAAATATTCACCACTACTGCGCTGCACGGCTTGGCGCAGGGATATACCGGTGCAACGCCGTATGTCCGCTTTGGCAACAGCTTGATACTGGGACTCGCCGGCTTGTTACTGCTTATCGGCTTGCTGCCGGCATTTCGCAGCACGCGCAAAACCCTGTAAAATCCCGGGAACTACAAATAACCATTGCCGTTTCGTCCAGCACTCTGATGCCCACATTCCAGCAAATCATCCTCACTCTGCAACATTATTGGAACCAGCAGGGCTGCGCGTTACTCCAGCCTTATGACATGGAGGTGGGTGCGGGCACCAGTCATACCGCAACTTTCTTGCGCGCATTAGGACCGGAGCCGTGGAAAGCTGCTTACGTGCAGCCTGCACGCCGCCCCAAGGACGGCCGTTACGGCGAGAATCCAAACCGGCTGCAGCATTACTACCAGTTTCAGGTGGTACTGAAACCCGCACCAGCCAACATCCTGGAACTGTACCTTGATTCGCTGAAAGAACTCGGCTTTGACCTGCAGCAAAATGACGTTCGCTTTGTCGAGGACGATTGGGAGAACCCGACACTGGGCGCGTGGGGACTGGGCTGGGAAGTATGGCTGAACGGCATGGAAGTCACGCAATTCACTTACTTCCAGCAAGTGGGTGGCATCGACTGCAAACCGATCACCGGCGAAATCACTTACGGCCTGGAGCGACTGGCGATGCATCTGCAAGGCGTGGAAAGCGTATTCGATCTGACCTGGACGCAAGGGCTCACCTACCGCGATGTTTATCACCAGAACGAAGTCGAGCAATCGGCCTATAACTTCGAACACAGCGACGTGGAATTTTTGCTGCTGGCTTTTGGCAAACACGAGCAACAGGCCAAATATCTGATGGAACAACAACTGGCATTGCCGGCTTACGAGCAAGTGCTGAAAGCCGCGCACAGCTTCAATTTACTGGATGCACGCGGGGCGATTTCCGTCACCGAACGTGCCGCCTACATCGGGCGCATTCGTCACCTGGCGCGTAGTGTCGCACAAGCCTACTACGAGAGCCGCGAACGTCTGGGCTTCCCGCTGGCACCACGCAAGTGGGTAGCGCAAATGCCAGAAAAAGCGACATGAGCATGACGACAAAAAGTTTACTGGTCGAGCTGCTGGTCGAAGAACTGCCTCCCAAAGTTTTATGTGAGCTTGGCGATGCCTTTGCATCCATTCTTTTCGAGGACCTTAAAAAGAACAACTTGACTGAGCCTGAAAGCGAAATGACGGCTTTCGCTTCCCCTCGCCGCTTAGCTGTGCATATTACCCATGTCCGGAGTGAAGTGCCCAAGGTAAAGAAACGCAGGAGACTCATGCCAGAAAGCATCGGATTGAATCCAGATGGGAGCCAGAGCGATGCATTACTTAAGAGGCTTGCGAAAGAGAAAGTTCATTCTCAAGCTAAACTTGAGTCAGTCGTTGAAAATGGAACTTCCTATATTTACCTCGAAGATGAAGCAGGTGGAGAATCTCTTAAAAGCATGCTGCCTATAAGCTTGTCGGCAGCTTTTACCAATTTACCAACACCTAAGTTCATGGCCTATCAACTTGCTGACGGTTGGACCACCGCACATTTTGTACGACCGATACATGGATTGGTAGCATTGCATGGTAACTCTACCGTAGATATTGAATTTGAAGAACGCGGATTAAAGGCGGGCTGTGAAACGCAAGGCCATCGTTTCGAAGCCAGTGTAAATCCGGTGGTGCTCAAGGATGCAGACAGTTACGCGCAGCAACTGGAAACAGAGGGCGCGGTCATTGCCAGTTTCGCTGCCCGCCGCGCCGAGATTGCCAGACAACTTGCCGCTGCTGCAACTAAAGAGAATCTCAGGTTAATCGAAGATGAAACCTTGTTGGATGAGGTGACAGCACTGGTTGAGCGCCCCAATGTACTGGTCGGAAGGTTTGATGCCTCATTCCTTGAGGTGCCGCAGGAATGCCTGATACTGACCATGAAAACGAATCAGAAATACTTCCCGCTGCTGGATGCCAACGGCAAGCTCGCTAACAAATTCCTGATCGTGTCCAACATCCGCCCGACAGATTCCAGCCTGATAATCAGCGGCAACGAGCGCGTGCTGCGAGCGCGCTTGGCAGATGCGCGATTTTTCTTCGATCAGGATCGCAAGAAAACATTGGATTCGCGTGTACTCGGTCTGGCCAAAGTGGTGTATCACAACAAACTGGGCAGCCAAGGTGATCGCGTAATGCGGGTGCAAGCCATCGCCAGCGCCATCGGCCAGCAATTGGGTGGGGATGCTCTCGCCCTGCAAGCCGATCAGGCTGCATTGCTGGCCAAGGCTGATCTGCTCACCGACATGGTGAGTGAGTTTCCCGAGTTGCAAGGCATCATGGGGCGCTATTACGCGCAACACGATGGAGTAAGTAACGATGTCGCTTATGCCATTGAAGATCACTACAAGCCGCGTTTCGCCGGCGATGAATTGCCGCGCAACATGGTCGGCATCTGTGTTGCACTGGCGGACAAATTGGAAACGCTGGTGGGCATGTTTGGTATCGGGCAGATACCGACTGGCGATAAAGATCCCTTCGCATTGCGCCGTCATGCGCTGGGCGTGATTCGCATGCTGGTGGAGAAGAATCTAAGTGTGTCCCTGACGAGGTTGCTTGCTGCTGCGGCGCATCCTTTCATGGAGCAGTATTTGCGTGCGACTTTGGTCCCTCTGAAATTGGCACCAGACGAGGTTGCAGCAAATTACATGGCTGCTTTGAATTCGCACTTTGGTGTCACGGGAACAACTGGCGAAGAATTGACATCGTTTATCTACGACCGCCTCTCCGGCAGCCTGCGCGAGCAGGGCTACAGCGCGCAAGAAATTGATGCCGTTATTTCCCTGGAGCCAGAGTTACTTGCCGATGTTCCCAAACGCCTTGCCGCCGTGCGGGCCTTCGCCGCACTACCCGAAGCTGCAAGCCTCGCTGCTGCCAATAAACGTGTGAGCAATATACTCAAAAAGGTGGAAGGTGATTTTGTCCTTCGACAAGCTCAGGACGAACAGTATGGAATTAGCACTGCGCTGTTGCAAGAGCCAGCCGAGCAAGCCTTGCACCAAGCGTTGAGCCAGATCGCGCCCAAAGCCGGAGCAGCTTTCGCGGCAGGCGATTACACTGCCTCTTTGCAAATCCTGGCTGCACTAAAAACACCCGTCGATACGTTCTTCGACAAGGTGATGGTCAATACCGAGGATGCGGCGCTACGTACCAATCGCCTCTCACTGCTGCTGCAGTTACAACACGCAATGAATCGCGTGGCCGACATTTCCAAGCTGGCTACCTGACATGAAATTGATCATTCTCGACCGTGACGGCGTCATCAATTACGACAGCGACGCTTTCATCAAGACACCAGATGAATGGAAACCCATTCCCGGCAGCCTGGAAGCAATTGCCCATCTCACCCAAGCCGGTTACCGGGTGGTGGTCGCCACCAATCAGTCCGGTATCGGTCGCGGCTTGCTGGACATGACGGCGTTCAATGCCATTAATGACAAGATGTGCAAGGCGGTGAACCAGGCAGGCGGGCGTATCGATGCAATGTTTTTCTGTCCGCACACCCATGCAGACCAGTGCGACTGCCGCAAGCCCTCAACCGGCATGTTTAAGGAAATTGCGCAGCGTTTCAGCCTGGATTTGAAGGGCGCGCCCGCAATCGGCGATTCATTGCGTGACTTGCAGGCTGCGGCCGCAGTGGGTGCAACTCCGGTTCTGGTGCTGACCGGTAAAGGCAAAGAGACCAGAGCAACGGGTGGACTTCCCGGAAATACGCAGATTTTTGCCGACCTGGCGCAAGCAGTTGACACTCTGACAGGATGAGCATGATCCTGGCGGTGCTGCGCTCGACACTCTATACCCTGATCCAGTTCGTCATCACGCCGCCTTATGCGCTGATTGCGCTGGCCACATTTCCGCTGCCGCCGCTCAGCCGCTATCGCATCATCTCCGGCTGGGCGCATCTGATGCTGTTCCTGCTGCGCGTCATCTGCGGCGTTCGCTACCGCGTACTGGGAGCAGAACATATTCCAAAAACACCAAGTATCGTGTTGTCGAAACATCAATCGGCATGGGAGACTCTGGCATTCCAACAGATCTTTCCACCGCAGGTGTGGGTGCTTAAAAAAGAGTTGCTGCGCATTCCCTTCTTCGGCTGGGGACTGGCGATGACCAGTCCCATCGCCATCGATCGCGGTTCCGGAAAGGCAGCGCTGAAACAGATTGTCAAACAAGGCAAAGACCGACTGCGGCAGGGATTCTGGATCGTGATTTTCCCGGAAGGTACTCGCATCACCCCCGGGGAGAAAGGCAAATACGGCATTGGCGGCGCATGGCTTGCAACCCATGCCGATGCGCCGGTGGTGCCGGTCGCGCACAATGCAGGGGAGTTCTGGAGCAAAGATGCCTTTGTCAAACTACCGGGTACGATTACCGTCAGCATCGGTGCGCCGATAGATTCCACCGGTATGGAACCGGGCGAGCTCAATACCAGGGTGGAGGCATGGATTGAAGCCGAGACGGCCCGCATCAGTAACCAGGAAACATCACGCTCCCATTCGACGGGAGAGAATCGATGACAGAAAATCCGCTTCAATTCCCGTCAAAAGATCGAGTAGCCCCTGCGGGGGAAATTTACCGTGTCAGTTTGAATGGCAAGGAAGTGGTCTATACACTCAAGCGTTGCAGACGCCGAACCATCGGCATGAAAATAGACAGCGATGGCCTGACTGTCAGCATTCCACCGCGAGAGTCGCTGCACTGGGTCGAATCGGCTTTACGCGACAAAGCCGACTGGGTGGTAAAAAAACTTGCCGAATGGGCAAACAAAAAAACGATCCGGCTGGTGTGGGAGGAGGCTGCGATTTTCCAGCTACTGGGGGAGCCATGGCAGTTGACAACGACAGCGCCTGGAGTAATGCAAATGACCCGGGCAAGAATGAAAACCGGAACAGAAGACAAACAACTGGCATTGCCATTGCCATCCGTACTGACTATGTCGCAAATCGAGGAAATCGTGATGACATGGTATAGCCAGCAGGCACTGGCTTGCTTCAGTGAACGCATCGCACTGTACGCGAATAAACTCGGTGTACCGCAGCCACAACTACGGCTATCGCGTGCCAGAACTCAGTGGGGCAGTTGCAATGCGTGCGGGGTCGTCCGTCTCAACTGGCGACTGGTCCAAATGCCGCTCCCTCTGGTGGATTACGTGGTGGCGCACGAACTGTCACACCTTATCGAGATGAACCACTCCCCGGCATTCTGGCAAACGGTGGCAAGCATTTACCCGGATTATCTGGCAGTGCGAAAGGAATTGCAGAAGCTTGGGTGACGATTCGGGTTCATGCATTGCAATGCCTTTATGTTAGTATTTTGCATCCATAGTCCGGGTAATTATCCCATGCATAAATTCTGTATCACCACTCTGCTAGTCCTGCTTCTTGGCGCCTGCGGTCTGAAAGGACCGCTCTATCTTCCGCAAGATGCGCCTGCACAGCAATCCAAGGACGAAGAGAAAAAGAAGTGAGCGGCTTCCCGTCATTTCCTTATCGCAACGCCAAGCTCTGTGTCGAATCGATTGCGTTGGATCGCATTGCCACAGAATTTGGCACCCCTTGCTATGTCTATTCACGCGCGGCACTGACTGCCGCCTACCAGGAATTCGACTCGGCCTTTGCCGGACGCGATCATCTGGTGTGCTATGCGGTCAAGGCCAACTCAAATCTCGCCGTACTCAATTTATTCGCCCGTCTCGGCAGTGGCTTCGACATCGTTTCCGGCGGGGAACTGCAGCGGGTGCTGAATGCCGGCGGTGATCCGCAGAAAGTGGTATTTTCCGGCGTGGGTAAACGCCCTGACGAAATGCGTGCAGCGCTTGCAGCCGGAATATTCTGCTTCAACGTGGAGTCGGAAGCTGAATTGGTAACGCTGAACCGGATAGCGACTGAGATGGGCAAGATCGCGCCGGTGAGCTTGCGAGTCAACCCTGATGTAGATGCAAAAACTCACCCTTACATTTCCACCGGCCTCAAGGAAAACAAGTTCGGCATCCCTTTCGATGAAGCGGAGAAACTCTATCTCTCTGCCCGGCAGTTTGCCAACGTACATATTACCGGACTGGACTGTCATATCGGTTCGCAACTGACCGAACTTGACCCTTTCGTTGAAGCCTGCGGGAAAATGCTTGGCCTGCTGAACCGTCTGGAAGCACAGGGATTGCAGATCGAACATCTGGATTTGGGCGGTGGACTGGGGATCCGCTATTCCGCAGAAAAACCGCCAGCGGCACGGGACTATGTTGCGGCATTGTGTGCCGACATCGGTCAGCGGGGCCAGCGCATTTTGATCGAACCTGGACGCGCGCTGGTAGGGAATGCTGGCTTACTGCTTACCCGTGTTGAGTACCTCAAACATACGCCTCATCGGGATTTCGCCATCGTGGATGCAGCCATGAATGATCTGATACGCCCGGCGCTCTATGACGCATACCACGAAATCCTGCCAGTCGCTGCAAACGGCAGTAACGCTAAAACCTATCAAATCGTTGGCCCGGTCTGTGAAACCGGGGATTTTCTGGGACATGACCGCAAACTTGCCCTATCCCAGGGAGATTTGCTCGCCGTCATGTCTGCCGGGGCCTACGGCATGAGCATGAGTTCCAATTACAATACCCGCCCCCGCGCCGCTGAGGTAATGGTAGACGGCGACCGAATCCACCTGATCCGCGAACGCGAGTCGATGGAGCAATTGATCGCTGGCGAAAAAATCCTGCCTTGATTTCCGCTACAACAAGAAAATTGTAGCCAGTCCCAGAAAAATAAAAAATCCACCGCTGTCGGTAACGGCGGTGATCATCACACTGGAGCCTGCCGCCGGGTCACGCCCTAATTTTTGCAGAACCAATGGAATCAACACTCCCAAGGATGCCGCCAACAGCAGATTCAATGTCATCGCCAAGGCCATCACCAGACCGAGGGCAACACTGTCATAAATAAGGAAGGCAAATAGCCCGACTGCACTGCCCCATACCATACCATTTACGGCACTCACTCCGATTTCCTTGGCAAACAGCTTGCGTGCATTGCCGAGGTTGAGCTGCCCCAAAGCAAGGGCGCGTACAATCATGGTGATGGTTTGATTACCAGAGTTACCGCCGATGCCGGCAATGATCGGCATCAGCGCCGCCAACGCTACCAGTTTTTCGATGGAGTCTTCAAATATACCGATCACGCGTGAGGCAATAAATGCCGTCACCAGATTGACCGCCAGCCAGACCCAGCGATTCTTCACGCTCTTCCACACCGGAGCAAACAAATCTTCTTCTTCGCTCAAACCACCCAGCTTGAGTGCTTCATTTTCCGATTCCTCGCGGATGAAATCCATCACCGCATTAACGGTAACGCGCCCCACCAGCTTTCCCTTCGCATCCACCACTGAGGCGGAAACAAGATCATAACGCTCGAATGCATGCGCCGCCTGTTGTGCTTTATCGTTGGGGTGAAGCTTCAACATTTCCGTAGACATCACCACCGCCACTTCGGTATCGGGATCACTCACCAGTAGACGATTTACTGGCAACACACCCTTGAGATGTTCGTTCCGGTCTACCACGAACAGCTGGTCAGTATGGCCAGGCAGTTCATCCAGCCGTCGCAGATAGCGCAGCACCACTTCCAGCGTCACATCTTCGCGGATCGTGACCATATCGAAATCCATCAATGCCCCCACTGCATCTTCCGGGTAGGACATGGCGGCACGCAACTGCTCGCGCTCCTCCACCGGTAGCGACTGGAACACATCGTCGATAACATAGCGCGGCAAGTCGGGGGCAAGATCGGCAATCTCATCTGCATCAAGTTGCTCCGTCGCAGCTACCAATTCGTTGCCATCCATGGCAGCGATAAGCGTTTCGCGTACCGCATCGGAAGCTTCCAGCAGGATCTCACCGTCCCGCTCTGCCTTGACCAGATCCCAGATCGTCAGACGATCTTGCAGTGGCAAGGCTTCCAGAATATAAGCAACGTCGGCAGGATGGAGCCTATCGAGCAACTGTTGCAGTTCTGCCAGATTCTGTTTATGCACCAGGGATTCGGTCAACTCATGGTGCGGCATTTCCTGCATCTGCACAAAACCCGCCATCAGTTTGTGCTTGCTCAGCAAATGGATCACCTTCTGCAATTGCACTTGCAGGTTTTCCGTTTCTCTGCGGTTGTTTGCTTCGGTCATGGCAGATCGCCCCAACAGCGAGACAAAATTGCCAGATTGTAAGGAAAATCAGGGGCTAGGTCGAATAATTATCCTGGGTAGGACGCTGGACGCAGGGCAATATGCCCCATACTTGCGGCACCAGCCACGGATTGTCACGGGATCTGTGTCGAAACCATCCGGTTGAAAATGATATCGGTTTTTTTCAGCAGCCACGGCGTATTGCGATTGAGATCATAGAAACGCGGGTTGGGAACCATTGCGGCGAGATGGGCGGCTTGTTTTGCCGTGAGGGCTGAAGCGGAGACACCGTAGTAGTGGCGGCTGGCAGCTTCTGCACCGAATACACCATTGCCCCACTCGATCTTGTTCAAGTAAATTTCCAGAATGCGGCGCTTGGACATCACATTTTCCAGCACCAGCGTAATGATGGCTTCCTCGATCTTGCGCCACGGTGTTTTTTTGCCAGAGAGAAACAGATTCTTCGCAAGCTGCTGGCTGATGGTGGAGCCACCCCTAACAAACTTTCCCTTTTCCAGGTTCTTCTCGTAGGCTTTCTGAATAGCCTCAAAATCGAAGCCTTCATGCTGCAGAAATTTGCCATCTTCGGCCGCAATGATGGCGCGCTTGAGATGGGGAGAAATCCGCTCGTAAGGCACCCATTGATGGTGCAACATTGCTTCGGGTTTCTTCTCTTGCAGCACATCCAGACGCTCTTGCATGAATGCACTGGTAGATGGGTTATAGAAATTCCAGTAAACAATATGGCTGAAAACCCATAATTGATAGAGCAATACTGCGCCGGTGAGAAAGAAGAGAAATCGCCAGAGCCAGCGCTTGAGAAGTTTTCCCATACTTTATTGGATAATTCTAAATCCGCATCTTCATGTCTCTGGCCTTAGCATCGCAATCACAGGCTCCGTTTCCGGTCTCACTCCGCGCCACAGGAAAAACGATTCCGCTGCCTGCTCCACCAGCATGCCTATGCCGTCGGCCAAGTGGGTCGCGCCTTGCTGTTGCGCAAATTGCAGAAAAGCTGTGAGCCCACTGCCGTACATCATGTCATAGGCCAGCGACTCGGCAGCGAACACGCCTGGGGGTAGTGGCGGCAGCTTGCCACTCAGGCTGGCGGAGGTGGCATTGATGACAATGTCGAATTTCTGTCCGGCCAGCTCCGCATAATCAGCGGATGCGATACTTCCATATGCAGAAAACTGCTGCAGCAGCTCGTGTGCTTTTTGTGCGGTGCGATTGGCGATGGTCAGCAGCTGCGGCTGGTGTTCCAGTAGCGGCAGCAGCACGCCACGGGCGGCCCCACCCGCGCCCATTAGCAACACCCGCTTACCCGCAATGACAAAATCCAGATTGATTACAATATCGCGCACCAATCCGGTGCCATCGGTGTTGTCACCGAGAATTTCATCGTTATCGAATACGAGCGTGTTGACCGCCTGGGCAGCGGCGGCCCGTTCAGTCAGGCGTGTCGAAATCTTGCAAGCCTCAAGCTTAAACGGAACGGTCACATTCATGCCCTTGCCACCACATTGCCGGAAGGTTTCTACCGCTATGACAAAGCCATCTGGCGGCACAAGGATGGCTTCATAGCGCATGTCCTGGCCGGTCTGCCGGGAAAATTCAGCATGAATTAACGGTGATTTGCTGTGAGCAATGGGGTTGCCGATGACGGCATAAAGATCAGGCATAAGCGTAATGATTAGTGGTTAGCACTACAGTGTCAAGCAGCTCTAGGCTCTAGGCTCGAAGCTGTGTTGATTATTCGCTCAGCAGTTCGTCCGAGCGGGTAAATACCCAGGTACGGGTGATATGCAGGATGTCGGTATCTTGACTGATGTCAGGCGGAAAAGGAGCGAAGCCGTTCTGCCCGGCGAGTTTTACAATACGTATCGCTGCCTCATCCAGAATCTTTTTTCCTGAGGAGCGGTTGATTTCAACCGACTCCAAGCTGCCATCAGACTTGATGCCAACGGTAAGCTGCAAGTTTCCAAACAGCTTTTCCCGCTTGGCGGCTTCAGGATAATTCAGATTTCCGACCCGCTCCACTTTCGCCCGCCAGTCTTCGACATAGCGTGCAAAGCGGTACTCCTGCGCACGGGCGCCGATGAATCTGCGTTTTGGGCGCTTCTGATAGGCCTCATAGTCCTTGGCGATCTGCGCTTCCAAGCGCGCAATCTCAAGGCTGCGCTGAACCAGATCAGTGGTGCTGGGCATGTCCTGTCTCTGTACCAGTCGCTCTGATTGCAGATCAGGTTGATGGACGTCTCGCTTGCTATTGGCCGCAGTCATCAACCTTTTCACCTCCTGTTCGAGTTGCTCAGTCTTTTGTTTGGCATTGGCCACATCGACCGGTTGCTTGTGTTCCGGCAGCAGGGGAAGGGGAGTCTTGGCACGGCGGTTGTCGTCAGTGTTGCCGCCGCCATCGAGGTTGGCCTGCGCCAGCGTATTTGCCTTGTGCGGTTTCAATGCGGATTTACTATTTACCAGCACCACTTCCAGCGGTGCTGCAGCTTTGTCGATTCTTGCAGGCGGAAGCTTGAAGGTCACACCAAACAATACAACTGCATGGAAAATCAATGACAGCAGTATTGCCACATTCAAGCGTGATGACGGATCAAGCAGCCAGCTGTGGAATGTGGCAAGATTGAAATCTGGTCTATTTGGTGTGGCGGCCAACGTACTAGCGAGTTTGAGAATTAAGCCTGAGAATATTTTACGTCGCGCCCATTGTAAGCAACAACGGCACGCTTGTCACATGGTTAGGTTTCCAGCTTACGCAGGAATCTTGCGTTGCATGTGAGATCCAGCAAATCAACCTGAGAAATCTCCACCTCAACATACGTTTCCGGTGACATATCCGGCAACGAGGGTACCCGTATCACCAGCGGCAGGCGATCCAATTTCACCAGATTCTCCTTCAGTACTTGCGCACCGGTTATAGTGACATTTTCCTGCAATAGCCAGCGCAAGCACCAATAGCGTTCCATGCCACGCTGGAAATCCACATAGGCTTCATAAATCGCCTCAAAATCCCGCATTGCCAGCAACAGATCATCACTTTCTCTGGTGTAGGGCGGCGTTTCTCTGCGCAGCAGCGCGATTAGTTGCCGTTGATTAATGAGATCCACATAGCGCCGCAACGGTGAACTGATCCAGGCATACTGAGAAACACCCAAGCCCTGGTGTGGTGCAGGAGAGGTGCTCATTCTCACCTTGCCGCCGCTCTGGTTGCGATAGATGCCGGCGACACCGCCATCGGCCAGCTGCTTACCCCATTCGGTATTGACGTAAATCATCAACTCCGCCACCACCTTGTCGATCGGCGAACCACGTCGGCGCTCGCTGATAGTGACGTGATCATCTTTAATGTTAAAACTGTAATCTATTTTCTCGTTGTTGCTGTCGCTGGCCTTGCCGCGCAACGCCTCCATCTTGCAGGCGAAATTCCATAGCGCTCGCAGCTCTTTGCCGAAAGGATGATCGAGATCGTCACCTGCCAGGGTGTATTCGTTGAAATGTTGCTCCAGCGTATCATGCCGCAGATTCGCCGCGATTTTCACCTGCTCAATGCAGCTGTGCGTGGCAGTTATGGTGAAATCATCTGCCACATCGAGATACATTGAAAGCACTGGGCACAAACGCTCTTCGCCCAACGTGTAGTGATGTATCACAGTTTCCGGCAACATGGTGATCTTGTTGCCTGGCAGGTAGACGGTAGAAAGACGCTTTGCCACCACCCTGTCCAGAGGTGATCCTGGCACAATCCCCAAAGCAGGGGCAGCAATGTGGATGCCGATGCGAAAGCTGCCAAGAGTCAACGGTGTAACTGAAAAAGCGTCATCAATTTCGGTGGTAGTGGCGTCGTCTATGCTGAAAGCAGTCACCTCTGCCACCGGCAATTCTGCTGGGTCACTCAGTTCACCGTCTGCGTTGAGCTGGCCGAAGCCTGTACCTTCTGGAAAATACTCCAACAGAAATCGGTTGAAATGATAATCATGCGAGGACGGTATTGCACCGCATTTCTCCAGCAGCTTGGGGACGTTTAGTTTGGCGGCAGTACAAGCAGCATCCAAGGCCTTCCATTCAACCGTATTCTTGTCGGGCTGGTAGAGCAGATCTGTCAACAGCGGCCTGAACTCATCCGGCAAGGTAAATGCTGCTAACAACTTCACATAACGAGATTGCTGTTCTGCCTGAAGGCGTTTTTTTTCCTGACTGGCGAGCGCTGCCTTGAGCGCTTCCGGCGGTGCGGCTTTATATCGCCCCCGGCCTTTTTTATAGAAATACATCGGTGCTGCGTGCAACCGAATCAGCACTGCTGCTGCCTCCACCGGGCCGGGTAAATGGCCAAAATAATCTGCAGACAGGGCATCGCTGGCGAACTCGGTATCGCTTACGCAGCACTCCCAGAGGAAGTTCAGATCCAGACCATCTGCCGTTTTTTGTGCGAATTGCATGAATTCTGACAGAGAAGGTGCGTCAAATCGCAGCAGCACCGACGCAGCCTTGATTTTCGAGCGCTTACCATGAGGCGCTTCTACTTGCAGTGAAGTCGTGTTGTCAACAAGGATGGCTCCTACCTTGAAAACGCCTTCCTCTTCGTAAAAAACATTCATGAGTGTTGTTGCGGATATGGCCGGCGGGAGTGATTAAAATCGCCGAGTCAGGAGTGGTTAATGCGTCAAGTATCGGATTATACCCTGAAACCCATATTCACCGGCCGAACCATTTCCCAAGGGGATTGGGTTCTAATGCGCGGCCGGGATAACCTACGATGCAAGTGAGGGATCGATATGAACGGCGAAGAGTTGGGCGCGGCGGCACGCCTGTAAGCCCTCTCGATGGGGCGGTCGCGGTGTATTTTTCGGTGACGTTTGGAAACGCAACCGTCAAATATCCGATGCAGTTAATTCAGTTTGCCGTGACACTGCTTATATTTCTTCCCCGACCCGCACGGACACGGATCATTGCGGCCGACCTTGCCGCTTTGTCGCACGAACGGCTGGTGCTTCTCTTGTCTGTCTTCGTGCTCACCATCCTCCCCCAGTGCCTCCTCATAAGCCGCATGGTGATACTGAACGTTTACTGGCGGCCGCGATGCCTCCGCTACCTCTTCCACCTGCTGCTCACTTCTGATCTGGACCGTCATGAGTATCCTGGTGACTTCGGTCTTGATTTCTTCCAGCATGGTGGAGAACAGGTCAAAGGCTTCGCGCTTGTACTCCTGTTTTGGATTTTTGTGTGCATAACCGCGCAAATGGATGCCTTGGCGCAGGTGGTCAAGCGCTGCCAGATGCTCACGCCAGTGGCTATCGAGGCTTTGCAGCAACACCGCGCGCTCATAATGGTGCATGACATTGGCGCCGACCTGCTGCACCTTGCTCTGATAATGCTCGTGCGCTACCCCGGCAACGCGCTGAAGTAAATTCTCCTCATGCAGGTCAGGCTCTTTTTCCAGCCACTCGTGCAGCGGCAGATGTAGCTGATATTCGGCGGCCAGCGCCTTCTCCAACCCTGGTATGTCCCATTGTTCCTCAACGCTCTGCGGCGGGATATAGAGGCCGATAAGACTGCTCAGCACATCCTGGCGCATGGATGTGATCGTCTCTGAGATGTCTTCTGACTCCATTAGTTCATTACGCTGCTGGTAAATCACCTTGCGCTGATCGTTGGCAACATCATCGTATTCCAGCAATTGCTTGCGCATATCAAAGTTGCGCGCCTCCACTTTGCGCTGGGCGTTCTCAATGGCGCGCGTGACCCACGGATGTTCGATGGCCTCATCTTCTGGCATATTGAGGCGTTGCATGATGCTGGCTACACGGTCGGAAGCAAAGATACGCAACAGTGGGTCTTCCAGCGAAAGATAAAAACGGCTGGAACCGGGGTCGCCCTGACGCCCGGAACGTCCGCGCAGCTGGTTATCCACCCGGCGCGACTCATGCCGTTCGGTGCCGATGATGTGTAACCCCCCTTGCTTCAGTACCTCATCGTGGAGCAGTTGCCATTGCGCGCGCAACTCGGCAATACGCTCTGCCTTGGCCGGTTCGCTGAGATTCTCGTCCGAGCGGATACGGTCAATCTCGGGCTCCGGGTTGCCACCCAGCACGATGTCGGTACCCCGCCCGGCCATATTGGTGGCGATAGTGGCCATCTTCGGGCGTCCAGCCTGGGCGACGATCTCTGCTTCGCGCGCGTGCTGCTTGGCATTTAACACCTGATGCGGCAGCTTTTCTTGGGCTAATAATCCAGACAGCAATTCATTGTTTTCGATTGAAGTAGTGCCGACCAGAACCGGCTGGCCACGCTGGTAGCAGTCTTTGATGTCTGCAATAATGGCGCGGTTCTTCTCGCCTGTGGTGCGGAACACCTGGTCCATGCGATCGTCACGAATCATCGGACGATGCGTTGGAACGATCACGGTCTCCAGCCCATAGATTTGCTGAAATTCGTAAGCCTCGGTATCCGCCGTGCCAGTCATGCCGGCCAGCTTCTGGTACATGCGGAAATAATTCTGAAAAGTGATCGAGGCAAGCGTCTGATTCTCCTTCTGGATCGGAACACCTTCCTTCGCCTCCACCGCCTGATGCAACCCTTCCGACCAGCGTCTGCCGGACATAAGCCGCCCGGTAAATTCATCCACAATAACCACTTCGTTGTTCTGCACCACATAGTGCTGGTCACGGTGAAATAGAGCGTGGGCACGCAGTGCCGCGTAGAGATGATGAACCAAATTAATGTTGCTGGGATCATAGAGATTGGTCCCTGGCGAAAGCAACCCGGCTTGGGTAAGCAGATTTTCTACATGCTCGAAACCTGCCTCGCTCAGCAGCACCTGCTGCGCTTTTTCATCCACGCTGAAATCACCGGAGCTATTCTCTTTTTCCTGACGGACAAGTTTCGGAATCAGCGTGTTCATGCGCATGTAAACTTCGGAACTCCCCTCCGCCTGGCCGGAAATAATCAACGGCGTACGCGCTTCGTCGATCAAAATCGAGTCGACTTCATCAACAATTGCATAGTTGAGGTGGCGTTGCACCCGTTCGGCAGGGTGATTCACCATATTGTCGCGCAGGTAATCGAAGCCGAATTCGTTATTGGTACCGTAGGTGATGTCGGCCGCGTAGGCAGCTTGTTTGTCGCCGTGCTCCATTTGCGAAAGAATCACGCCCACACTGATGCCGAGGAATTGATAGATGCGCCCCATCCACTCCGCATCGCGCTTGGCCAGGTAATCGTTCACCGTTACCAGGTGCACGCCTTTGCCAGCCAACGCATTGAGATAGGAAGGCAACGTCGCCATCAGTGTTTTACCTTCCCCCGTCCGCATCTCGGCAATTTTGCCGTTATGCAGCACCATGCCACCTATCAACTGCACACCGAAATGGCGCATTCCCAGCACCCGTTTGCTAGCTTCACGCACTACTGCAAACGCCTCTGGCAGCAATGCATCCAGGGTCTCTCCGTTAGCAATGCGCTGCTTGAACTCATCGGTTTTGGCGCGCAACTCGGCGTCAGTCAACGCTGCCATCGCAGGCTCCAGCGAGTTAACCACACCCACCGTCTGAAAATATTGTTTGATCAGCCGATCATTACGGCTGCCGAAGACTTTCTTGAGCAGATTGTTCAGCATAAAATCTCGAAAAAATTCTGTTTAAACAGTCGTCCAAAAAACAAAGGGGTGAGGTTTTCGGCCTCACCCCCACAGCAGATCATCAATCGACTCAGCCGGGTGCTTTCAAGAATCGCGATGGATTCTGCGGCAGGCCTCTGTGTCTGACTTCAAAATGAAGGTGCGGCCCGGTGGAACGGCCGGTACTCCCCACTTCTGCGATCTTCTGTCCCCGTAATACCACTTGCCCTGGTTTAACCAAACGCTTGGCGGCATGGGCATAACGGCTGACGAAGTCATTGCCGTGGTCAATGTCGATCATGTTACCATATTCAGAATGATAGTCAGAGTAGACTACCACGCCGCCTGCCGCAGCCATGATGGGCGCGCCAATCTCAGCGATGAAATCGACTCCCTCATGAAAAGCGCTTTTTCCTGTGAAAGGGTCAATGCGCAAGCCAAAACTGGAAGTGAACCATCTTGCTTCCACAGGTGCGAGGGTCGGTAGCGTTTTTTTCTTGAGCCTGTCTTGCAGCAGAAAGGTATCAAGCGCACCCAACTTGTCGGTGCGATCATTCAATGTAAGCGACAGCTCATTCATTTTGCTGTTAAATTCATCAAATGAAATATCCTGTGACGGCAGGGTGGAAAGTGCGCCCCCTTGTCCCAGAGTTTGATTGAACAAAAATTCCTGGGGCTTGATACCGGACAGTTCAGCCAGACGTTCGCCCAAGCTATCAAGCCGCAATAGTTGCGCTTGCATTTGTCCCATTCTGACCGCCATGGCATTCAGGCTATCGCGCAGGTTTGATTGGTTTTTTTGGTGCTCTTCCTGCTGTACACTCAATACTAGGGATCGGAGGGAGGGGCTATCTATCTTGTCCGCATAGCGCAACGAAAGATAATTCAACCCCAGTGCCAGCACTGCGATAACCAGAAAGAGTGCCCCCGCCAGCAATGCCAGATGCACGCCGGTCAGGGTCAGGGTTCTTGCTTTTACCAAATTACTGGAAACTAGAATAACATTCATCTTATTCCCTAAATATTCTTTCAGCCATGACCGCACGCAAGATCAATTTTTATCTCACCACCCTTGGCGCAGCGGCAGATCAGCAAGGACTGTTCACCCAAGTCAACCAGTTGACTCTGATGCAGCGAGCATTTGTGGAAATCGCCCCACCTCAATTGGCAGGATACTCCACTGTGGGCTGGTTTTCAGAAGGAAGCTTGACCCTACATACGAGTAACGGCGCAATTGCGGCAAAACTGAAGCAGATTTCGCCGTCGTTATTATTAAAATTCAAGAAGAAGGGCTATGAGGTTACTGCAATTCGCGTAGCTGTGCAAGCACATAAACATATTATTAAAGTGGATAACAAGGCCGATAAAAACCTGAATATCGGCCCGGTTGGCGTGGAAACCCTGAGTCAACTGGCCGCAGGATTGCCGGCATCACCACTAAAAAGCGCGGTCGAATCGCTGCTGAGAAAACAAGTCAAGCAGATGGTGCCGCGGCGCTAGAACGCATGGGCGATCGCCATTATCTGGTCTATATTTGTAGATGCAAAAAAATGGGCGCATCCTCAACCCAATAGTGCGGGCGCCGAAGTTCGCGTTGCCATCGGCGTTCTCGCAATCTGCAGGGCAGCAGCGCCTAGCAGCACGACCAACTTCGTATCCCGGAACAGCAGCAGGATTCAGACCGGTATTTCCTGGCGTTTGGCCCTTACTCATCAGTCAGAAATAAGGTCTACATATTGGGAACTTAATTGCATGCTGACGAGTCGAATTGCGCATGAAGAAAGATGGACGAAAACATGATCGTAAAACGAAGGAGACCATTCGCATGATGGCAGTAGAGCGGATGCGCGAAGGCGAGAGCGTGGCTGCGGTCATGGACAGTTACGGACTGTGCCGCACCACGGGTTACAAATGGCAGAAGAAGATTCGTGGGCGTGGTACCCGTGCGCTGGTGGCGCGCAAAGGGACGGGGCGGCACTGCAAGCTCACGGCGGCACAGCAGAAGCAGGTATTTCGTTGGATCAATGGCAAGAACCCGATGCAATACGGATTTGACTTTGGCCTGTGGACGCGCGCCGTGGTGCGCGAGCTGATTTTGAAGAAGTTTGCGGTGAGCCTGAGCGTGACCTCGGTCGGCACACTGCTGGCCCGGCTCGGCTTGACCCCGCAAAAGCCCTTGCAACGCGCTTACCAGCGCGACCCGCAAGCGGTTGAGCGCTGGCAGCGCGAAACCTACCCGGCTATTGTCCGGCAAGCCAGACAAACCGGGGCGGACATTCGCTTCTGGGACGAGTCTGGTTTTCGCGCCGATGCGGTGCAAGGCAAGACCTGGGGTGTCAAGGGTCAGACGCCGGTGGTGCTGCGCCCCGGTCAGCGCCAGAGCATCAGCGCGGCTTCTGCGGTCAATGCCAAAGGCGCTTTCTGGTTTGCCACTTATCAAGGCGGGCTCACGGGTGAATTGTTTGTGGCGTTGTTGAAAAAGATGATGCGTGGCCGCAAGAAGCCGATTCATCTGGTGGTTGACGGCCTGCCCGCGCATAAGAATGGGGCGGTCAAGACCTATGTGGCGAAGACGTGTGGAAAACTCACGCTCCACTTTCTTCCCGGCTACGCCCCCGATCTGAACCCGGACGAACTGGTGTGGAGTCATGCTAAACGCACGGGCGTGGCCAGATCGCCCCTTAAAAAGGGTGAAAAGTTGCAGGACCGCGTGAACCAGCAGTTGCAAGCAATCGGCAACGACCCAAAACTTGTACGCTCGTTCTTTAAACATCCTTCTGTAGCCTATATTTCTGACTAATGAGTAA
>JAYSQR010000060.1:0-21042 GCA_043721435.1 Nitrosospira sp. | reverse complement strand
GATCGCGCCGATGACGACTTCGCGGCCATCGCACACGGCATCAACGTCAATCTCCACGGCCTGATCCAGAAACCGGTCGAGCAGGATCGGCGACGACGACGACACTTCAAAGGCGTTGCGCAGATAACGACGCAGATCGTCCTCGCCGAACACGATCTCCATGGCGCGGCCACCCAGAACATAGGACGGGCGGACCACCAGCGGGAAACCGATCTTGCGCGCCGCCTCGATGCCTGTGTCGACCGCATTCACCATCGCGTTCGGCGGTTGCAGCAGATCCAGCTTGATCAACGCCTGCTGGAAACGCGCTCGATCCTCCGCGCGATCAATGGCGTCAGCTGTCGTGCCGAGAATCGGCACACCGGCCGCATGCAACGCTGCAGCAAGCTTCAACGGCGTCTGCCCACCGAACTGCACGATGACGCCAACGGGCTGCTCCAGGTCGATGATGGCCATCACGTCTTCGAGCGTTACCGGTTCGAAGTAGAGCCGATCCGAGGTGTCGTAGTCGGTCGAAACGGTTTCAGGATTGCAGTTGACCATGATGGTCTCGAAACCATCCTCGCGCAATGCCAGCGCAGCATGCACGCAGCAGTAATCAAATTCGATGCCTTGGCCGATACGGTTGGGGCCACCGCCCAACACCATGATTTTCTTTCTATCGGTGGGCAATGCCTCGCACTCTTCCTCGTAAGTGGAATACATATAAGCTGTGCGGGTAGCAAACTCGGCAGCGCAGGTATCCACACGCTTGTATACCGGACGCAAGTTGAGTTGATGGCGCTTGGCACGCACCGCAGTCTGCTTTGTATTCAGCAGTTTCGCCAGACGCAGATCGGAAAAACCACTGCGCTTCAGTTTGCGCAGTGCGTCCAGGTCAAGCATGTCCAGAGTCTTACCAGCGAGCGCCTGCTCCTGCTTCACCAAGTCTTCAATCTGCGACAGAAACCAGGGGTCAATATGTGTGAGATTATGAATTTCAGCAAATGCCATGCCACAGCGAAATGCATCAGCCACATACCAGATGCGCTCCGGCCCAGGATCGCCCAGTTCGGTTTCAATCGTGCCGATATCGGCAGTTTTTTCATCCAGGCCGTCGACGCCGGTTTCCAGCCCACGCAGGGCTTTTTGCAGTGATTCCTGAAAAGTGCGGCCGATGGCCATGACTTCGCCTACCGATTTCATCTGGGTGGTAAGACGATCATCGGCCTGGGGAAATTTTTCGAAAGCAAAACGCGGCACCTTGGTAACAACATAGTCTATGGTCGGCTCGAATGAAGCCGGCGTCATGCCGCCGGTAATGTCGTTCCTGAGTTCATCCAGCGTATAGCCCACTGCAAGCTTGGTCGCAACCTTGGCGATGGGGAAACCGGTTGCTTTCGACGCCAGGGCGGAGGAACGCGATACCCGCGGATTCATTTCGATCACCAGCATGCGGCCGTCTTGCGGATTGATGGCAAACTGCACATTGGAACCGCCGGTTTCCACGCCGATCTCACGCAACACCGCGATCGCCGCATTGCGCATGATCTGGTATTCCTTGTCGGTCAGCGTTTGCGCCGGAGCGACGGTGATGGAGTCACCGGTATGCACACCCATCGGGTCGAGATTCTCGATGGTGCAGACGATGATGCAGTTGTCCTGTTTGTCGCGCACCACCTCCATCTCGAATTCTTTCCAGCCGATGACGGATTCTTCGATCAGCAGTTCTTTGGTGGGTGAAGCTTCCAGTCCACGCTCGCAAATATCGAGGAATTCCCTGCGGTTGTAGGCGATGCCGCCGCCGCTGCCACCCATGGTAAACGATGGACGGATGATGGTAGGATAACCTACCATCGCCTGCACCTGCAGTGCTTCCTCCAGGCTGTGAGCGATGGCGGAACGCGCCGAATCCAGCCCGATCCTGGTCATGGCTTGCTTGAATTTTTCCCGGTCTTCAGCCTTGTCTATGGCCTCACGCGATGCACCGATCAGTTCCACGTCGTATTTCTTCAGCACACCATGCTTGGCCAGGTCCAGGGCGCAGTTCAGCGCAGTCTGCCCGCCCATGGTCGGCAATAGCGCATCGGGGCGTTCGATGGCAATGATTTTCTCTAACATCGGCCAGGTAATCGGCTCGATATAAGTGGCATCAGCCATTTCCGGATCGGTCATGATGGTGGCAGGATTGGAATTCACCAGAATGACGCGATAACCCTCCTCGCGTAGCGCCTTGCAGGCCTGCGCACCGGAATAATCGAATTCGCACGCCTGCCCAATGATGATGGGCCCTGCGCCGATGATCAGGACGGACTCTATGTCGGTACGTTTAGGCATATTTTTCTAACTGCGCTGACCGCGAAGAAACCGGGGGACTTTCTGGATTTTCTCTGCAACCCTCCCCCCTGCAATCAAAGCTGATTTTAATGGCCCTCCATCATATGAATGAAGCGGTCGAACAGATAATCCATGTCATGCGGTCCCGGACTTGCCTCGGGATGTCCCTGAAAACAGAACGCCCGCCGGTCAGTCAACTCGAATCCTTGCAGACTGTTGTCGAACAGCGACAGGTGCGTAATGCGCGCATTCCTCGGCAGCGTGTCGGTATCCACGGCGAAGCTGTGATTCTGACTGGAAATCATCACTCGCCCAGTGTCCAGATCCTGCACCGGATGGTTAGCGCCATGATGGCCGAACTTCATCTTGACAGTTCTGGCACCACTCGCCAGTCCCAGCAGTTGATGCCCCAGGCAAATGCCAAAAATCGGTATCTCTTTCTCGAGCAATTTTCTGATTGCGGCAATGGCGTAATCGCAAGGCTCGGGATCACCTGGCCCATTGGAGAGAAACACGCCATCGGGCTGCAAGGCCAGAACCTCGGCGGCAGATGTCTGGGCGGGAAGCACTGTCACCTTGCAGCCGCGCTGCGCGAGTTTGCGCAGAATGTTACGCTTGATGCCGAAATCGAATGCGGCAACATGAAATCGCGGACACTCCTGCACCTGATAGCCACGCCCGCGCGCCCATTCACCTTCACTCCATGAATAAGGCTGGCTGCAGCTCACCACTGCGGCCAGATCCATCCCGGCGAGGCCGGGGAATTCCCGGGCGTGTTTCAGCGCTGCTGCTTCATCAATGCGCCCCGCCATGAGACAACCGGCCTGCGCGCCCTTCTCCCGCAGCAGACGCGTGAGCTTGCGTGTGTCGATGTCCGCAATCGCCACCACACCTTGTTCCTTGAGATATTCCGGCAAAGTCTGGGTCTGCCGCCAATTGCTGGAGGCCAGGGGCAGATCCCGGATCACCAGCCCAGCGGCATATACTTTGTTGACCTTGCCAGATTCGACATCATCCTGATTGATGCCGGTGTTGCCAATGTGCGGATAAGTAAGTGTGATGATCTGCCGGCAGTAGGAGGGATCGGTGAGAATTTCCTGGTAGCCGGTCATGGCGGTGTTAAACACCACCTCGCCCGCGCTGTCTCCTTCCGCCCCGATGGAAATGCCGCGAAAAATGGTGCCGTCAGCGAGAGCGAGGACAGCGTGCGGGCGTTGTGACACGGGGAGCTCCTTGAGTACTGGCCAGGCGTGGAAAGCGGGACAGGCTAGCACCCGTCCCGCTTCGCTGGAGTTGTGGAATCATACGCCAAAAAGGCGCGGGCTTCAATGCAGCCGCAGTTGTTCACGCTTGTTCGAAATTGTGACAAAACAGCCGGGAAACGCGATACGCCGCCTCCGCCATGCCTTGTACCGCTAGCGCAGACCGAGCACGTCCTGCATATCAAATAAGCCGTTTTGCTTGTTTGCGAGGAAGCGTGCGGCACGTAGCGCACCCACAGCAAACGTTGCGCGACTACTGGCCTTGTGAGAGATTTCAATGCGTTCACCGGTGCCAGCGAACATTACCGTGTGATCACCAACGATGTCCCCACCCCGCACGGTGGCGAAACCGATGGTGGCAGGCGTGCGTTCACCGGTAACACCCTGGCGCCCGTAAACAGCAACTTCCGCAAGGCTTCTGCCCAGCGTTTGCGCCACGACTTCGCCCATGTGCAATGCGGTGCCGGAAGGAGCATCCACTTTGTGACGGTGATGCGCTTCGATGATTTCGATGTCATAACCTTCGTTCAGCACCCTGGCCGCCATTTCCAGAAGTTTGAAAGTGACGTTTACCCCCACGCTCATGTTGGGTGCGAATACGATGGCGATATCTTTTGCTGCCAGCTTGAGTCCTTCTTTCTGTTCCGCTGAAAAACCGGTGGTGCCGATCACCATTTTCACACCTTTGGCGCGACACACCGCAAGATGCGCGAGCGTTCCCTCAGGGCGGGTGAAATCAATCAGCACATCGCTGCCGGAAAGCGCAGCGACGAAATCGTCAGTGACGACAACGCCGCAAGACGCACCGATCAATTCCCCGGCATCCTTGCCGAGATAAGGGCTGCCGCTCCGTTCCAGAGCAGCTGCCAGCCGCATGTCCGGTGCTTGGGTAACAGCCTCCAGCAGGGCGCGCCCCATGCGGCCGGAACTTCCGGCAATGGTGATATTCAGAATCGTCATTTTCCTATGAGCCTATTTCCCCAGCATCTTGTCGAGCAGGCCTTTTTTCTCTTTCGGCTGATCCGCCTCTCTCCCGCCGAACAAGTCTCTTTCCCCTTTCGGTCGATCCGTTTCCATAAGGTCTACGGCACTGGACGGGGAAGAAGCCTGCGTAGAGCTGGGCTTCGCCGGTTGCGGCGAAACGGCCGTGTCGTACTTCTTCTCGATAACCGATTCCACTTTTTTGCTGCCTACAGCCTCAGATTGAAGCGGAATCTGCCCAGCACTGGGCGCTGCCGGCTGCGGCGCAGCTACTGGCGCACGTTTTTCCTCGGCAACAGGCTCGGCAACTACCGCCTTGGGCGGAACCGAGGCAAGCGAAGGCCGCAGCCGGCCTTCGGTGTGCGTCAACCGATCATCCTCAAAAAATACCGTAATCCGGTGCTGCTCGATCAACCTGCCATCCTGCTCGAGGCGGTACACATAATCCCAGCGATTGCCGTGAAAAGCGTCGCTGATCATAGGCGAGCCAAGCACGAAACGCACCTGCGCCCTGGTCATCCCGGGCTTTAGTTTTTCCATCATTTCATGGGTGATAACATTGCCTTGCTGGATTTCGATTTTATAGAGCAGCGATGGGACAGACGAACATCCGGCAAGCAGTAGCAACACATGCAGCGTGAATATTTTTGCGCGCATTGCGGCAGTATGTATTTTCAAAACAAACCCAACGTTATATGATACAGCAAATATTTTAAACTTGACGGATACAACCATGAGCAAACCAAACGACCTCAAAACCATGGGCCTCAAGGCCACGCTACCGCGGCTGAGAATACTTGGCCTGTTCGAGAGTAGCACGGTGCGGCATCTGTCGGCGGAAGATGTTTACAAGGCACTGATCAATGAAGGTGAGGATATCGGCCTTGCCACGGTCTATCGGGTGCTGACACAGTTTGAACAGGCAGGATTGCTGGAGCGCCACCATTTTGAAAGCGGCAAGGCGGTATTTGAACTCAGCAGCGACAACCACCACGACCACCTGGTGTGTCTGCAATGTGGCCGAGTGGAAGAATTTTACGACGCAGAAATCGAAAAACGCCAGGCCAAAATCGCCAAAGATCGCGGCTTTACCATCCATGAACACTCATTGTCACTCTATGCGGATTGCATTAAAACGGCTTGTCCGTATCGTAAGGCGTAAAGAAAGAAGATAAGGCAGGGTGCGCTTTGCGGTGGTGAAGCCGGTATTTTGCAATCTCCGCCGCAGCAAGCGGCTGAACCGGTTCACTCTCTGCGGGCAAACCAAGGTCGATGGGTAGTGGCAGCGATACTGCCTGGCGCATAACATCGAAAAGCTCGCCAACAATGGCTATGCAAGTTGACCCACACGGATCCAACCGACACGCCTGCACGATGATTTGACGTTCCTCAACGAGCGTTCCGGAAAATCAAATAAACTACGCTTCGAAAACCTTTGTTCCTCTATTGTCGCCATTATTTCCCAACGTAGACGCCATCGAATACTAGCATCGGCTGCAACTTGGTTCAGAGCCGTCACTTTCATTTCCCGAGTTGTTTGGACCATTGTGAGCGAAATCGATCGCAACCACGACGAAAACAACGACGAGGAAGTACGCTATCCAGGGTGACAGCCCCTCATGGGCCACCAGATAGACGACCCCGACTACACAAGCTATCAGAACAGCAAAGACGAAGATTGTGTCGCTAGACATTTTAAGTCCCCAGGTGTTCACGAGTGCCATTGAGCTTGTGGAATTAGAGGTACGTCCCCAATGCTGTTCAGTTCGCGCAAGCCTGGGCATGCGGAAAGTGTTTCGTAGTCGAAAATAGAGGTGTGCGTCCCCTTTACCTGCTTTACCTGCCAACTCACGCCAATCCCGGATGTCACATAAAAATATGTCACCTTTCAATTAGTTGAAATGTGTTTCTTGAAAGAAGAAACACGGTGATGTCAGTGGAATTAACGATTTCTGATATTCCATACAATCAATCACTTAACGTGCGTTTCTTAAGAGGGGTGTAGGCCATGAATGATGACAAAGGCCCAGACTGCTGAGGCAGGCCAGCCAAAAAAGGCAAGCATGCTCATGCCGATCTGCCCAATCTTTACGTCCAGCACACCAAACAGAAGCCCCCCTGCCAAACTGCCAACCGCAAACAATGCGATGGGCCAATACCACACAACCTGCGTGAAGTAATAACCCAAGAGGCCAAGGCCGACCAAGCAACCAAGAAGCACTGAGGCTTGAAGGGCGAGAAGATAGCCTCGCGATTCACCACCGAAACGCATTGCATGGCGTTGATGTGTGTTTAAGAAGCCGAAAAAAACGACCCACGCGATTATGAGCGATAGCGGCATTGAGTTAGCCATGAATACTCCTGATGAAATCTTCTTGGGCAGTCTGGTACTCCGGTGACCGACCATAAATAGTTACAACTCTGTTTTTCGACGGGACAGGTAACTTGAATGGGCCATCCCATTCACCCGATGGTAAGTTCGCCCGATAACCGCCTGGTGGCTCACTATCGAAAACCACAAAGCAGTCATTACATTTGAAGAAGGAATACGTTTCTTCAGGATGGTCGTTTACTACCTTCCAAAACTTGAGGTTCCCGCTTTTGACGAGAACGAAACGGTAGTACAGGAACCCAACGACGACAACGCCAATTAGCCATTCCATACCGTACCCCTAACAGGGTCGCGAATTGAGCGGCATCCCGAGAAAATTGCAATACAGGCAGTGTAGCGAAATTTTCGAGCGGGCACAGCCGCGAAACGGTGTCTATTCGAATTCAACTCGCCGCTCAATCAAATAACGCTTCGACAAACTCCCGCGCATCGAATGGTCGCAGATCATCCACGCCTTCGCCCACACCGAGGAAACGAATCGGCAATGGCAGGTTTTGCTGGCGTTGTCTGGCGATGGCGGCGATTACGCCTCCCTTGGCGGTGCCGTCAAGCTTGGTAAGTATCAGGCCGGTGACGCCGAGCGCGTCATCGAAGGCTTGCACCTGATTGACCGCGTTCTGACCGGTGTTGGCGTCCAGCACCAGCAGCACTTCATGCGGCGCCCCTGGCTCGGCTTTGGCGATAACGCGCTTGACCTTCTTGATTTCCTCCATCAGGTGCAACTGGGTGGCGAGCCGCCCGGCGGTGTCCGCCAGCACGATGTCTATGCCACGCGCTTTGGCGGCGTTGATTGCATCGAATATCACCGCTGCCGGATCGCCTTTTTGCTGGCCGCTGCTGTCCTGGGCGATGACAGCCACGTTGTTGCGCTCGCCCCAGGCCATGAGTTGCTCGCGCGCGGCGGCACGAAAAGTGTCGCCGGCAGCAAGCAGCACCGATTTTCCCTGAGACTGAAAATATTTGGCGAGCTTGCCGATGGAAGTAGTTTTGCCCGCGCCGTTCACGCCCGTCAGCATGATGATGAAGGGCTTGTTGGTATGAGTGTCAAGCGGCTGCGCCAGCGGGGCAAGCAGGCTGATCAGGGCTTCTTGCAGCGCCCCTTTCAGTTGCGTCGCATCGGTCAGGCCATCGCGTTTTACTTGCCTGCGCAGCTCATCCAGCAGCCAGGCAGTCGCATTCACCCCGGTATCAGCAGCGAGCAATATGGTTTCCAGCTCCTCGTAGAGAGATGCGTCTATCTTGCCGCCGCCGAGCAGTCCGGATAGCTGCTTGCCCAAGTTCTCCCGCGTGCGAGAAAGACCCTGTCTGACCTTGGCTGCCCAATTGGCAGGCATGGCCTCAGTGGAGGCGGGGCTATTTTTGGATTTGAAGAAACTTAACATTCTGGTAGGCTGTCACACCCCATGACTCACAAGACACGATTTTATTCCGTTTACCCAAGCTTAGGTTATTAAAAAATGAGATCCGATCGCCGTGCTTCTGTTCTATCTCTCGGTCTGCAGGTTGCCGTGATGGCGCTGGCCGCGCTGGTTATCCCGGTTTCATCCGAGGCTTTCGCCAATCCGCACGAATACACGCTTGCCAACGGCCTCAGACTGATCGTCAAGGAGGATCATCGTTCGCCGGTGGTGATCTCGCAAATCTGGTACAAAGCAGGCAGCATTGATGAACTGAACGGCGCCACCGGGGTGGCCCATGTGCTGGAACACATGATGTTCAAGGGTACGAAGAAAGTCCCTGGCGGCGAATTCTCCAGGCGTATCGCCGCAGCAGGCGGACGCGAGAATGCGTTCACCGGACGCGATTACACCGCCTACTTCCAGCAGTTGCACAAATCCCGATTGCCGCTGGCGATGGAGCTGGAGTCTGACCGGATGCGCAATCTGATACTGACGAAAGAAGAGTTCGCCAAAGAGATTCAGGTGGTAATGGAGGAGCGGCGCTTACGCACTGATGACAAGCCTCATGCACTGGTGCACGAGAAAATGATGGCTGCTGCCTATCAATCGCACCCCTATCAGCGCCCGATTATCGGCTGGATGAACGATCTGGAGAACATGAGTGTGCGCGATGCGAAGGAATGGTATGACCGCTGGTACACGCCCAATAATGCCGTTCTGGTGGTGGTGGGCGACGTCAACCCGAAGGAAGTATTTGCCCTGGCGCAAAAATATTATGGCGAAATCAAGCCACGTCCGCTGGTACCTTTGGCTCTGCGCAAACCGCAGATTGAGCCAACGCAAGTCGGGATCAAGCGAGTGATGGTTAAAGCACCGGCAAAACTGCCTTATCTGACCATGGGCTACCATGCACCGGTGTTGCGCAACGCCAGCACCGACTGGGAGCCCTATGCACTGGAAATGCTGGTAGGGGTGCTGGATGGCAACGAGTCCGCACGGCTCAATAAGGAGCTGGTGCGCGAGCGCCGCATCGCCAACTCGACAGGCGCAGGTTACGATTCCACTGCGCGCGGCCCCGGTATGTTCTATCTCTACGGCACACCCAGTGAAGGGAAAACCACAGCAGAACTGGAAACTGCCTTGCGCGGCGAAATGGAAAAACTCATGCTGGACGGCGTAACCGAAGAGGAACTCGCGCGCGTCAAGGCGCAGGTGGTGGCCAGTCACGTATTCAGGCTCGACTCCATGTTTTATCAGGCGATGCAGATCGGCCAGCTGGAAAGTGTCGGACTGTCTTACCGTGACCTCGAGACGATGGTGAAGAAACTGCAGGCTGTCACCGCCGAACAAGTGCGCGACGTGGCAAAAAAATATGTGAAGGATGACAGCCTGACCGTGGCGGTGCTCGATCCGCAACCAATGGAACAAAAATTTCCCACCACTGCGCCCAGTGGGTTGCGGCATTAAGAACCGAAGAGTAAGCCCGCAAGAACCCTTTAGAGAGACTTTCGATGCAAGCGATACGTTTATTGTTCATCCTGCTACTGGCGGTTTATTCCCAAGGTGCACTCGCTACCCTACCGATCCAGCTCTGGCAGACATCCTCTGGCACTTGGGTGTATTTTGTCGAAAGTCGCGATTTGCCGATACTCGATATCAGCGTGGATTTCGACGCAGGCAGCAGTTCCGATACGCCGGAAACCTCCGGCCGCGCCGGCCTGACCCTGCAACTGCTCAACCTGGGTGCAGGCGGACTGTCCGAAGACCAGATCGCCAAAGCGCTGGCCGATGTCGGCGCAGAGCTGGGTAGCCGCTTCGATCAGGATCGCGCGGGCGTTTCGTTACGAACCCTGAGTAGTGAACGTGAGCGCAAGCAAGCACTGGATATACTCGGCCGTGTGATACAGCACCCCGAGTTTCCTGAAGATGTGCTGGAACGGGAACGGGTGCGAGTGATCACCGGACTGAAGGAGGCCGACACCAAACCGGATCACATCGCCAGCCGTACCTTAAGGAAGATGCTCTACGGCAGCCATCCCTATGGATTGCGCGGTTCGGGTGAGATCGCCAGCCTGGAGCTATTGCAACGCAAGGATCTGGTGGATCTCTATCAATCCCGCTATCGTGCCGCCAGTGCGGTGGTGTCGATCATGGGCGATGTGAGTCGTACCGAAGCAGCGGTCATCGCTGAAGCCCTGACCAAGGATCTGCCACAAGGCAAGTCGGATATCGTTTTGCCGCCAGTGATAGCGCCAGCGGCAGAGACCAGGAGAATCGCCCATCCTGCGAGCCAAAGCCATATCCTGCTAGCCTACCCGGGGTTGCGACGCGACGATCCTGATTTTTTCCCGCTGGTTGTTGGCAATTACATACTTGGTGGCGGCGGGTTCGTTTCGCGCCTGATGCAGGAAATCCGTCAGAAACGCGGGCTGGCCTACAGCGTTTACAGCGGTTTTTCTCCGCTCCGGCATGAAGGTCCATTCGAGATCGGCCTGCAAACCAAGAAGGAACAGTCAGAAGAGGCGCTCAGGTTAACGCAACGGGTGTTGGCTGATTTCGTTGCCGGTGGCCCAACGAAAAAAGAGCTGATCGCAGCCAAGCAAAATATTATCGGTGGCTTTCCGCTACGCCTGGACAGCAACAAGAAAATCATCGATTACCTCTCCATGATTGGTTTCTACAATCTGCCTCTCACCTATTTGGATGACTACGTGAAAGCGATAGACAGAGTAACTGTAGCGCAGGTCAAGGAGGCTTTTCAGCGCCGGATCAAACCGGAAGGAATGGTGACGGTGGTAGTAGGGGCAGTGGAAGAAAAATAATAAAGTTATTCGCCGCAGAGGACGCGGAGAAAAAGTAAAAGCAATAGAAAGGATTTATAGGATTACATTCTGTTTTTTATTTTGTCTGATTCTGAATTCCTCTGTGTCCTTCGCGTCCCCTGCGGTTTAAGCTTTAGCATCGTGTATCGGGGTTTCCTTGATTCAAAACAAAGTTCGCATCATCGGCGGCGAATGGCGCAGCCGCGTTATCGCTTTTCCTGACAGCCCGGATTTGCGCCCCACGCCTGACCGGGTACGCGAAACATTGTTCAACTGGCTAGGACAGGATTTGAGCGGCAAAACCTGCCTTGATCTGTTTGCGGGTAGCGGGGCGCTGGGCTTTGAAGCCGCGTCTCGCTGGGCAGCACGAGTAGTGATGGTGGAATCCGACCCCAAGATATTGAAAGCACTGCAGACTAGCTCGCAAAGGCTCGGGGCGGAGCGAATAGAACTGGTGGCGATGGATGCACTAAAATTCATTGCTTCCGACTGGAGCGCGTTTGACGTAATTTTTCTCGATCCACCCTACCGGCTGGAACTGTTGCCGGAGTTGCTGCTTCTGCTCCCACCGCACCTTGCCAAGGATGGCCTAGTCTATATAGAAGGCGGGAATCTTTCGCAACCTGCTGCCGGATGGCGAGTCTGGCGTAGCGGACGAGCAGGCAAGGTAAGCTACCAACTGTTAAAATTGGAGACAAATGGATAAAGCTATCTATCCTGGCACTTTCGATCCCATCACGCGCGGACACGAGGATTTGATTCGGCGCGCGGCGCGCCTGTTCAACCGGGTGGTGGTGGCGGTAGCGGCAAGCAGTGGCAAAAAACCATTTTTTACCTTGGCTGAGCGGGTAGAAATGGCGCAACAGGTACTGGCAGACTGCCCCAATGTCGAGGTAGTAGCGTTTTCTGGTCTGTTGATGGAATTCTTGCAGCAGCAAAATACCCGGGTAATCTTGCGCGGATTACGCGCAGTTTCCGATTTTGAATATGAATTTCAGATGGCAGGAATGAACCGCAGCATGTATCCCGATGTTGAAACCATGTTCATGACCCCATCGGAACAGTACATGTTTGTTTCCGCCACGATCGTGCGGGAAATCGCTCTGCTGGGCGGCGATGCCGACAAGTTTGTTCATCCCCTGATTGCCGCACGGCTGCGCAGCAAAGCCGGGAAATAATTCTTGGGAAGATTGATTTGGCTCTGATAATTACCGACGAGTGCATCAACTGCGACGTATGCGAGCCGGAGTGTCCTAATGATGCGATTTCGCAAGGTGCGGAAATCTACCTCATCAACTCCGCTCTATGCACCGAGTGCGTGGGGCATTACGACACGCCGCAATGCATCGAAGTGTGTCCGGTAGACTGTATCATCATCAATCCGGACAACGTTGAGACCAAAGAACAGTTGCAAGACAAGTATCTTGCACTCACCGGGCAGCGCGGGCAGCAAGCTCCTCCGGTATAGGGTAGCGCCTTGGCCCGAAAATCGCCGTGCCCACGCGTACCATGGTCGCGCCTTCGGCAATGGCAATATCCATATCTTCTGACATCCCCATGGAAAGGGTGTCGAGTTCGTAGCCATCCCGCTTGAGCTGATCATACAGTTCCCGCAACAGGTGAAACTGGCTGCGCTGCAGGGCAGTGGCAGTAGTGAGCTCAGGAACGGCCATCAATCCGCGCAATTTCAGGTGGGGCAGGCTAACGACATGAGCTGCCAGAGCCGCCAATTCTTCAGGCGCCACCCCGCTTTTACTATCTTCCCCGCTCACGTTCACTTGCAGGCAGATTTGCAGCAGCGGCAGTGATTCAGATCGGTCTTTCGACAAGCGGTCGGCAATTTTTGCTCTGTCCACACTGTGAACCCAGGCAAAATTCTCTGCAATGCGTTTGGTCTTATTGCTTTGGATCGGGCCGATGAAATGCCATTCGATTGGCAAATCGGCAAGAGCGGGTATTTTTGACAGCGCCTCCTGCAAATAATTCTCACCAAAAATGGTTTGCCCGGCGAGCCATGCCTCCCGTACGGCCTCGGCAGGATTGGTCTTGCTCGCTGCCAGCAGGGTAATCTCGTCCGGTTGGCGGCCGACGGATTGTGCAACTCTGGCGATGCGGGCATTTACGGCTTGCAAGCTTGAGGCGATTGTTGTCATAATCTGCGCGGTTGTCCCACGTCCCTGAATTGGCTCACGTCTGACGGAGCATCACGATGAATATAGTAGAGCTACTCGCTTTCGTGGTCAAGAATAAAGCCTCGGATCTGCATCTGTCTGCGGGCATGCCGCCGATGATCCGGGTGCACGGCGAGATCAGGCGCATCAATTTGCCGGTGATGGAGCACAAGGATGTGCACGACATGGTGTATGACATCATGAACGACAGCCAGCGCAAATTCTATGAGGAAAATCTGGAGTGCGATTTTTCTTTCGCCGTACCCAATCTAGCGCGCTTCCGGGTGAATGCGTTCAATACCCAGCGCGGCGCCGCCTCGGTGATGCGCACCATTCCGTCGAAAGTATTGAGCCTGGAAGAACTGAAAGCACCGAAAATTTTTGCTGAAATCGCCAAACAACCGCGCGGTGTGGTGCTGATAACCGGCCCTACCGGCTCCGGCAAGTCCACCACCCTGGCAGCAATGATCAATGATATCAACGAGAGTCAACACGGCCATATTCTGACACTGGAAGATCCGATCGAATTCGTCCACGAAAGCAAGAAATGTCTCATCAATCAGCGTGAAATCGGTCGTGACAGCCGGAGCTTTGCCAATGCATTGCGTTCGGCGCTGCGCGAAGACCCCGATATCATTCTGGTGGGCGAGATGCGCGATCTGGAAACCATTCATCTGGCCATGACGGCAGCGGAAACCGGCCATCTGGTGTTCGGCACACTGCATACCAGCTCCGCCGCCAAGACCATCGACCGGATCATTGATGTGTTTCCGGCAGAAGAAAAAGAAATGGTGCGCGCCATGCTGTCAGAATCCCTGCGTGCGGTAATTTCGCAGGCGCTGCTCAAGACCAAGGATGGCACCGGCCGGGTGGCAGCACATGAGATCATGATCGGCACCCCGGCGATCCGCAATTTGATCCGTGAAGCGAAAGTGGCGCAAATGTACTCGACTATCCAGACCAGTCAGAGCGTAGGCATGCAGACGCTGGATCAGAATCTGACAGATCTGGTGAAACGTAATATTATTTCCAACGCGGAAGCCCGTACCAAGGCCATGAACAAGGACAATTTCCCAGGCTGATGTTATCCGACCCTGGTTTTGAGAAATGCAGGAGTAACTCATGGAACAAGACCCAACGACGGATCAAACAACAGATCGGGCAACAAAATTCATCTTTGATCTGCTGCGTCTGATGCTCAGCAAAAAAGCCTCGGACATGTTCATTACTGCCGGTTTCCCTCCTGCCTTCAAGGTGGACGGAGAAATGACTCCGGTATCCAGTCAACCATTGACGCCGCAACACACTGCTGAGTTGGCGCGCGCCATCATGAACGATAAACAGGCAGCAGGATTCGAAGCGGGCAAGGAGTGTAACTTTGCCATCCATCCACCCGGGATTGGGCGCTTCCGCGTCAATGCTTTCGTCCAGCAACAACGCGTGGGTCTGGTGCTGCGCACCATCACTACCGCGATCCCGGAATTTGATGCGCTGGGATTGCCACCGATATTGAAAGATGTGGTGATGAGCAAGCGCGGCTTGGTGATTTTCGTCGGCGGCACCGGTTCGGGCAAATCCACTTCACTCGCGGCGATGATCGGCTACCGCAACAAAAACAGTCACGGCCATATCATTACCATTGAAGATCCAGTGGAATTCGTGCATGAGCACATTAATTGCGTGATAACCCAGCGCGAAGTGGGGGTAGATACGGATTCGTGGGAATCCGCGCTGAAAAATACTCTGCGCCAGGCACCGGATGTAATTCTGATTGGCGAGATCCGCGAACGTGAAACCATGGAGCACGCTATCGCCTTCGCCGAAACCGGTCACTTGTGCATGGGTACGCTGCATGCCAACAGCGCCAACCAGGCGCTCGACCGCATCATCAATTTCTTTCCGGAAGAACGTAGGGCGCAACTGCTGATGGATTTATCGTTGAATTTGAAGGCGGTGGTGGCCCAGCGATTGCTGCCGTTAAAAGGGGGCGAAGGACGAACGGCGGCAATTGAAATCATGCTCAATTCCCCGCTGATCTCCGATCTGATCTTCAAGGGTGAGGTTCACGAGATCAAGGAAATCATGAAAAAATCCCGCGAGCTCGGGATGCAGACCTTTGACACGGCGCTGTTTGAGTTGTACGAGGCCGGCAAAATCAGTTACGAGGATGCCTTGAGGAACGCCGATTCCATGAATGAATTGCGCTTGCAAATCAAACTCCAGGGGGCGGAAGCAAAGGATCGGGACCTGAGTTCGGGAATTGAACATTTGAAGTTCAGCTGACCTGCACGCATTCATCGCTCACCGCAAACTCGACACAGGTACTGCCGAAAATATATCTTTCTGGTTCAAACTTGTATCTTCCCAGAAGAGATCTCCCATTGACTGGCGTGCTCAGACAGATTAAAATCCGCGTATTTTGAAATACAGACAACGTTGAGCTTTACTGCTCCGGCTTGGTGCCGGGGAACAGAGGATAAGCACTGGTTCGGGGAATGAAAAAACGCAACTCATCTGAAAGCACACTTTCAGCATCCTCAGTATCACACCAAGCAGTTCAGTTTTTCTGATAGACGCCGAATATGCCTTGGATACGAAGCAAACCGGTACGCACCATCATGCGCTGGCAATTGATCGTCACCGTGGTGATGGCACTGATCCTCGCCCCGTTATGGGGATTTCACGGTGCAGTCTCGGCGTTTCTGGGAGGGGTAGTGAGCATTGTCGCCGCTGCCGCTTATGCAACAATTGTCTCGCGCTACCATGGCGTTACCATAAGCGGGGCGCTGAAAACCGCATTGCGGGCGGAAGCGGTAAAGATCGTGACCATGATAGCTCTGCTCTGGCTGGTGCTGACGTTTTACAAGGATGTTATTGCGGTAAGCTTCATTGGAACATTCGCCATCACTGTCCTGGTCTTCGGCATGGCGTTGTTTGCCCCGGACGATACAAGAGTGGCCCCACAGATTAAATAGTTTTAGCAGGCACTAAATAACAATGGCTTCAGGCGCGGAACTCACCCCCACATCGTACATGACTCACCACCTCACCAACATGACTAGCTCAGTTGGCGAAGGCGCGTTCTGGACGCTGCATGTTGACACGTTGGTAATGTCGCTGCTGCTGGGCATCCTCAGCTTCGGCTTCTTGTGGTCAGTGGTGCGCGGCGCAACCTCCGGAGTTCCCGGCAAGCGCCAGGCATTTGTCGAGCTGGCTGTTGAATTCATCGACGACCAGGTTAAAAGTACTTTTCACGGTGACCGTCACGCGTTTGTTGCTCCGGCAGCACTCACAGTGTTTGTGTGGGTGCTCATGATGAATGCAATGGATCTGCTACCGATAGATATCATGGCGTTGCTCTACGAGCTGCTGGGCCTGCACAACTGGCGCAGCGTACCCACTACCGACATCAACGCTACTTTTGCACTGGCGCTGTCGGTATGGTTGCTGATGATTTTTTTCAACATCAAGGTCAAGGGATTGGGCGGCTGGATACACGAGCTGGTGTGCACTCCGTTCGGCAAGAATCCCCTGTTGTGGCCAGTTAACCTGCTGTTCAACCTGGTCGAATATGTCTCCAAGCCGCTGTCCCATTCCTTGCGTCTCTACGGCAATATCTACGCTGGTGAAATCATTTTTCTACTGATCGGTATGTGGGCTGCCACTGGTCTGGCCGGCACCGTGTTCGGCACAATGCTTGGCGCAGGATGGGCGATTTTCCATATTCTGATCATTACCTTGCAGGCATTTATTTTCATGATGCTGACGGTGGTCTACCTTTCCATGGCTCATGAATCACACTGATTTTTTATCTTAATATTTACTTATCATTACTATCCACCACGACGAGAGGAAAACAAAATGGACAATTTGCAATATTTAGCAATGATTCAGGCCTACACGGGCATTGGTATCGGCCTGATGATCGGCCTCGGTGCAGCCGGTGCCTGTATCGGCATCGGTATTATGTGTAGCAGCTTCCTGGAGGGAGCCGCCCGGCAACCCGAAATGATTCCGACGCTACAGGGCAAGGTATTCCTGCTGCTCGGGCTAATCGACGCATCTTTCATTATCGGTGTTGGTCTGGCGATGCTGTTTGCGTTCGGCAATCCGCTACTCGCCGTCATCAAATAATATGCCAGCTCTCGGTGCCATTATTAGGGGCTAGCCATGAACATCAATTTCACCCTTTTTTCTCAGGCGGCAGCTTTTGCCATATTCATCTGGTTTACGGTCAAATTTGTCTGGCCACCGTTGATGCGTGCGATTGAAGACCGCCAGAAAACCATCGCCGACGGTCTGGCAGCGGGTGAACGTGGCAAGCATGAACTGGAGTTGGCCAGCCACCGTTCCGTCGATGCGCTGAAAGAGGCCAAGCAGCGGGCTGCCGACATTATTGCCCAGGCAGAGAAGCGTGCTTCCCAGATCATTGAGGAAGCGAAGGGGACCGCCAAGGATGAAAGCGGCCGCATCCTCATCGGCGCCAAAGCAGAAGTCGAGCAGGAGGTGTTTCGCGCCAAGGAGACATTGCGTCAGCACGTGGCCGATCTGGCCGTGGCAGGTGCCGCGAAAATCCTGCGGCGCGAAGTAGACGCCAAAACTCACGCCGATCTGCTCACATCCATCAAAGCGGAGCTGTAAGCGATGGCTGAAGCCCGCACCATTGCACGGCCCTATGCTGAAGCGGTATTCAAGCTGGCCAGAGCGAATAATGCGCTGCCCGCCTGGTCCGACATGCTGCAGCTCACAGCTGCGATAGCTGGCGACGAGCGTATTCGCGCCCTGATCGGCGACCCGAAAATTCCCGCCAAACGACTGAGCGAGCTGCTTCTCAGCATCTGTGGCGACAAGCTCAACAACGAAGGCCGCAATTTTGTTCTGCTACTGGTGGAAAACGGCCGGGTCGAAATACTGCCGCAAGTAAGCGAACTGTTCGAACAACTGAAGGCGCAACATGAAGGCGTGCTGGAAGCGCATGTTACTTCCGCGTTTGCCATGAGTGACACGCAACTGAAGGATTTGGTGATAAACCTCGAGGCCAAGTTTAAACGCAAAATAGAGGCCAAGGTAAGTGTAAACCCGGAACTAATCGGTGGAGTGAAAGTTGAAATCGGTGACGAAGTGCTCGACGCATCCGTGCGCGGCAAATTGGAAGCCATGGCCGTTGCCCTTAAAAGCTAGGAGTTATTTGAAATGCAGTTAAATCCATCTGAAATCAGTGAACTGATTAAAAGCAGAATCGAAGGACTCGCCACTACTGCGGAAGTCCGTACCCAAGGCACCATCGTTTCGGTGACTGACGGTATCGTACGTATTCACGGTCTGTCCGACGTAATGCAAGGCGAGATGCTGGAATTTCCCGGCAATACTTTCGGTCTCGCCCTCAACCTCGAACGTGACTCCGTTGGCGCGGTGATCATGGGCGCCTACGAGCACATCACCGAAGGTGATACCGTCAAGTGTACTGGCCGCATTCTGGAAGTCCCGGTAGGCGAGGGATTGATGGGCCGTGTAGTCAACGCGCTGGGACAGCCGATAGACGGCAAGGGTCCGATAACCGCGCAAGGCTCGGAACCAATCGAAAAAATTGCACCCGGCGTAATCTGGCGTCAATCGGTGAATCAACCGGTACAGACCGGACTGAAATCAATTGATGCCATGGTTCCTGTCGGGCGCGGCCAGCGTGAATTGATCATCGGTGACCGTCAGACCGGCAAGACTGCGGTGGCGATAGACGCAATTATCAACCAGAAGGGTGAGAACATGGTTTGCATCTACGTCGCGATCGGGCAGAAAGCCTCGTCCATCGCTAACGTGGTACGCAAACTGGAAGAGCACGGCGCGATGGAGTACACCATCGTGGTGGCCGCCACCGCATCTGAATCGGCGGCGATGCAGTTCATTGCCCCCTATTCCGGCTGCACCATGGGCGAATACTTCCGCGACAAGGGTGAAGACGCGCTCATCATTTATGACGACTTGACCAAACAGGCCTGGGCTTACCGGCAAATTTCACTGCTGCTGCGTCGTCCGCCCGGTCGCGAAGCTTATCCAGGCGACGTGTTTTATTTGCACTCGCGTTTGCTGGAACGTGCCGCTCGTGTCAGTGCGGCGTACGTTGAAAAGGCCACCAAGGGAACGGTTAAAGGCAAAACCGGCTCGTTGACCGCATTACCGGTAATCGAGACCCAGGCTGGTGACGTAACTGCTTTCGTCCCCACCAATGTGATTTCAATCACCGACGGCCAGATTTTTCTGGAAACCGACTTGTTCAATGCCGGCATCCGCCCTGCGATCAATGCCGGGGTCTCGGTGTCGCGCGTGGGCGGCGCGGCACAAACCAAGGTCATCAAGAAACTAGGCGGCGGTGTACGTCTGGCGCTGGCGCAGTATCGTGAACTGGCAGCATTTGCGCAGTTCGCTTCCGATCTCGACGAAGCCACCCGCAAGCAATTGGAACGCGGCAAAATGGTGACCGAACTGATGAAGCAGGCGCAATACGCCACCCTGAGCGTATCCGAAATGGCACTCACGTTGTTTGCCGTTAACAAAGGCTATCTGGACGACGTGGAAGTGAAGCGCGCACTGGCGTTCGAATCGGCATTGAAAGGCCATATGCGCAGCAAATACGGCGCCATTATGGACAAGATTGAAACCAGCAAAGACCTCGACGCCACGACCGAGAAAGAGCTTGACGCCGCGATCCAGGATTTCAAGACAAACGGAACGTATTAAGCGATGGCCGGTAGCAGAGAAATCCGCAACAAGATCAAAAGCGTCAAGAATACGCAGAAGATCACGCGCGCCATGGAAATGGTAGCAGCTTCCAAAATGCGCAAGGCACAGGAGCGCATGAAGAAAGCGCGGCCCTACGGCGAAAAGATCCGTAATGTTGCAGCACACATGAGCCGGGCCAACACCGAGTATCGTCATCCTTTTCTGATAGAGCGGGATACGGTCAAACGCATCGGCATTGTCGTGGTCACTTCCGACAAGGGCTTGTGCGGCGGTCTCAACACCAACGTGTTGCGCATGGCGCTAGGCAAAATGAAAGCGTGGGAAGGCGAGGGCGAACAGATTGAGGTCTGCTGCATTGGTAACAAGGGTTTTGGTTTCATGAACCGGCTCGGTGCCAACGTGATTTCACATGTTATCGGTCTGGGGGATGCGCCAGATCTGGCAAAGCTGATTGGCGCGGTGAAAATTATCCTGGACGGCTATACCCAGGATCGCTTCGACCGCGTCTATATTTTCTATACCCGCTTCATCAACACCATGAAACAGGAACCGGTGATGGAGCAGTTGCTGCCGCTTTCCGACGAACGTCTCAGAGGGGGCGAAGGCCCCAAGGGACAAAAAGGTGTGTGGGATTACATTTACGAACCCGAAGCCAAACCCGTCATTGACGACATCATGGTGCGCTATGTCGAGGCGCTGATTTACCAGGCGCTGACCGAAAATATGGCATCGGAACAATCGGCGCGGATGGTGGCAATGAAAGCTGCATCCGACAATGCCGGTAGCGTAATAGATGAATTGACGCTGATTTACAACAAATCCCGTCAGGCTGCGATTACCAAGGAATTGTCGGAAATCGTCGGCGGCGCGGCAGCAGTTTAAACATTTTGATTTAGCATTTAGGGAACAACCATGAACCAAGGAAAAATTGTTCAGTGTATCGGCGCGGTGGTAGACGTT
>JAYSQR010000059.1:0-7477 GCA_043721435.1 Nitrosospira sp. | reverse complement strand
CTTGCTGCAATAGATCGCGCAGCATGTTCGCCTTCGCGCGCGGTGACGCTTCTTCCTGATGCGTCGCCCGGAAAATCGGACACATCCGCTGCCCCGGCGATTCGGTTCGGCATTGCCCGCAACCGTTGCAATGATTCACTTCGAGCAGAAGTGACGAGTGAAAATATCGCCGAGGTGTCACTGCTGAAATGTAATTGGAATAAGGAAATATTTTTTGTGAGCAACAAGGTTTTGTGACGAAATATGGGTTTTTAGAGGTGCCTCATAGCGAAAAAATAGGGTGAATTCCATTTTCTACCTTCCTCTGTGCCCTCGTGCCACTGTTTATTTCTAAGGTGAAAGGTCTTTAGTCTTATGGGTCTCGCCAAACGTATCATCCCCTGTCTCGACGTAACCAATGGGCGCGTGGTCAAGGGCGTCAACTTCGTCGCGCTGCGGGACGCGGGCGATCCCGTCGAAATCTCGCGCCGTTACGATGAGCAGGGAGCTGACGAACTGACTTTTCTCGACATCACCGCCAGTTCTGACAATCGTGATCTGATCCTGCGCATCATTGAGGAAGTTGCCGCTCAAGTGTTCATTCCGTTAACTGTGGGCGGAGGAGTTCGCCAGGTGGAGGATGTGCGCAGATTATTGAATGCCGGTGCCGATAAAGTGAGTATCAACACCTCGGCGGTGCAGAACCCGCAACTGGTGGCAGATGCCGCAGGCCATTATGGCTCTCAATGTATCGTGGTGGCAATAGACGCCAAGCAGGTGAGTGGCGCAGACACAGATACCAATCGCTGGGAAGTGTTCACCCACGGCGGACGCAGAGCTACCGGTCTGGATGCAGTCGAGTGGGCGAAGAAAATGCAATCCCTGGGAGCAGGTGAAATCCTACTTACCAGTATGGATAGAGACGGTACCCGCAATGGCTTTGATCTGGCGCTTACCCGCGCAGTATCGGATGCAGTGGATGTGCCGGTCATTGCCAGCGGTGGCGTTGGCAATCTCCAGCATCTGGTGGATGGTGTGTTGCAAGGCCACGCCGAAGCGGTACTGGCAGCGAGCATATTCCACTACGGTGAATACAGCGTCCGCCAAGCCAAGGAGTATATGGCGCAACATGGCATTGAAGTTAGGCTATAGTGATAAAATGAAAATTGAGAATCTTTACCACTAACCCTTGATCCTGAATCCATGTCTGCTACTTGGCTCAACAAAGTAAACTGGTCCGTCGATGGGCTAGTGTCGGTGGTGGCTCAGGAAGCCGGCAGCGGCCGGGTGCTGATGGTCGCCTGGATGGACCGCGAGGCATTGCGCCTCACCGTCGAAACCGGCGAAGCGGTATACTGGTCACGTTCCCGCAAGAAGCTTTGGCACAAAGGCGAAGAATCCGGTCACATTCAGAAAATAAAGGAAATCCGTATGGATTGCGACGGGGATGTATTATTGCTGATGGTCGAGCAGACCGGCGGTATCGCCTGTCATACCGGCAGACATAACTGCTTCTTCAACAAGCTGGAAAATGGTCAGTGGGCGGTGGTTGAACCGGTAATCAAGAATCCTGAAGAAATCTACAAAAGATGACAGACTCAGCCATTCTCCGTCGCCTGGCGGAGACCATTGAAGCACGCAAGAGCGCCGACCCCGCCGCTTCATATGTCGCAAGACTGCTGCACGACGGACATGACAAGATACTCAGAAAAATTACGGAAGAAGCAACAGAAACACTACTAGCCTCAAAAGACGGCGACAAACAGTATATCGTGCGCGAGACGGCAGATCTCTGGTTCCATTGCCTGATATTGCTGGCCTACCATGGCTTGGGACCGGACGATGTGCTGAACGAACTTCAGCGACGCGAAGGAGTTTCGGGAGTAGACGAAAAGGCATCGCGGAAAACAGGATAAAAATGGAGAGCTGCCTTTTCTGCAAAATCGTGCGAGGGGAAATTCCCTGTAACAGGGTGTACGAGGACGCCGAGGTTCTGGCATTTCATGACATACATCCTGCGGCGCCGGTACATTTCATGCTGATACCCAAGCTGCACATCGCTTCGTTGACCGAGATTGAAGACCAGCACCGCGATTTACTAGGCAAAATGATGCTGCTGGTTCCCAGATTGGCGCAGGAACAGGGCTGCACAGACGGCTTTCGCACCGTTATCAACACCGGGCGCGTAGGGGGACAGGAAGTTTACCACCTGCATATTCACATTATCGGCGGCATGGAACGTTTGCCCGTGATGATTCATCACCAGAGATAAAGGAGTAAATGATGGGGACATTCAGCATTTGGCATTGGCTGGTGGTTCTGGTGATTGTTGTTCTGGTGTTCGGCACCAAGAAACTGCGCAATCTCGGCAGCGATCTGGGCGGCGCAGTGAAAGGTTTCAAGGATGGCGTGAAAGGCGCCGATGAAGAAAAAACATCACCCCCCCCGCAGCAAACCGGCGGCCAGACCATCGAAGGCGAAGTCAGAGATAAAACGCAAACAAAACCGTGATGGCTGCGATAAAAAGTAGGCTGATTGAGCTACTGAATGGGCAGGAATCCAGCCTCCCGTTATTGTTCTTTGTCCACGATCCGCACAAAAAATGTTTGATATCAGTTTCGCAGAAATTCTGATTATTGCAGTTGTGGCGCTGATCGTGATCGGCCCGCAACGACTGCCCAAGGTGGCACGTACTCTGGGGTATCTATTTGGACACGCGCAGCGTTACGCCAGCGATGTCAGGAGCGATATCCGGCATGAAATGGAACTGGAAGAACTGAAGAAACTGAAAACTTCGATGCAGGAAATCACCCATTCCTTCAGCAATACAGTACGGCAGGAAATAAATCAGTTACAGGAAATAACGGAAACCCCAACCACGACAACTTCTGTACCACCCCCAGAAATCGTGGTAGAAATCAATCCCTTGGCGGAATCCCATGCTGCCCAAGTTGAGCCGGCATTCCAGCCGGAGCCGGAACTGGATGATGCGATCAGAAAACTGAAACACAGTGCCGGTAATGGGGTCGGCAAATAACGCACATTCACGCTGGCGCGCATCAATATAACTGTGCCGGCTCAATTGCCCTCCCCTTCATAACATGAGCACTGAAGACACATTCATTTCGCATCTGATGGAATTGCGCACCAGGCTGATACGCGTATTCAGCGTGCTGGCGCTCGGTTTCCTACCCTGCGCCTATTATGCGCGAGAACTGTACTCACTACTGGCACAACCCCTGCTGGAGGAGTTGCCGCAAGGCGGACAGATGATCGCCACCGAAATCGCCACGCCGTTCTTCGTGCCGATGAAAGTCGCCATGATGGCGGCTGTTGTCATCACGCTGCCGCATACGCTCTACCAGATGTGGGCATTCGTTGCGCCGGGGTTATATACGCACGAAAGACGCATGATACTGCCGCTGGTGTTCGCCAGCAGCTTCCTGTTCATCTGCGGCATGGCATTTGCCTATTTCGCCGCACTGCCGCTGGTATTCGAGTTCATTACCCATTTTGCACCGCAAGGCGTAGCGGTAATGACCGATATCGGCAAATATCTCGACTTTGTTCTGACTATGTTCATCGCTTTTGGTATGACTTTCGAAGTGCCGGTATTCGTCGTGATGCTGGTCCGTATGGGGATTATTTCGATAGAGAAATTGAAGGATATACGCAGCTACGTTCTCGTTGGTGCATTCGTGGCAGGTGCGATCTTCACCCCGCCCGATGTAGTCTCGCAATTCATGCTAGCGGTACCGCTTTATCTGCTCTATGAGCTAGGCATACTGGTAGCAGGTTTCATGGGCAAACCTGCACCGAGTATGGATTGCCCAGCTGTAAGCAACGAAGGCAACGAGGCAATGGCACGAGAACCGGATAAGGCCGAAGTCGAAAGCAAGGAAAACCGTTGAACCCGGCAGCAGTACTGCGGCAGACGCAAAAGAGCAGTTTTATCGCTTAGTCCTGGTTGTGAAGTCTCTCCAAGTCTATTCCAATGCATCCTGATCCGGCTCCTGCGGCGTTGGTTTGGGACGTTTTCCGACCTTGATCTTGATGACTTTCTCCGCCTGGTTGCGCACCACTGTAATCACGCCAGTTTCTCCCGGCGGCAGTGCTGCGATCAGATTGAGCATGACAGACGAATCATTGACCCCTTTACCGTCCACCGCCACCACAATATCTCCCGGCTTCATTCCGGCCTTGTCGGCGGGACCATCCCTGAGCACCCCCGCAATCAATGCGCCATCGGCGCTGGCACGCTTGAATGATTCCGCTAGTTCCGGCGTCAGATCTTGTACTTCCACACCGATCCAGCCACGAATCACACCGCCGGTCTGAATGATCTGTTCCATTATCTGTTTGGCAATACTGGCTGGAATGGCAAAACCAATACCGAGCGATCCGCCAGTACGGGAAACAATCGCGGTATTAATGCCGATCAGATTACCGGCGGCATCAACCAGCGCACCGCCGGAATTCCCTGGATTGATGGCGGCATCAGTCTGGATAAAATTCTCAAAAGTATTGATACCCAGATGCGACCTTCCCAGCGCGCTGATAATACCCATGGTCACTGTCTGCCCGACACCAAAGGGGTTGCCGATGGCAAGCACCATGTCACCTACTCTGGCATGGTCGGAATGTCCGAAAGTCATTGCTGGCAGCGCTCCCATATCTACCTTTACAACAGCGAGATCAGTTTCCGGATCCGAGCCAATGATGCGCGCCCTGGCTTTTCTGCCATCCATCAACGCAATGTCGATTTCGTCCGCAGCCTCTACCACATGATGATTGGTAAGAATATAGCCTTCCGGACTCACGATCACACCGGAACCAAGACTTGATGCACGCCGGGTTTGCGACTCGAAGCGGTCACCAAAGAAGCGTCGGAACATGGGGTCATCCAGCAGTGGATGAGGGGGTATCTTGACTTCCTTGCTGGTAAAAACGTTAACCACTGACGGAGTGGCCAGTTGCACGGCGTCGCTAAAGCCGCTGGGCTTGGACGCGCCATCGCGGGTGGCCTCTTTCAGCGTCACCATACCGCCACGAGGACTCCACGGCAACAACTCAGGCCGCAAAGTAGAGACAACAAACAATACCGCAAGGAATATCGTTACCGTTTGTGCGAAAATCAACCAGAGTTTATGCATGTTGGTATACAGATTTCGACGCTAGAATAACTGCCATAAGAAACAAGGGGGAACATTGATGCGACTGAACGAACTCGAAATCTACCTGAATCAACTTTTGGATATCGCCCATGTCCATGATTATTGCCCAAATGGACTGCAAGTGGAAGGACGAAGCGAAGTACGCAAGCTAATTAGTGGCGTGACCGCCTCGTTTGATTTCCTGCAAGCTGCTGTGGCCGCGGGTGCGGATGCAGTGCTGGTACATCACGGCTATTTCTGGCGCGGTGAAAACCAGTGCCTGACCGGCATGAAACGCCGCCGCATTGCTCTGCTGATGGAGCACGATGTCAGCCTGCTTGCCTATCACCTGCCGCTGGATGCGCACCTGGAATTGGGTAATAACACACAACTGGGACACAGACTGGGTTTCATTGAAACCGGCCGTTTTGGTGAACAGAGTATCGCTGTACAAGGTACCCTACCTCAAACCATGACGCTGAAAGATCTGGGGATGAACATTGAGCATCTGTTGTCGCGCAAACCGCTGGTGATCGGTGATGCAGCAAAACCAGTGCAGCGTATAGCCTGGTGTTCTGGTGCGGCGCAAGATTATTTCGATGAAGCGATTCACCTGGATGTGGATGCATTTGTCACCGGTGAAATTTCCGAGCAGACCGTGCATGCCGCACGTGAATCCGGTGTGGCCTTCATTGCAGCAGGACATCATGCCACCGAGCGTTATGGTGTCCAGGCATTGGGCCAACATGTGGCACAGAAATTCGGTATTGCCCACCAATTCATCGATGTGGACAATCCGGTATAAATGTGGAAGAAATGAGCAGACCCACCACTTGAGTTTGCTGCAGCATGGACTCATCACACAGACACAGAACAGGATGGATTATGGGGCAGACGCCGCTGCAAGGAATAAAAGTTATCGAAATGGGTACACTCATTGCCGGACCGTTTGCAGCCCGATTGATAGCGGAGTTCGGTGCGGAAGTCATCAAAATCGAGTCCCAAAAAAACGGTGACCCGTTACGGCAGTGGCGCAGGCTGCACAATGGCACGTCGTTATGGTGGTATGTGCAGGCACGCAACAAGAAGTCGGTGACGATAAATCTCAAGAAGGAAGCAGGCCAGGAAATCGTCAGGCAATTGGTGAAGGACGCCGATATTGTAATAGAAAATTTTCGCCCTGGTGTGATGGAAGGCTGGAATCTGGGATGGGAACAGCTTAGCGCGATCAACCCAAAGCTTATCATGGTACGCATTTCCGGCTACGGACAAACAGGGCCCTACCGCGATCGACCCGGCCTTGGCGCGATCGGCGAATCCATGGGTGGCCTGCGCCATCTTACCGGTTACCCGGATCAAGCACCGGTGCGAGTGGGGGTATCAATAGGCAACTCCATCGCCGCCATGCATGGTGTAATGGGCGCATTGATGGCGCTGCACCAGCGCAATACAGGCGATGGCAAGGGTCAGGTGATAGATGTGGCACTGTACGAATCGGTATTCAATCTGATGGAAAGCCTGCTGCCGGAGTACGACATGTTCGGTTTCATCCGGAACAGCAGCGGTGCGTCCCTGCCAGGTATTACACCATCAAACACCTATCCATGCCGGGACAAGAAGTACGTGGTAATTGGCGCTAACGCCGACAGTATTTTTAAGCGCATGATGCTGGCCATTGGCCGTAACGATCTGGTCAATGATCCGGAGCTTGCACACAATGACGGACGGGTAAAACGTACCAGGGAACTTGACGAGGTAATTGCAATATGGACCATGCAGCATGACTTGGATGAAATCCTGACAATACTCGACAAGGCAGAAGTTCCGGCAGGAAAAATATATGACATCGCCGATATCGTCAATGATCCGCACTACCAAGCACGAGAGATGATCCGGCAGTTCCGGTTGCCGGTTGGACAACCGTTGAAATTGCCCGGCATTGTTCCCAAATTGTCGCGCACACCCGGTGAAATCCGCTGGGTTGGCCCGCAACTAGGCGCGCATACCGCAGAAGTCCTCAGTAGTTTGGGATATGATGAAGTGGCGTAAGCCGCGCTGAAAGCACAAGAAGTAATTTGATCTGCATTACTGATTCGGGAGGGGTGTTGTACATGCTCCCAGTACCACCAGCACACCGGAGTGCCAACGCTGACGGTATGGAGAACAGGGGTTTTCCGGGATAGATTTAGAGCGTTTAAACCCGCGCAAATTTCTTGACAGGTATTGCCTGAGGCGTTAGGCTACGCGGGTCGTTGGAATGGGCTATTCTGGGATATCGGGATAGGGTCAGACGGCCACGAACACGAACTACATAATAACTACGGAACAACAAAGGAGAGAAGACA
>JAYSQR010000058.1:0-7488 GCA_043721435.1 Nitrosospira sp. | reverse complement strand
ATGAATTCGCCAGCGTCGCCTCGCGCAAGCTGGCGATGCCGTGGGCGGAGATTCAAACGGTTTTGCGCGACATTCGCCGCTTTTGCAAAGCGGTGCCGTTGACAGTGGAAGCTCACGAACGCGGGCTGGAACTGGCGCAACGCTACGGGTTTTCGCTATACGACGCGATGGTTGTTGCCAGCGCGCTGGAGGCAGGTTGCACGACGTTGTGGTCGGAAGATTTTCAGGATGGGTTGCGGGTGGATGGCGTGTTGACGATACGCAATCCTTTTGGACGTTAGTCACTTTGCAAGTTTATTCCCATGCGCTGGTGGCCTGTGCGACATGAGAAATATCAGCAGACAATTATCAGGAAAGAAAAATGAATCAGGAAGTTAATCAACAAAATATCCCCTCTCAAGACGACAACCAGATCATTGCGGAGCGCCGTGCCAAACTGACCGAGCTGCGCAAGACAGGCAACGCTTTTCCCAACGATTTCCGCCGCGATGATCTGGCAGCAGATTTGCACCAACAATATGGTGCGGACACCAATGAAACGCTGGAAGTGGCAGCGAAGAGCGTAAGAGTGGCGGGGCGCATGATGTTGAAGCGCGTAATGGGCAAGGCGAGCTTTGCCACCATCCAGGACATGAGCGGGCGTATCCAGCTCTATATCAGCAACGATCTGACCGGTGAAGCTGTTCACCAGGCATTCAAGCATCACGACCTGGGCGACATACTCGGCGCACAAGGAACACTGTTCAGAACCAAGACCGGCGAGCTTTCGGTACGGGTCACGCACCTGCGCCTGCTGACCAAAGCACTGCGCCCTCTGCCGGAAAAATTTCATGGCCTGACCGATCAGGAACAGAAATATCGCCAGCGCTATCTCGATCTGATCACCAATGAGGACACCCGCAAGGTATTCGCCACCCGCTCCGGAATCATCCAGTCCATTCGCGAATTCTTCGTCGCGCGCGGTTATCTGGAAGTGGAAACACCGATGATGCATCCGATTCCCGGCGGCGCAGCGGCGCGGCCTTTCGCCACCCATCACAATGCGCTGGATATGGCGCTGTACCTGCGCATCGCGCCGGAGCTTTATCTGAAGCGTCTGGTAGTAGGCGGGATGGAAAAAGTGTTCGAGATCAACCGCAATTTCCGCAACGAGGGCATCTCCACCCGGCACAATCCCGAATTCACCATGCTGGAATTCTACGAGGCCTATCAAGATTATGCTTACCTGATGGATTTCACCGAGACCATGCTGCGGCAAGTGGCAGAAAAGGTTCTGGGCACGACCAGCATCACCTACCAGGGACGGGAAATCGATTTCGCGCAACCGTTCGCGCGGCTCACCATCACCCAGGCCATCCGCAAATTTCACCCGCAATACACCGATGCGCAACTCAACGACCGCGCTTTCCTGATCGGCCAATTGCAGACACTCAACATTGCCTACAAACCCGGGAACGGCATCGGCGGTTTGCAGCTTACGCTGTTTGACGAAATCACCGAGCATCTGCTGTTCGAACCGACTTTTATCATTGATTACCCGGCGGAAGTCTCGCCCCTGGCACGGCGCAACGATATCAATCCCGAAGTAACCGACCGCTTCGAGCTTTACATCGCCGGGCGCGAAATCGCCAACGGCTTTTCCGAACTGAACGACCCCGAAGATCAGGCGGCGCGTTTCCTCGAGCAAGCCAAAGCCAAGGAAGCGGGTGATGCCGAAGCCATGCACTATGACGCCGATTACATCCGTGCATTGGAATACGGCCTGCCCCCCACCGCAGGCGAAGGTATCGGCATAGACCGATTGGTCATGCTGTTCACCGATAGTCCCAGCATCCGCGATGTAATCCTGTTTCCACAGTTGCGGCGGGAAGACTGACGCTCACTCTGTGTTGCGTCAGAATAAGCGTGAATTCTGCCGGACATTGGCTGTCTCATTACTGACTTGTTCGGATATTCCTTTTTACTGGCCACCCGAATCTACGCTGCATACACTGACCTCATCATGAATGCGCAGTCATTATGAATTCGCTTACTCTCAGGCAAATCGAACTGCCCATCGAGGGCATGACATGTGCAGCCTGTGCGGCACGGATCGAAAAGAATCTGAATAAATTGCCGGGCGTGCATGCGGCGGTCAACTTCGCCAATGAAAAAGTGCGGGTGGAGCTCGATACCGGCACCACCACCCGGCCCGAAGATCTGGTGCGCTCGATCGAGCAGGCCGGTTTCCACGTCGTTCCCCAATCGGTGCAACTGCAAATCAGCGGAATGACCTGTGCCACTTGCAGCAGCCGGATCGAAAAAGCGCTGAACAAGCTTCCCGGCGTCAGCGCCACGGTCAATCTGGCTACGGAGACAGCACGTGCCAGTTTCAGCCCCGGAATGGTGACAGTGGATGACCTGATCACCGCCGTCGTCAGGGCAGGCTATGGCGCCAGTGAAATCAGCGATGCCAGCCGCGCCGAAGAAAAGGCGCGACGGCTTGCTGCTTACCAGGCGGAACTGCGTGTGTTCTGGATTTCGGCCGCCCTCACCCTGCCGCTGCTGCTGCAGATGGGCGCAATGTTTTCGGGTGCGCATGAAGATTTGCTGCCGCGCTGGCTGCAATGGCTGCTGGCAACACCAGTGCAGTTCTGGGTCGGCAAGCGCTTCTATGTCGCTGCATGGCACGCGCTGCGCGGCGGCAGCGCCAACATGGATGTGCTGATCGCGCTCGGCACCAGCATGGCGTATCTTTTCAGCGCAGTGGTGACGATGTTGGCGTTGCAGCAGCATGTCTATTTCGAAGCGAGCGCAGCCATCATCACGCTGGTGTTGCTGGGCAAATTGATGGAGGCGCGCGCCAAGGGCAAAACTTCGGCCGCCATCGAGGAATTGATCAAGCTGCAACCGAAAACTGCGCGGGTGGAGCGCAACGGCGAGATCATCGAAGTGGACGCAAGTACCCTCGTGCTGGGCGACATTTTCATCGTGCGCCCGGGCGAGAATCTGCCGGTGGATGGAGTCGTCATCGAAGGAGCATCCAGCGTGAACGAGGCCATGCTGACCGGCGAGAGCCTGCCAGTCGGCAAGCAGGCGGGAGCGAAAGTCTATGCCGCCACCATGAACCAGCAGGGTCTGCTCAAATGCCGCGCCACCGGCGTCGGTGCCCATACCCAGCTCGCGGCCATCATCCGTCTGGTGGAACAGGCGCAGGGTTCCAAGGCGCCAATCCAGCGCATGGCTGACACCATTTCGGCAGTATTCGTGCCGGTGGTGGTGGCCATCAGCGCGTTGACTCTGGTACTCACCTGGTGGCTTGCGGGCGATTTCGTCACGGCGCTGATCAATGCCGTTGCGGTACTGGTGATCGCCTGTCCTTGCGCATTGGGATTGGCCACGCCGACGGCGATCATGGTCGGCACCGGGCGCGGCGCGCAGACCGGCATACTGGTGAAAAATGCCGCCGCACTGGAACATGCAGAAAAAATCCAGGTGTTGATCGTGGACAAGACCGGCACTCTCACCGAAGGCAAACCGGCGGTGACCGATATCGTTGCGGCAGGGTCGGCTACCGAACATGACTTGATGCAAGCTGCCGCCACCCTGGAACAAGGCTCGGAACACCCTCTTGCAAAAGCGGTGCTGGAACGTGCCGCGAGCATGAACATTCGCCCGGATGCAGTGAGTGATTTTTCCGCTATCGCCGGCAGCGGGATCACTGCCCGCATCAACAGCATCGAATACCTTCTGGGTTCGCCTAAATTTGTAGGTGGGCGCGGTGCGGCCATTGATGCTGCGCGTATCGCTGTTCTGCAAGCTGCAGGCAAAACCGTCATCGCCGTGGCCGCCGTGACTAACACTAACGACGTTCCCGAGGTGCTCGGCTACCTCGCCATCGCCGACCGCTTGCGCAGCACTTCCGCACAAGCGGTAAAGCGGCTGCAAGCCATGGGCATCGAAGTGGTGATGCTGACCGGCGACAACCCTGCCACCGCTGCTGCTATTGCCAGGCAGGCGGGCATCACCAGCTATCGTGCCGAAGTGCTGCCGCAGGACAAAGCTGCCGCAGTGGAACAAACCAAAGCGAGCGGCAAATTCACCGGCATGGTCGGCGACGGCATCAACGACGCACCGGCGCTGGCCGCAGCCGACGTGAGTTTCGCCATCGGCGCAGGTTCAGATATAGCAATTGAAGCCGCCGACATCACCCTGATGCGCGATGATCTGATGAGCGCGGCTGATGCGATCTCGCTCTCGCGTGCAACGCTGGGTAAAATCCGCCAGAATCTTTTCTTCGCTTTCATCTACAACGTACTGGGTATCCCGCTGGCAGCAATAGGGCTGCTCAACCCGGTGATTGCAGGTGCGGCGATGGCAATGAGCTCGGTGTCAGTGGTAAGCAACTCGTTGCTGCTGAAACGCTGGCAGGCGGGTTCCTGAACCACAAATTTAATTGTCATTAAAAGGAGTAGAACAAATGCAAACGACCGTGATCAACATCAAAGGCATGACCTGCATGGGTTGCGCCAGGAGTGTGAAAAATGTGCTGGAAAGAATTCCCGGGGTGAGCAATGCGGATGTTTCGCTGGAAGATGCGCAAGTCACACTCCAGCATGACGCCGCAATAAGCGGCGTCGATCAGTTCAAGCAGGCCATCAAGGACGCCGGTTTCGAAGCCGTTTAATCAGCCGGTATCAGGCTTCTGCTCATCTTCCCTCCTGCACAATGAATTTGCATCTTCTCATTCCCTCCCTGTTCTGGCCGGGAGATTCCTTGCCCGAAATTTACCGCGACCTGCCGTTGCCCGCACTGGAAACCCTGCTGGCAAAAAGCTTGCGCACTGAAGATGAATCGCAAGGAGTTGAAGCATGGCTGTGCCGCGCTTTCGGCGTGGTGAAGCAACAGGACTGGCCGGTGGCGCCGCTCACGTTGCAGGCCGACAGCGCCGGGCAGATGAAAGCAGAAAACCATTACTGGCTGCGCGCCGACCCGGTGCATCTGCGGCTCGAGCATAATCAGATCGTGCTGGCTGACAGTCAGATTTTCCGGATTACCTCAGAAGAAGCGAATCAGCTTGCCGACTTGCTCAACCGGCATTTCGCCGCAGACGGTTGCGATCTCCCGTCGCACCATGCCGCGACTGCCCGGCAGGAACTGGTCTTTCTGCCACTGCAGCCCGACCGCTGGTATCTGCGCGTGGCTGAAAAGCCCGCGCTGCAAACCCATGCACTCAGCGCAGTGGCCGGCCAGGATATTCATGCGCTCCTGCCATCCGGCACGGACAGCATGCGCTGGCAGGGACTCTTCAACGAAGTGCAGATGCTGCTGCACGAACATCCACTCAACCAGGCGCGGGAAGCGCGTGGCGAACTCGCCATTAACGGCATCTGGTTGTGGGGCGGCGGAACCATGCCGCAGTTGGTTGGCTGTCCCTATACCCAGGTGTGGAGCAACGCTGTTCTCGCCCGATCGCTGGCACTGGCACACGCTGCGGAGCATGCAGCGCTTCCGTCCACGGCAACCGCGTGGGGCCAGTCCGCTGCGGCCGGCAATCATCTGGCTGTGCTCGATATGCTACACACGAAAACCCAATACGATGACGCCTACGGATGGCGCGAAAGTCTGAAGAAACTGGAACAGGATTGGTTCGCCCCTGTACTGGCAGCGATGAAACAAGGCAAGCTCGAGCAGTTAACCCTCACTATCATCAGCGAGCATGGCGACAAGAGTTTCACCATGACACGTGACGACTTATGGAAGTTCTGGCGCACGGCTAAACCGCTTGCGGCTTATGCTGCTTGAACCCAACAATTCGTTAGGTTACGCGGTTTGGTTGGCGTGTTCTTGCCGGTGGTGACAGTCGCAAATCGACACATTTCAGACAGTTGATTCCCAATAACGGACGCTCCAAGTTTGAGTTCAGCAGCGGCAGAAAACCGTCCGCTGAAACAAATTATTAAGTTTCACTTTCGTTCATCGTGTCCAATTTTCCGTAATACCACGTGAATTGTGGCCAAGTAGAAGTAAAACATCCAACTGAGCCAGATATTGGTGTCATAGCCGGTCTTCTGCTTATCGTTGTGGTGCCGTACACCAAAGTTGTTTGCAATATTAAATAAGTCTTTCTCATCTGCGCTAGTTAAGAGTGCTTTTACCTTGGGTCGCAGATACTCCAATACGTCAGCAAGATCCCGCACGGCTTGTCGTCTATCGTCCAAGGTTGATCCATGGCGCCGATATTGAAGGTTCGCTGCATTTACACGAGTGATAACGTTATTGTCGTTTGTTGGCAAATCCGCATCAAATATTGGTTCAAAACCTGCCTCAGGTTTGTGGAGTATCTCGCCATTAGCAGAGATCTCAAACTTCTTTTCGTAATGTGCAAGAACGGTATTTATTTTTGTTCTAAATTCTTCCTTACCCAATGCCTGATTGAAAGTTTCCCAATGCATTCCACAGTCATTGTAGGAATGCATAGTGCCTTCAATCGGTTTTGAGACGTATTGGTAGAGAAATTCGAGCACATCAAAAAAATCGTCCTCAGAGTAAAAACATGCCTTTTCGTATACCGGCCAAAGCCCTTTTTTTCTGATTGTTAAAAGCATCTCAAGTTCTGGATCGCGAACTTTTCCATCCACTTCTCCCGCGTCCACACATACAAAACCAAAAGCCTCATCGAAATATCCACTTTGCCGCAATTGACTAAAAACTCGCACGAATAGTTCAGTTACGTCCGAGAGAGGCAATCCCTTTAAATTGGGATTGGTGCCTTTGCGCTGAGAGTAGTACTGGCGAGCCATAGATTCGTGAAAGGCGAAATCTAATATAGAGATAACCTACCTGTACGACTTTTCGTGCAGGTCCGGCTAATTAGGGGGTTATGCGTCATGCGCTTACTTGACTGAGCTTCTCGGCCAGTTTGTTGACCATGACATCAATACCTTCACCATTTGGCAAGTACGTCAGAATTCGATGGTGTGCCATGTCAAATGGGACGTCATTAATTGACTGAGAGATGGGCACCACATGCTTACCAAGGGTGTGGGCAATGCCAGTTTCATACATCACATTCGGGTTTTTCCCGGTGAAGTCGACCACTACCACGTGAGCTCTGAAGATCAAGTTAAAGATGTCTTGAATGACTGTACTTTCTTCCCATATGTCATCCACTCGCAGACACCGGTAGCCCGCCACACCGCAAGCGCGGCGAATTCCATTATGCACCGAGTCGAATGCTGCATTAAACGGCATCATAACTGCGACCAAGTCACTCTCAATGGAGGAGTTTTCTGGAACCTGAAAAACATTCGGAGCAAAGGTAATCTTGCGTTCTGATGGTTTGGCGGACACAAATTGGCTCTCTTCCGGGTACTTCTCTGCAACATGCTTTTCGAAGACCATGAATGCGTGAGCGGAGTCCGATTTAGTGGACGGGCAAGTCATCTAGATTATGCCGCAGATTGTTGTCTGTTGGCATAAAACTGGTTAGCGAAATCAGCGGGTACT
>JAYSQR010000057.1:0-21151 GCA_043721435.1 Nitrosospira sp. | reverse complement strand
GGCGAGGAAGTAAAAGAAGATCAATCAGGCCAGCAAAAACTCGCCGCCTGACCGACCTTCCTTGAAAAGGTCATACACCAGATTTGACGATATCTCATTGCTGGTGGCGCTCAAGTGTATCTGGTTTGCCACCGATCAGATGTGCTCGAAGAAGCTCAATGTCACAAGCCCGACGATTTCAGGCAGTATTAGCATGTAAAATAGTGGGCAATAATTTACAGATTCCCCCGGGGAAATATAATCCTCCCATGAAATCGAGCCATGCAAAACCAGGCCGCTTAATTTTATTTACTCTCGAGAATAGCCCGTGAGAAAACTGATCATCGCGTTGATTGCTTGTGTACCCATGGTTTGCCATGGACAGCAAGATCTTGAGCTCATTTGTGTTGGTGAGAGCGTATATGCAGGGTCAGGTGGAGATCCAAATAAAGAATCAATGACCCAGACCTTTTCCTTTATTGGCGGAAAGTTACACGGCTTCATACCCTGTCAATGGTCAGATGAGATGATTATTTGTGACGCCGAGAAAGTAAAAAGCGGCACTTCGTTTACTGTTACTCAAACCAGCATTGATAGGTTATCGGGAGTTGTGACTGATATTTCTGAAGGCAGGAGAGGCGGGGTAGTCACTTTTACAGGCCAATGTTTACCCGTCCAACCAAGGTTCTAGACACTCATTCTTGATTACTCCAATAATCACAACCAAAGGGGCGCTGCTCCCCTGGTTGCGAATATTATTTGGTTCAGGCCTTGGTGCTGATGGTGGTGCCGGTTTTCTGACCGTCAGTGTTAACCGTAGGAGCGGTAGTATGCGCTTCGGATGAAGTGCCAGTATTACTGCTGTTGTCATTGTGGCTCCCTGGCTTCTCCACAGTGCGGTCTTCTGCGCTTTTCTGAGTGCTGTTGACTGGTGGAGAGCCTGTTGTGGAAGCGGAGTAAACAGAATCAATTGCCATGAATACCTCCTGCAGTTTTAGAAATAGCGGGCAATCTGACCGCCTACTTTGGTTATCGGCCTCTATTGCACTTCCTTAAGGGCAAAATGAAAATAAATCAGCATTATCTGAAAAATTCATATAATGATGATTACTTTCAATCGGTTATTATCGCAATAAGCACCATGAAAATATCTTGCGAGCCTCCCCCTTAATTTGGGGATTGAAGCTTTACATGTTGATTGTATTGATAAATAACAGGCAGGCAGCCATATGGCACTTAAAGCAACCATTTTCAAAGCCGAGCTGCAAATAGCCAATATAGACCGCAACTACTACCGGAACCACGCGCTGACTCTTGCCCGCCATCCCTCGGAAACCGATGAACGCATGATGGTGCGGTTACTGGCTTTCGCGCTGCATGCGCATGAAGCGCTGATATTTGGCAATGGATTGAGTACCGATGACGAACCCGATCTGTGGCAAAAAGATTTGACCGGTGCGATCGATCTCTGGATAGATGTGGGTCTCCCCGATGAAAAACTGATCCGCAAAGCCTGCGGCCGCGCCAGACAGGTATTCATCTATAGCTACGGTGGCCGTGTCGCTGACAGGTGGTGGGATCAATGCCGCAGCAAGCTGGAGCGAATCAAGAATCTGAGCGTAATCAATCTACCGCCGCAAACTAGCCAAGCCATTGCCCGACAGGCTCAACGCAACATGCAGTTAAATTGCACTATCCAGGAAGGACAGATCTGGCTGGCTGATAAAAATGAGTCGGTGCAGGTCGAACTGGTGACAACCGCGTAACATCCATGAAAAAACCCGCAGTGTTGGCGGGCTTCGTTATTCCACTCCATCCTTCATTTTCTGGCTGTTTCAGGGAGTTCCTGTCGTGCTCTTGTCCGGCTGGGTGGTATTATTTTCATTGCTTTCCACTACCTGGAAAAAGATCTCATCCTGCTTGATCATGCCCAATTCGCTGCGGGCACGTTCTTCGATGGCATCGTGACCCTGCTTGAGGTCGCGCACTTCCGCATCCAGTGCGGCATTGCGGATTTTCCATTGCTGGTTGGTTTCGTGCTGTGCGATGACTTGCTGATTAACTTCCCACACGCTGAGCCAACTGCCCTTGCCCAGCCATAGCGGGTACTGCAGCAGAGCAATCAGGGCAACGAGTACCAGCGTCAACAGCTTCATTTGGACATCTCTATGTAGCCCACAATTTGCACCTGCTTTGCGGATTGTCCACCACGTTACGTTACAACGCAGCGCTGCCCAAATAAATCTCTCACCACTCCTCCCCTGCCTGAAGCTCCGAGTTTTATTTCAACTGGTAGTAGGCGCCTCGTCCGGCATAGCTGGCGGCGTCACCCAGATCTTCCTCGATGCGCAGCAACTGATTGTACTTGGCCAGACGGTCCGAGCGCGAAAGCGAACCGGTCTTGATTTGCAGCACGTTGGTGGCAACGGCAATATCGGCGATGGTGGTATCTTCGGTTTCGCCGGAACGATGCGAAATCACGGCGGTATAACCCGCGCGCTTGGCGGTTTCAATGGCGGCAAAGGTTTCGCTGAGAGTGCCGATCTGGTTGACCTTGATCAGGATGGAATTGGCCACACCCTGCGCAATGCCTTCTTTCAGGATTCTGGCATTGGTCACGAACACATCATCGCCCACCAGTTGTACCGATTTTCCGAGTTTGCTGGTGAGCAGTTTCCAGCCATCCCAGTCATGCTCGCTCATGCCGTCCTCAATGCTGAGGATGGGGTATTTATCTATCCAGGTGGCGAGATAATCCACGAACTGCGCCGAGGTAAGGCTCAAGCCATCGGATGCCAAATGGTATTTGCCGTCGCGGAAAAATTCCGAGCTGGCGCAGTCCAGGCCAATGGCAACATCCGGGCCCGGTAAATAACCGGCCTGCTCAATGGCTTGTACAATTAGCTGCAACGCCGCCTCGTTATTCGCCAGATTAGGAGCGAACCCGCCCTCGTCACCCACTGAGGTTGGCATGCCCTTGCTATCGAGCAATTTTTTCAGCGTGTGAAATATTTCAGCACCGCAACGCACTGCTTCGCGGAAACTCTGCGCCCCTAGCGGGATGATCACGAACTCCTGAAAATCGAGATTGTTGTTGGCGTGCGCCCCGCCGTTGATCACATTCATCATCGGTACTGGCATGGACATCGGTCCTGCACCACCCAGATAGCGATATAACGGCAGGCCGGATTCCTCTGCTGCGGCTTTTGCCACTGCCAGCGAAACCGCAAGAATCGCATTCGCGCCCAGCCTTGATTTGTTATCGCTGCCGTCCAGGTCAATCAGAGTCTGATCGATGAAGCCCTGCTCCATCGAATCCAGTCCCATGATGGCCTCGGCAATTTCAGTGTTGACGTTTTCCACCGCTTTCAGTACGCCCTTGCCAAAATAGCGCTGCATGTCGCCATCGCGCAATTCAACGGCCTCCTTGGTGCCGACGGATGCACCGGAAGGTACAGCCGCCCGGCCCAGTACACCGGATTCGAGCAACACATCCGCCTCTACAGTTGGATTGCCGCGGGAATCGATAATTTCGCGGGCGATGACATCTACGATTGCACTCATGCTATTTTCCCTGATGTTATTTAAGTTATGTATAAATGGTGAGGTGTTATGCAACAGGCGTTTAAGCGATGATTTTTAATTTGCCGGAATCTGCTGTTACTGATGCGGTGCGCCTGTCCGCGGAGTCAATGGCGGCTTCGACAAACGCTTTGAACAGCGGATGCCCCGCCCTGGGGGTGGAAGTAAATTCGGGATGAAACTGACAGGCAACGAACCACGGATGTTCATTCTGCGGCAACTCAATCATCTCGCACAGGGTTTCCACCGCCGATAATCCGCTTACACGCAGCCCTACCTGTTCCAGTCGGGGGAGATATTCGTTATTGACTTCGTAACGATGACGATGGCGTTCAATGATTTTGTCCGCGCCATAAATTTTTCGCACCAGCGACCCTTCTTTCAGCACGCATTCCTGCCCACCCAAGCGCATGCTGCCACCGAGATTCGACTTGGCGTCACGGGTTTCCAACTGGCCTTCACGCGTACGCCATTCGGTAATCAGGCCTATCACGGGGTAAGGCGTATCCGGATTGAATTCGGTGCTGTGCGCACCCTCCATGCCAGCCTTGTCGCGTGCGTATTCGATCACCGCCAACTGCAAGCCGAGACAGATGCCCAGATAAGGGATACGGTTTTCACGTGCATAGCGGATAGCCATGATCTTGCCTTCCACGCCGCGTTTGCCGAAACCACCGGGAACCAGGATCGCATCCATCCCGAGCAGGCAATCGGTTCCCTGCTTCTCGATATTTTCCGAATCCATGTAATGAATATGGATTTTGCTGCGGGTATGAATGCCGGCATGGATCAAGGCTTCCGACAGGGATTTGTAAGATTCGGTCAAATCCACATATTTTCCCACCAGCGCAATTTTCACCGAGTGCTGCGGATGTTCCAGTGCGTCCACCAGTTTTTTCCAGACGCTCAGATCCGCTGGCTTGGCGAGAATATCCAGTTTATGACAGACGATTTCATCCAGCATTTGATCGTGCAGCAGTCCCGGAATTTTGTAGATACTGTCCGCGTCCACTGCCGAAATCACCGCCTCTTCGCGCACATTGGTGAACAGCGCAATTTTGCGGCGTTCATCCGCCGGCAGTTCGCGATCAGCGCGGCATAACAACACGTCCGGCTGAATACCGATTTCGCGTAATTCCTTTACTGAATGCTGGGTCGGCTTGGTCTTCAACTCCCCCGCCGAGCCGATGTAAGGCAGCAGCGTGAGATGAATGAAACAGGTATCGTTGCGCGGATGCTGCACTGCCATCTGCCGGATTGCTTCCAGAAATGGCAGCGATTCGATATCACCCACGGTACCGCCAATTTCGACGATGGCGACCTGCGCATCGCCTGCACCGGCCTTGATATGCAGCTTGATTTCGTCGGTGATGTGGGGAATCACCTGTACCGTGCCGCCAAGATAGTCGCCGCGTCGCTCCTTCTTGATTACGCTTTCGTATATCTGGCCGGTGGTGAAGTTGTTGCGCTTGCTCATTTTGGTGCTGATGAAGCGCTCATAGTGCCCCAGATCGAGATCGGTTTCCGCTCCGTCCTCGGTGACAAATACTTCGCCGTGCTGGAATGGGCTCATGGTGCCGGGATCCACATTGATGTACGGATCCAGCTTGAGCATGGTTACTTTGATGCCGCGGGTTTCGAGGATTGCTGCCAGGGAGGCGGCGGCGATACCCTTCCCCAGGGAAGAGACTACGCCGCCAGTCACAAATACATACTTGGTCATGGTCGCATATGATACTGGAAAAGGCCTGCCAGAACAAATTTGGCGCGGAATAACCCCGATTTTTCTCCCACGGAAAACAACTGCTGCTGATTAGCTCACCGTTGTCAGAGCAGAACGGGTGGTAGGTGCGGCTTCAGTCGCGATTAACCCCTAGGCTCGCGTTCCTCACCACATTCGCGGCTGAAGCCGCTCCTACCAAATCTCTACGGAATGTCCCGGTCAATCAAGACTGGCCTGTTATTTCGACTTCCGTTCCAGTCTCCACCAAGTCGAACAATTCCAGCAAATCGCAGTTATGCATGCGGATGCAGCCGATCGAGCCCGGTTTGCCCATTTCCGCACTATCCGGGCTGCCGTGGATATAGATGTAACGGCGCATGGTATCCACCAGCCCTAGGCGATTGAAGCCGCGCTCGCAGCCGGAAAGCCACAGTATCCGCGTTAGTATCCAGTCGCGCCCCGGATAGCGTGCGCCTAGTTCAGGCGTATAAATTTCACCGGTCGGTCGGCGCTTGATGAACACCGTGTTAACCGGCTGACCCGCGCCGATCATGGCGCGAATGACGTGTTTGCCCAGCGGAGTGCAAAAACTGCCGCGCTGCTGCCCTGCCCCGTTTTTAGCGGTGGAAACGCGGTAATGCCGGGTCACCTTGTCGCTGCAATCCAGCAGATTCAGCACTTGCTCCGGGATGCTGATGACGATTTTCATTGATCTGTCGCTCGAGCTGCCTTGCGGCGTTGCGCAAAAAACTGTTTCAGCAGATCCCCTGTTTCTTCCGCCAGCACACCGCCAGTCATCTGCAAGTGGTGGTTGAGCCATGTCTCCGCCGGCAAATCAATTACGCTGCCGCAGGCGCCGGTCTTGGGATCTTTTGCGCCGTAAACCAGCCGCGCAATGCGCGCGTGGAAAATCGCACCGACACACATGGTGCAAGGCTCCAGTGTCACATAAAGCATGCAGTCCATCAGACGGTAATTGCCAAGATGACGCGCGGCATCGCGTAGCGCCATCACCTCGGCATGGGCGGTCGGATCGGCGGCCGAGATCGGCCGATTGTAACCACGACCAATGATCGTCCCGTCCTTCACTACCACCGCACCCACTGGCACCTCGCCTGCATCCCGCGCCTGCTGGGCAAGATCGAGCGCTGCGCGCATGAAATCAATGTCATCACTCTCCAGCTCATGCGGGTTGGGCGCCGCTGAAGAAACCGCTTTAATGTTCATCAGTAAATTTTAACCCAGATAATCTAATGCTACTGTACAGAGTCGAGATGAGTATGGCCACGTGATTTGTTTTTACGTGGAAAAGGATTATCCTGAGTTGCACTAGCCTGGTGAGATTTTGAACAATGATATGAGCCTGATTCCCTCTGTCCTTATGCAGCGCAAATTGATTGTCAGTATCGTATTGTTCAGTCTATATGCCCCATTGGTGATGGCAGATGTGCCCGTGCTGAGCGTGGAATTCACCGAAACCAAGGCACCGGTGAGCGTCATGCAGCAGCAAAGGGCTTATACCGAATCCAGCGCAATCGTGACCTATGCCGATGGGCGCAAAGTCGCTTACCCGCTGACTTACAACGTACTGTATAGCTCTGGCGACCAGATTGGCGATTGGAAAGCGGGTGCCATCGTCAACAAAAATGGCAACGTACTGCAAACCGCCCGGATCAGCGAAACCGGCGCCACGGCGCAAGGTCCATTCCATGCGCATAGTCCCGATGCCAATTCCCTCATGCAACAGGGCGGTAACATTTTCCTGCTAACGCATCTGGAGTACGATACCGAAGCACCCAATGCCGATCCCGGCAAACCCATGCTCGATATGTACGGCGCCCTGCCCATGGTAATGAACCTGGCTTCCCTCAAGCAAGATCCTCGCACCGGCAGACTGACCGCCTTCAATTTGCAAAACGTGGATATGAGCGGCGTGGAGGGCCTGTGGACTCCTTGTGCTGGTGAACTGACCCCATGGAACACGCATATCGGTGGCGAGGAATATGAGCCCGACGCACGCTTTTTTGAAAACAAGCCGTTAACTGCCATGAACCTGTATCGCATGACTCCCGGACAGATCTCGCCCGGCGGCGCCAATCCATACAGATACGGGATGATCACCGAAGTTAGCGTTAATTCAAGCGGAAACACCGAAGTTGCCAAGCATTACGCCATGGGACGCCTGTCCAATGAGCTGGCGCATGTCATGCCAGATAGCAGAACCGCCTACAAGGGTGATGACGGCAATGATGTGGTGCTGACCATGTTCGTTGCCGACAGACCCAGAGATCTAACCAGCGGCAGCCTGTATGCCGCCAAATTGCAGCAGACTGACGCCACTAATGGCGGCCAGTTCGACATTCAGTGGATCAAACTCGGTCACGCTGCCAACAGCGAAATCGATGCGCTGGTAGCCAATGGCATCAGGTTCTCCGATATCTTTGAAGTTGCCAGCAACACCGCATACCGGGCCAATCCGGCAGCCTATGCCGGCTTTAAACCGGTTTACACCTACACCGGCACTGGCGGCAGCACCGCTCTGGAATACCTGAAGCTCAAACACGGCATGGAACAAGCCGCCGCTTTTCTGGAAACCCGCCGTTTCGCCGCCTTCCTCGGCGCAACCACCGAGTTCACCAGGATGGAAGGCGCAACCTCCAGCAAAGCCGACAAGAAGCTGTACCTCGCCATGTCCTATGTGCAGCAGGGCATGCTGGTCGCTCAGAATGGCGAACGTCCGCAGGATGACATTCGCCTCACAGGCGACCCAAGGGATCTGGAATGCGGTATCGTCTACCAATCCAATCTGCAAGGCGGTCAAGTGGATACATCCGGCAGTCCGATCCGCAGCCAGTGGGTGGCTGCGGATCTGCAAGCCCTGCTCATGGGCGCCCGGAAACCGGCCGCGCAAACTACTTATGGCCGCCACGACAAGTGCGATACCGACAAAATAGCCAACCCGGACAACCTCAAGTACTCCGATGCCATGCGCACCCTGTTCATTGGCGAAGACAGCGGCAACCATCTGAACAACTTCCTGTGGGCATACAACGTCGACAGCAAGAAGGCCACGCGTATCGCCACTAATCGTGCCGGCGCGGAGTGGACTGGCCTGCAGGCAGTGGATAACTTGAATGGCTTTGCCTATCTCATGTCCAATATCCAGCACCCTGGTGCCGCAGCAGACCTGCGCGGTTATCAGCGCAAGATTCCGGGCTTTGATGCCTTCCGCACCGGCATCGATCAGCGCGGCGCCGTTGGCTACATTGGCGGCCTGCCGGCGATCAAACGTCCCAAGGAAGAAGTCCACAATGAGCGTGATGAAGACTAGCCCTCTCCACCCCCATTAACCTCACATCTTTTGCCACAGTCCATGACCTCCGCCGACTCCACTGCCATCTTCACACGCTCCTGGTCGCTGTATGACTTGATCACGGAGTTCAATTACATGTCCCATCAGGAGATCTATGCCGGGGTCGAGGAGCTGCTGCGATTGCGCAATGATCGGGAACAGTATCGCCTGCTGGATCTAGGCTGCGGCAATGCACGCTATCTGGCGCCTTGCCTGCAGCGCTTGCCGCCCGCGATCTATCAAGGGGTGGATTTGTCTGAGGCAGCGCTGGCGGAAGCGCGTGAGTATCTGGCGGGATTGCCCGGTCAGGTCATTCTGACCCATGGGGACCTGCTGGCGGCGGTCGAGTCGACCGACCAAACCTGGGATGTTCTCTTCACCGGCTTTGCGATTCATCATCTGCTGCCGGAAGAAAAGGCGCGCTTTTTTCGTGCGGCCGGGCGCTGTCTGTCAGCAAATGGCTGGTTGATCATGGTGGATGTGGTGCGCGAGGAAAACCAGAGCCGGGAAAGCTATCTGGACGGCTATCTGCAATCTATGCGGGAGAATTGGAGCAAGGTGCCGCCGGATCGACTGGAGGAAGCCTGCACCCATGTGCACGATTACGATTACCCCGAGTGCCTCTCCACCCTACGGGAGATGGCCATAGCAGGGGGCTTGAACTCCACCCGTCTAATCAGCCGCCACGCGCAGCATTACACGCTGTTATTCTCACGCTCCGCAGTGGCGGAAATCTGACACCGCTCAACTCGAGACCCCGCAACCTACCGATGGCAACGCTCATGCTCAGTGAAACGTTCAAGGCGCCAAACAAGGAGGCGCAGTTCACCAAGGAAATGCTCTGCTTGTCGGCGGTGCGGCCCCATGGTTGATCCCGTGCAAAGCGCCGCCATGCTCTGGACAGGCGGCAAAGATTCTGCGATGGCATTGCATGAGGCCGAGCAGAACGGTTACTGCGTTTGCTGCCTCGTTACGTTCGCGCCACCGGAACCGGATTTTTTGGCGCATCCGCTGAGCTTCATCAAAATGCAGGCTCAGGCATTAGCGCTGCCACACTATGTGTTGCCCATCAGCGCACCGTTCGAGCAGAGTTACGAGACCAGCTTGCGCAGGCTACGCGATGAAATGGGCATTGACTGCGTGATCACCGGCGACATCGCGGCAGTGAACGGAAATCTAAACTGGATACGCGAGCGGAGCCGTCCCGTTGGAATGAGCATGCATACGCCTCTGTGGGGGCGCGATCAAAATACCTTGCTGCAACAATTGCTGGACAGAGGGTTCAAGGCGCGTTTTTCCTGTGTTAAAACACATTGGCTTGATGAGAGCTGGATTGGCCGGGAGTTGAATGACTCGGCGCTTACCGAGTTGCGCAGCATTCGTGAGCAGACCGGTCTGGACCTGTGCGGTGAAAAAGGCGAATATCACACACTGGTCACTGACGGGCCGCGATTCACGCGCGGCATTGATATTCGTTCATATTCAACACGCATCGCCGGTCCGCTGGCCTACCTGGAGATCCACGAGCTGGAATTGTGTGATCATGCTGCCTGACACCGCAGTACCGCCGATGTTGCACCGCCGCGTTCCATGACGCGACCGAATCTGGTCTATCAAGGAAACATATTATCTTTCACTTCAACGAGGTGGGCACTATGCATCTCTATCGACTTTGCGCTGCGCTGTTTACCCTGGCTCTTTCACATGCTCCTACCGCCATCGCCGCGCCGCCTGCCTATCCAGCGGATGCCAAGGTCATCGCAGAAGCCACAGCCGGCAAGCTCAAGGCAACCAAAGGAAAATATTTCGAGAAGACCTGCAATGAATCTGTCGACTTCGACGCCGAGTTGGATGATCTGAATGGCGATGGCCAACCCGAGGTGTTTACCAAAGTCTACGGCAACTGCATGGGCGGGATGGCGGGTGTTTACATGAACCTGTACATCAAGAATCGCAGCGGTCAGTGGAAGTCGCAATTCGGTTTTCCCGGTCAATACACCCTGTTGAAAACCAGGAACAATGGTTACCCTGACATCGAAATCAATGGCACAGGAAACTGCTTTCCAGTCTGGCGTTGGAACGGACAGCAGTACGCTATCCACAAGAAATGCCCCTAAGGAACCGCTCTGATTAACGGGCCGGGTTCAAATTACTCTCTTTCAGCCCATCGATAAGATTGCACTTGCATCGTCCGTTGGGCTAAAAAATTGTCCCCCAAAGGCTAAAGGTCTCCAGACTGCTGCCGATAATTATTGTAATGCTGATGTTTTCACAGACTCTGATTCCTGCAGAAGCTGAAAACATCAAGATGGCGATATCGCCGTCGGCATGAACAGAATAGGTGAATTGGCAATGAAGAGTGAGATGAAATTCGCAGCATCCCAGATAGCTACTGTTGCACCCCGCACACGGAAATCTCCTGCGCACTATCCCGTTAAATTACTCAGGGCCGCTTAAAATGTTAGCTCAAGCCATCGCTCCCAGTTTCAGATTTCCGCAAATACAAAACCACAGCGCCCATTCCGTTGCGCTTGCCAGCCAGGGTGCGCGATATGTGGTTGCCGAACTCACGAGTGCGGGGAATCTGCTCTGTGACCAAGGCAACCCTCGGGAAGCGCTGAATTGCTTCCTCAAGGCCATGAAGATACTGAGCAACTGCAAAACTTTAGGGGATAAGCGGGTTGCCATTTGCCACTACAATACGGCGCGCACCTATGCCATGCTCGACATGGACAACGAGGCACTGGAACACTACAGCAAGGCACTCCAGACAGCTCCGCGACTGGTGCAGGCACATAACAACATCGGCATGCTGCTCAACCAGAGCGGCCGTTTCGACGAGGCCAGCGAGCATTTCAAGAAAGCGATCAAGTTCGATGGACTGTTCGCCCCGGCCTACTATGGATTGGGCGTGGCGCTCCAGAGCATGGGCGACAATGTAAATGCCGCTTTCGCCTACCAAAAGGCGCTGACGTTCAACCCCGAGTCATACCCGGCGTGGATCAATCTCGGCCTGGTCTGTTATTCGATCGAAAACTATGAAGTGGCCATCAACTGCTACCAGGAAGCAATCGCCATCTCAAGTCACGACGCGGAAGCCTTCTACAAACTTGGCCTCGCCTACATGGGGTCAGGCGATCTCAAGCAAGCTGCAGCCGCATTCAGTGACGCGCTCAAACTCAACCCCGATTATGAAGCAGCTCAGGACGCCGTCCGGGAGACCATGTATTTCTTGCTGGAAAAGCAGGCATAGCTTATCCCCGCGGATGATGTCTGGCATGGAGCTGCTTCAGCCGCTCGCGTGCCACATGGGTGTAGATCTGCGTAGTGGAAATGTCGGCATGACCTAGCAACAGTTGCACCACGCGCAAGTCAGCGCCGTGATTGAGCAAGTGGGTGGCAAAAGCGTGGCGTAAGGTATGCGGCGACAGCGGTTTGTCGATACCCGCGCACCGCGCGTAGCGCTTGATCAGGTGCCAGAACGCCTGGCGCGTCATGGCTGCGCCGCGGGCGGTAACGAATAAGGCATCGCTGATTTTCCCTCCCAGTAATGCAGGCCGGGCTTCCCTGGTATAGCGGCTTATCCAGTCCAGCGCTTCTTCCCCCAGCGGTGCCAGCCGTTCTTTGTTGCCCTTGCCCATTACGCGCACTACGCCCATATTCGAGCTTACCTGGGCAACTTTCAGAGCGACCAGTTCCGATACCCGCAAACCGCTGGCATAGAGTACTTCCAGCATGGCGCGGTCGCGCAAGCCCAATGGCCGCTCCACATCAGGTACCGTAAGCAATGCCTCCACCTCTGCTTCAGTCAAGCTCTTGGGCAGAATACGCGGAAGTTTTGGGGTATCGATGTTGAGACTGGGATCAGTCTGGATTTTTCCCTGGCGCAACAGAAAGCGGTAAAAGCGCTTCAGACTCGACAACTCGCGACTGGTGGTGCTGGCTTTGACTCTGGTCGAAACTTTATAGGCGAGAAACTCAAGCAGGTCGGTATGCGTTGCGTTCAGCAGCGCTCCGTCACTGCGACTCTGCTTTTCCAGCCATTCAGCAAATTTTTTCAGATCGCTGCGATAGCTTTCCAGAGTATTGCGCGACAAACCATCTTCCAGCCACAAGGCATCAGAGAATTCATCCAGTAATCCCGCATTGGGCTCAGGCGCACTCATGGCGCAACAGCCAGCGTTTGATGGCAAGCGGAACTCCGTCGCTGGCATGCATGAATCCACCCAAACCGCCGTTCTTGGCGATAACGCGATGACAGGGAATCACGATCGGCAGCCGGTTGGCGCCACATGCTTGCCCCACTGCGCGGGGAGCAGAATGCAATTGTGTGGCAATATCAGCATAACTGCTGGTGGCACCACAGGGAATCGTCCGTATGGTCTGCCATACCCCGCGCTGGTGAATGGTGCCGCCAATGTGCAGCGACAGATCAAAGATAAAACCAGGATCAGCCAGATATGCCTGCAACTGCTGACAGACTTCCCTGGCCAGCGAATTCTGTGGTACCAGCGGGGGTATATCGAGAGGCAGATACTCGATGTCGGTCAACCAGTCTTCTTCGGTGCGAATGCCGAGCAGCGCGAACGGTGTGGCAAGTTTCGCCTGGTAACCATTTGCCGGCCTGGCTTTCAAAATAGTTTTGGCTGTATTCATACTGGCACTGATCAATATCCTCGATATACCCAGGGAACCGCTGTTGTCGATTGGATTATTTTTTGTCTGCTTTGACTTTGTGCGAACAGTCCAGCGATAATCGGTTGTTACCCGGCTTGAGCAGTCTGATAGCAACACAACGATTTAAGGAGCAAGAATTGAAATTTAGCATAAAAAGTGGGAGCCCGGAGAAGCAGCGCAGTGCCTGTGTGGTAGTGGGCGTGTTCGAGCCTCGCAAACTGACCGAAGCGGCGGAAGCCATGGATAAAATCGCCAAGGGATATATCAGCGGCATTCTGCGCCACGGCGACATGGAGGGTAAGGCAGGTTCGACCCTGCTGCTGCACAATGTGCCACATGCCCTATGCGAGCGGGTATTGCTGGTGGGGTTGGGCAAGGAACGGGAATTTCATGACAAGGAATATCGCGATGCAGTGCGTGCCGCTTTCAAGGCGCTGCAGGAAACCGGCGCGGCGGATGCCACCCTGTATCTGGCTGAAATTCCGCTGAAAAAACGCGACGCTGCATGGAAAATTTCCCAGACCGCGATTGTGGCGCTGGAAAGTACCTATCGCTCCGATCGCCTCAAAAGCAAACCTGGAGATGCCAAACCGCATCTGCGCAAAATTGCACTGGGCATGACCAGTCCGGCGGAGTCTGCCAGCGGTGAAGCAGCCCTGCAACAAGGACTTGCCATCGCCCACGGCATGAATCTAGCCAAGGATCTGGGCAATCTCCCGCCCAATATCTGCACCCCCACCTATCTGGCGCAACAGGCCGTGAACCTGGCCAAGACCTATAAGCTCAAGGCTACCATTCTTGAGCAGAAGGATATGGAAAAACTTGGCATGGGATCGCTGCTGGCGGTCGCGCGCGGCAGCCGTCAGCCTGCCAAATTGATCGCGCTGGAATACCGGGGCCGGGAAAAAATGGAAAAACCCATCGTGCTGGTGGGCAAGGGTGTCACCTTTGATACCGGTGGTATTTCGTTGAAGCCGGCAGCGGAAATGGATGAAATGAAGTACGACATGTGCGGAGCTGCCAGTGTGCTGGGCACCCTCGCAGCGATTGCGCAAATGCGGCTGCCGATCAACGTGGTTGGCATCATCCCCACCACTGAGAACATGCCGGGCGGCAACGCCACCAAACCCGGTGACATCGTCACCAGTATGTCCGGGCAGACCATCGAAATCCTCAATACTGATGCTGAAGGACGATTGATCCTGTGCGACGCGCTGACTTATGCCGAACGCTATGATCCGGAAGTGGTGATCGATATCGCCACCCTCACCGGCGCTTGTGTCATCGCACTGGGGCATGTGGCATCGGGCCTGCTCAGCAATGATGACGAACTGGCGCAGGAACTGCTGCAGGCCTCCGAACAAGCCGCGGATCGCGCCTGGCATCTGCCACTGTGGGATGATTATCAGGAGCAACTGAAAAGTAATTTTGCCGATATGGCCAACATCGGCGGGCGCGCTGGAGGAACCATCACTGCCGCTTGTTTCCTGTCGCGCTTCACCAGGAAATACCGCTGGGCACACCTGGACATTGCCGGCACTGCGTGGAAATCCGGCAAGGATAAGGGCGCAACCGGCCGGCCGGTACCACTGCTGACGCAATTTCTGATCAAACGTGCGGCGCAAGGGGTCAAAAAGGCGAAAGAAGCCTCATGACGCCAACATGACCCAGATCGACTTCTACTCTGACACCGGCGACAAGCTGCACACCGCTTGTCGTTTGAGTGCCAAAGCGGTGCAACAAGGCTGTAAGGTGATGATCTATACGCCTGATAATGCCATCGTCGAGCGACTCGACAAGCTGCTGTGGACATTCTCCCCTACCGGCTTTATTCCCCACTGCCATGCTGACGACAAACTGGTTGACGTGACCCCGGTGATATTGGGTGATCAGGCCGATAAGCTCCCGCACGATGATGTGCTGCTCAACCTGCACAGCGAGTATCCGCCTTTCTTCAGCCGTTTCCGGCGCTTGATCGAAATCACCGGAACCACGCCAGAAGACATGCAGGCGGCACGCAAGCGCTACCGTTTCTACCATGACCGGGGATATGAAATTCGCCATCATAAGCTTGGGGGCGCATAGCATCGAACAGTCGCATCCACCGCCCTCCGATCACTTTTCCCCGCCATGACAGACGACAACGAAATTTCACCAGAACCAGATCATGATGAAGTTCTGGACAAGCTGGATGCGTTGCTGAGCAGGCACCAGGGTAAATCCGCGGTGGTAACCGAAACAAAAGCGGAGAGTAAGGTAGCGTCTGTTCCGGTTCTCACCCAGATCTTTGACACCACACTGGAGCAAACTACACCCTCAGTAACCGGCGATATTCCGACTCTCACGGAAGTAGTATTTCTCCCTGCGGCAACCCCGATACCCCGGCCCGAGGCCACACCGCCACTGCGACAGATTCTGGATGCTGCGCTAAAGGAAACAGGGATAGACCTGGATAGCGGAGCGCAAACAGCGCTGATTCAGGCGCTGGAACGGCATTTACAAGAATCTCTGGTTGCGCCTTATCCGAATCACGCTGAAAACTACAATGCAGGCGCTGATGCATGCTTCTCGCAGAGTCCATCTCAAGCAACCGTGACGCCGGTACCTGCGCCTTCCTCTATAATGACCGGCTTTCCAGCACCAGCGGATTCAAGCCCGATCTCCATGGACCTCGCAAAAAGTTTTGAGCCTCAGCCTATTGAAAACCACTGGTATTCCGTCTGGGACTCCGCCGGCTATTTCAAGTCCATGGTCGATGGAGCGCCCGCTGCAACGGCGCCCGCCTATTGCATCATGCTGCCGCCGCCCAACGTCACTGGCACACTGCACATGGGGCATGCGTTCCAGCATACTTTGATGGATGCGCTCTCTCGCTATCACCGTATGCTCGGCGATAACACTTTATGGCAACCGGGAACCGATCACGCCGGCATCGCCACCCAGATCGTGGTGGAACGGCAACTGGATCAGCAGAACATCAATCGCCGTGACCTGGGACGCGAGGAATTCCTCAAACGCGTGTGGCAGTGGAAAGAGGAATCCGGCTCCACCATCACCCGCCAGATGCGGCGGCTGGGGGCTTCCTGCGACTGGTCACGCGAGCGCTTTACCATGGATGAAGGCTTATCCCGTGCCGTCACCGAAGTGTTCGTACGGCTTTACCGCGAAGGGCTGATCTACCGCGGCAAGCGGCTGGTGAACTGGGACCCGGTGCTGCAAACCGCGGTATCCGATCTGGAAGTAGCATCGACCGAAGAAGACGGCTCTCTCTGGCATATCCGCTATCCACTGGCTGAACCGGATCTGCAAAATGGCTTGACCTATCTTGTTGTTGCCACCACCCGCCCCGAAACCATGCTGGGGGATATGGCGGTTGCCGTACATCCGGATGACCCACGCTACCGCCACCTGATCGGCCGCGCTGTGCGCCTGCCGCTATCGGCCAGCACCCCTGCTGCCTGGCACAGCATTCCCATCATCGCCGACACCTACGTGGACCCGAAATTCGGCACCGGTTGCGTGAAAATCACTCCAGCGCACGATTTCAATGACTACCAGATGGGTTTACGGCACAAGCTGGTTCCACTCAACATTTTTACACTGGACGGGAAAATAAACGACCATGCGCCGGTTGAATATCAAGGCATGGATCGCTTCGCGGCGCGTATCAAAATCATCGCCGACCTCAGCGCACTGGAGCTGCTGGCTGAAATCAAACCGCATAAACTGATGGTGCCGCGCGGCGACCGCACTCATGCAGTGATCGAGCCGATGCTCACTGATCAGTGGTACGTGGCGATGGAGGGTCTGGCCAAACGCGGACTGGAAGTGGTGGCGAGCGGCGAGGTGAAATTCGTTCCGGATAACTGGAGTCACGTTTATAACCAGTGGCTGGAGAATATCCAGGACTGGTGCATCTCGCGCCAATTATGGTGGGGGCACCGGATCCCGGCATGGTATGACGAGAGCGGCAGGATCTACGTTGCCCACAGCCTGGAAGAAGCGCAACAGCAGGCCGGCGAACGCAAGCTCATGCAGGACGAGGATGTGCTCGACACCTGGTTTTCTTCCGCATTGTGGCCGTTCTCGACTCTGGGCTGGCCGGAAGAAACGCCGGAACTCAAGACGTTCCTGCCGACCTCGGTGCTGGTCACGGGCTTCGACATCATCTTCTTCTGGGTGGCGCGCATGGTGATGATGTCGCTGCATTTCACCGGCAAGGTGCCTTTCCGCGAAGTCTATGTGACCGGCCTGATCCGCGATTCGGAAGGCCACAAGATGAGTAAGTCCAAAGGCAATGTGCTGGACCCGCTGGATCTCATCGACGGCATCGCGCTGCCGGATCTGATCGCCAAGCGCACCACCGGGCTGATGAATCCCGCGCAGGCCGAGTCGATCGAAAAAATCACCCGCAAGCATTTCCCCGAAGGCATTCCCGCATTCGGCACTGATGCGCTGCGCTTCACTTTCGCCAGCCTCGCCTCGCATGGCCGCGATATCAAATTCGATATGCAGCGCTGTGAAGGCTACCGCAATTTCTGCAACAAGCTGTGGAATGCCACGCGCTACGTGCTGATGAATTGCGAGGGGAAGGATACGGGGCTGGATGCGAATGTGGCTAATGAACTGCCGCTGGAATTCTCCGATGCCGACCGGTGGATCATCGGCCGCTTGCAGCAGGCAGAAAGCGCGGTGGCGCAGGCGTTTCATGATTATCGCTTCGATACCGCAGCACGGGAAATCTATGAATTCGTCTGGGACGAATATTGCGACTGGTATCTGGAGCTTGCCAAGGTGCAGCTGACTGGCGGCAACGACGCCGTGCAGCGCGCCACCCGCCACACCCTGGTACGGGTACTGGAAACCACGCTGCGGCTGGCCCATCCCGTCATTCCGTTCATTACCGAAGAACTGTGGCAGAGGATCGCGCCGCTGGCGGGCAAGCAAGGTGCGAGCATCATGCTCCAACCCTACCCCCAAGCCGATGCGGCGCGCATTGACGAGAATGCCAGCCAGCGTATCGCCGCACTCAAGGAAATAATCAATGCCTGTCGCACCCTGCGCAGCGAAATGAACCTGTCGCCGGCGGCAAGAGTTCCGCTGCTGGCGGCAGGAGATCAGCAGATACTGACTGACTTCTCTCCCTACCTGATGGCATTGGCCAAGTTATCCGGGGTGGAAATCATGCAGGACAAATTGCCCGATGCCGATGCGCCGGTAGCCATCGTTGGCGAATTCAGGTTGATGCTGAAAATCGAAGTGGATGTGGCCGCTGAACGTGAGCGTCTGGCCAAGGAAATTGCCCGCATCGGAAATGAAAGCGCCAAAGCCGAAATCAAACTCGCCAACCCCAGTTTCGTCGAGCGCGCTCCAGCCAAGGTGGTGCAGCAAGAAAAAGAACGTCTGGCCAATTTCGCCGCGACGCTGGAGAAGCTGCAGGAACAATTGCGGAAACTGAGTTGAGTAGTTTTTTTGACTGTGGATTAATTCCAATTGAAAATTATTTGGTGAATTTAATCTGAACCTGGCCCCTTTAATTGTTGCATTGCAACAGGCGCGAGCAGCCGTTATTCAGCTGATTCAAGGCGGCCAGGTGTGAACCTAATCCGAACCTGGCCCCTTAATTCCCTCGGTAACGTGCCACGAATCTAGACCCGACCCCACGTGCACACGCATCCTTATTCGGCTGATTCAAGGCAGCAAAATTTAAAGCCTAATCCGACCCTGCCACCTTATTTCAGGGGAATTTTATGATTGAAGTTCGATTTGGGTATCTTCAAGAACCGACAATAATTGACTGGAGTACGGGAACGATTCGCCCTCTTGGCGATATTGTCAGCATCGTCGAACGGGTGCGGACCCATGAAAGTGCCTATGGCGACTGGTTCTATCCACCGTTGGAACAAGCTCCACGCGACTCCGATGAGACAAAGGATGCGCCACTCATCCCGACGACTAATTTCAGTTTGCCTGCCACGCACCTACTTTCATTCAAGAGTCAGGATTGGATGGATGAGGATGCCAATTTCATAATAGCACTGTTCGGCATGCTTAAAGGCCGACGGCTGCAACGCAAGGAATGGCAGCATTTCTACAAAATGCCTCTCGCTCCAATGCAGGGCTGTGATTTCAACGCCGACAAAGGGGGAATAAAATATGCGCTGGAGAAGGCGAGTGAATTCTGGTTGATGCACACTGATCCAGACATCCGTACCCTGGCCTTCAGTGCGTTGCACTGGCATCTTTTCGCCCAACTCTATCCGCATGGTTTCGAGAGATTCAATGCGCAATACATGGCACTGGACGCATGCTACAAGCTTGCAGAAAAAACGAAAAACATCAAAATTCACGGCCATGCAAAACGGGCATCAGGGCTATGCGATCTGCTCGGAGTGCCTACACCCGTATGGGCAAAGATACCTACCGGACAGAAAGCCTGTCCCTTATCAGAACGTCGAAACAAACTGGCTCATGAGGCTATGTACGGAGACCAGCCAGTGGGGTTTGCTCATCCTGCAGATCATAAAAATATGGAATATGAACTGACCTTACTCGTTGCCCGCCTTCTGTTGCGCTTGCTGGGTATAGAGAATGAATATACCCGCTCGCCTTGCACCTATTATCAGACAATTGGATTCAACCAATATTAAGGGTTACGTAGGGGACAACATGGGAAACGCATTGCAACGGATGTTTTGCGAGTTGGGTGACAAGCCACCCATCCCTGCGGGTCCCATTTCATTCGGCGCAATAACGATTGCGCCCTACGCGGGCTGGCGCACTCCCCAATTATTTTACGCGGGCTACGTGGGTACGCACGCGTTGAGAAGCTTGTCATATTCTCGGAGAAGATATTCAAATTGCTCCATAGGGATGCTTTCGAATCGGGACGGAGGAATATCCTTTGAGGTTGACTCTCCAATAAAAATGACGGGCACAGCACCCACGGGGGCATTTAGTTTTCTTCGCACCGCATCGAAGTAACGAGCACAGTCGACCAGCTGCACGCTATGAAGTTGCACTGCCTCCAAACAGAGTTGGCACAATAGGTAGAAATATTCCGGGATGAGGAACAACAATTCAAACTCTGTTGGTTGCTTCCGTATTTCCGCTTCAACTGATTTTTTCCAGTTAAATCCGACTCCGAAAAGACCATCACGCAAAATCATGGCATTTATCTTGAATAGCATAGGCGCATTTTCGGAGGCACGTTCGCCAGCAATGTTGAAACTCGAAAAAGGAAGGCTACAATGTTGAGCAAAATTTCTAAGTTCATACAAAAAACTGTACGAAAAATTATTGTCATACAGGTCATGTCGTTTTTCATTCCACATATTCAGCTCTGCCGAGTCTGTGCCGTGCACACGCCGAAGCTGCGTTTCTGTTTGCGCGAGAAAGGCGCTTGTCGATGATAGGAAATTAGATATTTTCTGAGTAGTCAATACGAATCCGTCCATAACGACCGAAATAGGCTTCGTACTTGCCATCACTGAATTGCTCAATTGCGACCGATGATCTTCAATTGAATCGACAAGCTCCCGATAATTCCTTTCAACTGCATCGAAAGCAAATATGATCGGTTGCAAATTAAAGATGGCACTACTAATTTCGTGAAATTCGGTGAGAACATCCGCACTTAGCACTGGGTTATGTACGACACAATCCAAGCTTCCGCCGGGTTTAGGTATGTAGTAACCAAATCTTCGGATGTCTGTTGTCACGGACATGTTTTGGTTCATCTAGTATCTAAACACATAAATAACGAATCATATATTATACTGTCGCATACCCACCCCATGATGAGGAGCCTGCCATGCGACAGACGGAACTGTATCTTA
>JAYSQR010000056.1:0-21300 GCA_043721435.1 Nitrosospira sp. | reverse complement strand
TTATCACAAGCCTTTTCAGGCAGCGGGCAGTTTTCAGAACAGGCCTATTTCGCTAATCAACTAAATCTGTTCGATTTTTAACCGGACACTACTGACTTTGCCTTACTAAAATTTTTAAGGGAAATCGTATAATGAAATACACGCTCCTCATTGCTGCCTTGACCGCATTGACGCTGACTGCTTGTGGTGAAGGTAAAAAAAGTCTCGACGGTTACCCCATGGATAAACCGCCGCCCTCTGCGGATGCACCGCGTGACTCTGAGCCAAATTTTGACGTGCTTAAAGATGAGGAGCCGGCCCCGGCCCCGGCTGGCACTGCAACTACTGGCAAATGATGTCGATAGTCGGGGTAAAATCCCGGCAACTAGCAGGCAAAAAAGCCGCCCCGAAAGATGGCTTTTGTTATGCAAGAGACCGCGCCCAGGAATCAGCAACTTAAATTAGTTAAATATTTTGATAATCAAAGTACTTTTGCTATATACTACGCTGCCCGATGCTACTACACGGCCTGCTGCAAGCTATTTTATTTAACTAACACAAGGAATATATACAATGAAACTTCCGCTTCTCGCTGCCGCTCTGGTAGCATTGACATTCACCGCCTGCGACAGACCCAAACAGGCAGAACAAGCCGGTTCAGAAACTTATGGCACCAACATGGAAGGAGGCGGCACCCTAGGGCAAGAGCGTAAAGAAATGGGTCTTGCTGAAGTGACAGATGCCATTAAGGCAGATGAAGATCTTAGCGGTCCGGCCGAACTCCCCGGTTTTGCCCTCGATGGCAATGGTAACCCCCTCAAACCAGGCCAGGAAGCCCACAAACCCCCGCAGGTTCATTAAAGCAGTTAACCGGCACAAAAAAACCATCCTGCGGGATGGTTTTTTATCGTCCGCAGTGCAGGTAGAAAACGTCATGCAAAACCGGCCGGTTTCTTGCACCTGGAGCGGCTAGTTATTTCGTTATACATTAATTTTTGTTACACTACATATTGTCCCAAACCATTTATCAAGGAAACCGAATAATGAGACTCCCGCTCCTCGCCGTCACCCTGGTGGCACTCACCCTGGCCGCCTGTGGTAAACCCAACCAAGCTCTGCCCGAGCAAGAGAAGGCTCGTTTTGAACAAATATCAAAAGTGCCTGTCGACACTTCCCCCGAAATCACTCCACCCCCGATTAGCGCGGATGAGGATCTAAGTGGCCCTACAATTCTCCCCAGCGCGCGTCCCGACGGCAGCACCGATTTAGCTCCTCGAGGCAAGTAAATCCACAAGCCGACTGCCCACTAAAGCAGTTAACTGGCGGACGATAAAAAACCATCCCGCGGGATGGTTTTTTATCGTCCGCAGTACTTGCAGAAAGCAACCGGTCAAACCAGTTGCCGCCAGCCGAAACCCTCGTTCTGGCTGGCGATACCGATCCAGTTTCTGTCGCAGTTCAGGCCATTGCTCAGCGCAGCTTGCGCCAGCAGCGGAGTGTTGTTGGTCCGGCTCAAATGAGCGGCGATGACATGCTGCAGCCGGCTGCAATCAAGATTTGCCAGGAGTTTTGCCGCAGCGGTATTTTCCAGATGTCCGAAACGGCCGCCGATGCGCTGCTTGAGGCTTGACGGATAATTGCTGTTCGCAAGCATTTGCGCGTCGTGGTTGCACTCCAGCACCAGCGCATGGCACCGGCTCAAGACCGCTTCAATATGCGGGGTGGAACAGCCAGTATCGGTCAGCACGCCCAGACGCGCTGCACCGTCACTGAATACAAACTGTGCCGGCTCCTGGGCATCGTGCGGAACCGGGTAGGGCTCTATCTCGATGGCATCGATGGCAAAACGCTGATGACTGTCGATGATATTGACTTGCGGCAATGCCGCAAAGGCCTTTTCCATGCTGCGCAGGGTGCCATGCGTCAGCCACACCGGGATAGCAAATTTGCGTGCCAGCCGCGCTACGCCGCTGATATGGTCGTCGTGCTCATGCGTGACCACGATACCACTTATCTTGCCGGGATCAAGATCGAGACGGGAGAGACGGGCAATGGTTTCTTTCAGGGTAAAGCCGCAGTCCAGCAACAGCCGGGTATCTGCCACCTCGACCACCAGACCGTTTCCCTGGGAGCCGCTACCTAAGCAGGCAAAGCGCATTTACAGGATTAGAATTACTTGAGCTGCTCATATAGCAGATTCAATATCTTGGTTGCCGTAGCGGATTTTTCCGGGGCACCTTCTTGATTGAGCACTTTGACTTCGCTGCCAGCCTCTGCCGTACTCACCTGAATGCGGTATTGCTCCGGTTTGGCAGCGGCAGCGGCAGCGGCTTCGCTGCGCCAGAAGGCAAGTTTTGCCAGCATGCCTTCGCCACCCTTTTCGTTATCTTTATCGGGATTGACATAGCGCACGAAGTAAATGCCTTGTGAGCGATCACGGTCTTCCACGGTAAAGCCAACGCGGTCAAGCGCCAGCCCGACGCGCCGCCATGAACGATCAAATGCCTCGTTCAGCGTGAGAATTCCACCACGTTCACGGTCAATGCGCGCACGTTGCTGAACGCCGCCTGGGCTGGCCACCGCCGTTCGGGCGCGCGCTTCCTCCACGCCGAAGCGCATCATCAGACGGGCAAGCATCTCGGCTTCCAGGCTCTGATCGGCAGGCCGCGGCTGCCAGACGGTACGTGTATTGCCTTCCAGCACTTCGTCCATGCCGCGGTGGCTGATGTATATTTCAGTAGTGCCCGCTTCGCCCCGTTCCAGGCGGGTGCGGAACTTGTCGCGCTGACCGGTCGAATACATGCTGTCCAGAACTTTGGAAAGTATGCTGCGTATGATATCTTGTGGAATATTGGCACGATTTTCTGCCCAATCTGTTTCCATCACTCCGGCTGCGGGTGTTTCCACATTGATGATAAAACCCAGCTCCTGCCAGAATTCTTTTACTATCGGCCATACTACTTCCGGCTCACCTTTCACCACCAGCCAGCGCTGAGTACCGGCACGCTCGATGTGCGGCCCAGATTCGTCCGCCGCAGGCAGAAGAGAAGTGGAGCCCGCTCCGGGCTTGCCCGTACGCTCTTTGTTATAGGCGGAATAAGTCGCGCTTCCTGACGGGTTGATATCAGGAACAATATAGCGTTCATCCGTACTCGGCGCAGTCAGATCTGGCGGCACTTCCAGCGGCGGCAGTTTGCCTGCCGACTTGTAATCCATTTTCTTGCTTTCCGGCAGCAAGGTCATCAGGTTACAGCCCGTCACTGTCACCGCCACCACCAATGCCAGACAGCGTGTGACCGTTCTGCGCCATCTCATATTAAATATCCAGCCCTGCTGCAGCATGAATCCCGGCTTGGCGCATCGCTTCCCTGACGACCTGATGATACTGCGCCGACAGCGGGGTCAACGGCAGCCTCAGACTGGGGCCTATCAGCCCCATTTGTGCCAGCGCCCATTTCACCGGGATCGGGTTGGCTTCAATGAACAGATGCAGATGCAGCCCCAGCAGTTTATTGTTGGCCGCGCGGGCGGCGGTCAGATCGCCGACGAATGCTGCCGCGCACATTTCGTGCATTAGTTTCGGCGCGACATTGGCCGTGACCGAGATCACGCCATGCCCGCCCAGCAACAACAGCGCCAGAGCGCTGGCATCATCTCCGCTATAGATTGCAAAATCTGGCGGGGCGCGGCGCAACAGATCGGAACCGCGGCCAATGTCACCGGTCGCATCCTTGATGCCGACGATATTGGGGATCTGTGCCAGCCGTAGTGTCGTATCGTTGGCGATATCCGCCACTGTCCTGCCCGGCACATTGTACAAAATCTGTGGGATATCCACCGCTTCCGCAACCGCTCTGAAGTGCTGATACAAGCCTTCCTGGGTGGGTTTATTGTAATAGGGAACTACTGACAAGCTCGCGTCTGCGCCGGCATCCTTGGCGTAGATCGACAGGTCTATGGCTTCCCGGGTAGAATTCGCGCCGGTACCGGCGAGCACCGGCACGCGCCCGGCGGCATGCTCCACCGCGATACGGATCAGCAAATGATGCTCGTCGAAATCGACTGTGGGAGACTCGCCGGTAGTACCCGCCACCACGATGCCGTCTGTCCCCTGCGCCACATGGAAATCAATCAGGGCGCGGAAACGCTCCAGATCAAGTTCGCCTGCTGCGTGCATGGGCGTAACGATGGCGACCAGGCTGCCTCTCATTGCAATACTGCGCATAACCCTCTATCCGCTAAAAAAGCCGATATTTTACCCGAATCTTGCGCCTCCCAAGAATATTCGCTGCATCAGACTGGGCCATCATTCCAGCCAACGTGGCCTGTATTTTTTATTGTACACTATACTCCACGCCCCCGCACCGTAAATCACGCCTTTGCAAATACCCATACACCGTTTCTGCAATCTACTTTGATTGTGTCTTTGGCGGCGAAGCGGCCTTCGAGTATCTCTTTTGCCAAAGGGTTTTCGATTTGCGCCTGGATCGCGCGCTTCAACGGGCGCGCACCGAAAACCGGATCGAAACCAGCCTGGGCGAGTTCCGTCAGCGCGGCTTCCGACACCTGTAGTTTCATTTCCAGCTTCGCCAGCCGTGCCTCCAGATATTGTAACTGTATTCGCGCTATCGACTGGATGTGCTTCTCGTCCAGCGCATGGAATACCACTACCTCATCGATGCGATTGATGAATTCGGGGCGGAAATAAGATTTCACCTCGCCCATCACCGCCAGCTTGATTACCTGATAATCATCGCCCGTCATTTGCTGGATCATCTGTGAACCGAGGTTGGAGGTCATCACGATCACAGTGTTCTTGAAATCGACGGTGCGCCCCTGACCATCGGTCATGCGACCGTCATCCAGTGCCTGCAATAATACGTTGAACACATCCGGGTGCGCTTTTTCCACCTCGTCCAGCAGAATCACCGCGTACGGCTTTCTGCGCACCGCTTCGGTCAGGCCGCCACCTTCCTCATAGCCCACATATCCGGGCGGCGCACCGATCAACCGCGCCACGGAATGTTTCTCCATGTATTCGCTCATGTCGATGCGAATCAGGCGATCTTCGGAGTCGAACAGAAAACCTGCCAGTGCCTTGCACAACTCGGTTTTACCCACACCCGTCGGCCCCAGGAACAGGAACGAGCCATAAGGACGATTGGGGTCGGAAAGCCCCGCGCGTGAGCGGCGGATCGCATCCGACACCAGCCGTACCGCCTCGTCCTGCCCGACCACGCGCTCGTGCAGTTTTTGCTCCATATGCAGAAGCTTTTCCCGTTCGCCCTGCATCATCCTGGAAACGGGGATGCCGGTGGCGCGGCTCACCACTTCGGCGATTTCCTCCGCGCCAACCTGGGTGCGCAGCAAACGATTCTTGGGCTTGCTCTCCTCGACATGTACCGCTTCTTTCAGTTTGGCTTCGAGCTGTGGCAACTTGCCATATTGCAGCTCGGCAACTTTTTCCAGCTTGCCTTCGCGTTGCAGCTTGACGATCTCGGCGCGCACCTTGTCCATTTCCTCCTTGAGTTGCGCCGTGCCTTGCGCCGCACCTTTTTCCGCCTTCAAGATCTCTTCCAGATCGGCGTATTCGCGTTGCAGTTTCTTGATCTCGTCTTCGATCAGCGCAAGACGTTTTTGCGAGGCCTCGTCCTTCTCCTTCTTCATCGCCTCGCGCTCGATCTTGAGCTGGATCAGACGGCGATCCAGTTTGTCCATCACTTCGGGCTTGGAATCGATTTCCATTCTGACGCGCGCCGCAGCCTCGTCGATCAGGTCGATCGCCTTGTCCGGCAGAAAACGGTCGGTGATGTAGCGGTGCGACAGTTCCGCCGCCGCAATGATGGCCGGGTCGGTGATGTCCACGCCATGATGCAGCTCGTATCTTTCCTGCAACCCGCGCAGAATGGCGATGGTGGCTTCCACGCTGGGCTCGTCCACCAGTACTTTCTGAAAGCGGCGTTCCAGTGCGGCATCCTTTTCGACGTATTTACGGTATTCATCCAGCGTGGTGGCGCCTACGCAATGCAACTCGCCTCGCGCCAGTGCAGGCTTGAGCATATTGCCCGCATCCATCGCACCTTCCGCCTTGCCCGCGCCGACCATGGTGTGCAATTCGTCGATAAATACGATGGTGCTGCCTTCATCCTGCGCGAGTTCCTTCAATACCGACTTCAGGCGTTCTTCGAATTCACCACGGTATTTGGCCCCGGCCAGCAGCGCAGCCATGTCGAGCGACAACACGCGCTTGTTTTTCAGAGTTTCCGGCACCTCGCCATTGACGATCCGCTGCGCCAGACCCTCGACGATAGCGGTCTTGCCCACACCGGGTTCACCGATCAGAACCGGATTGTTTTTGGTGCGCCGCTGCAATACCTGAATGGTGCGGCGGATTTCATCATCACGTCCGATCACCGGATCGAGCTTACCCATGCGTGCACGGTCAGTGAGATCGAGCGTATATTTTTTCAGGGATTCACGGCTGCTTTCGGCTTCGGCGCTGCCGACATTCTCGCCGCCGCGCACCGTACTGATGGTCTGCTCCAGCGCCGTGCGATTGGCCCCATGCTGCTTCAGCAGCGTGCCGGTTTCACCCTTGTCCTGCAGCGCCGCCAGCAGAAACAGTTCCGATGCGATGAACTGGTCACCGCGTTTTTGTGCTTCCTTGTCAGCCAGATTGAGCAGATTGCCAAGTTCGCGTGAGGCGCTGATTTCTCCACCAGTGCCCTCCACTTTGGGCAGGCGCTCCGTGCTTTTCTTCAGTGCATCACGCAACGGGGCAACATTGGCACCGGCGCGCTGCAGCAACGAAGCCGTGCCACCATCTTCCTGCTGCAATAATGCCAGCAGCAGGTGTTGCGGCTCAATGTAAGAGTTGTCCTGACCAACCGCCATACTCTGCGCATCGGCCAGCGCCTGCTGGAAGCGGGTAGTTAATTTATCAAAACGCATGGAACCCTCCACTATGTAGTTGTAGACTACATGGGGGAATAGTGGAGAATTTCAAGGGTGCGCTGCTATCCGCGTGTGACGAACAGCGTTTTTCAGTAACCGGGTTAAGAAACCTTGGATGAGCGCCGCTGCAATCTGCTCACGATCTCAGACGGCGGCAGCAAGTCGTCGACAATGCTGATCTTGCGATCGTCATGTGTCAGAAACAAACAGCACTCCCTGATTTTCTGCTCCTGCTTCCGCCCATATGCTGGGCAGTAACAAGTCCCCAGCATCCTATGAGGCTGGATAGGTGTTATGCAAATTCATTCGGGCGGCAGCGGCATTGCAGGAAAAGTATCTTCGATCACATGACGGATATTTTCGGCATCGTAGCAGCAAAGTTTGGTCGCCGGCTCATCCTTGACCACCTTGTGCGTGCCGTCGCAAAACGGCTGATTTCTGGAAAGCCCGCAGCCGCAGATATATTTTGTTTCTGCGCCCACGGTGACAGGATAAGGACTGTTGCGCTCCCGTTTTACGATTCTTGCCATGATGCTTTGCTCCTTTCTGGTTGGATAACTGAAAATGGACTACAAGGTAATATCCGTTCGCTGCTGCACTTCAGGATACGGACACAGGATATTGAGCGCCACACTTTTGCCGGCGGTTTCGACGATTCGCACATGCTCGCGCCGCAGTTCGCGCGCATGGCGTAAACCGCAGGAGTGCGCGATCATGTCGATTTCCTTGTTCATGTTTCTGGCGTAATTGGCGACGCGCAGGTATTTTTCCTCCACCACCAGACCACGCTGCAGGCGTTTGTTGTGGGTGGTAATGCCGGTCGGGCAGGTATTGGTGTGGCAGCGCATGGCCTGGATGCAGCCCAGCGAGAACATGAAACCCCGCGCGGTATTGATGAAATCCGCTCCCGCGCACAGCGCCCACGCCGCTTTTGCCGAGGTTACCAGCTTGCCCGCCGCGACCACGCGGATGCGCTGTTTCAAATCCGCCTGCAGCAACGCATCCACCACCCGCGGCAACCCTTCGGCGATGGGCAGGCTCATGTGGTCGAACAAAGCCTGGGGCGCGGCGCCGCTGCCGCCTTCGCCGCCGTCGATGGCGAGAAAATCTGGCGCGTATTCGCGGCCACGGCGATTTATCGCATCGCACAATTCATTGATGAAACGCCAGCCGCCGATGGCGGTCTTGACCCCCACCGGGCGTCCGGTAAGGTCTCGAATATACCCAATTTTGTCGAGCAATTCATCGACATTGCCGATGTCGTGGTGACGGTTGGGACTGATGGCATCCTGATGCGCGCGAATGCCGCGGATGGCGGCAATCTCATCGGTTACCTTGACAGCAGGCAGCATGCCGCCTTTGCCCGGTTTTGCACCCTGTGAAAGTTTTATTTCGAATGCCTTGACCACTTTGGCGAGCTCGCGTGCCCGCTCGGGCGAGAAATTGCCCTCGTGATCGCGAATGCCATACTTGGCGGTGCCGATCTGCATGATGATGTCGCAGTCGCCTTCCAGGTGAAAAGGCGAAAGCCCGCCTTCTCCGGTATCCAGCCAGCACCCCGCCTGCGCCGCGCCGCGCGACAGCGCGCGCACCGCCGGAACCGAAAGGGCGCCATAGCTCATGCCGCTGATGTTGACCACGGATCTGGCATCGAATGGCAGCTTGCAAAAACCTTCGCCTATCATGAGCGATGGCGTCGGCAACCGGTCATCTTCCAGTACCGGGAAAGGGGCATTGACGAAAATTATCGAACCGGGCTCGCGCAGATCGTTGGTGGAACCGAAACCGACGATACCCACCTCATTTTTTGCGTTCTTGTACACCCACGTACGGGTGGCGCGGTTGAACGGCATCTCGTCGCGATCACTGGCAAAAAAATACTGGCGGAAGTATTCTCCCTGTTTCTCCAGAAAATAGCGCAGGTGCCCGATGAGCGGGTAGTTGCGCAGGATCGAGTGCTTTGTCTGAGTCAGATCATGAATCAGCCAGAACACGATGAAGCCTGTCAGGACAAATCCGAACAGGGTGCCGAAACCATAGGACACTATACTCATTACGTCAGGCATGCCGCCTCCCTCTTCGCATTCAGTTAGAATAACTTGTCGCGGCACACATGGTAAGCGAATTTCATGGGGATTTCATGGATTTAGCAGCAGAAATCAACAACAACGTCAGTCGGGCGCTGGCCGAAGATGTGGGTACGGGCGATCTCACTGCGCTCTTGCTCCCTTCCGGGCAAACCGCCAGCGCCAGTATCATCAGCCGGGAGAGTGCAACGCTGTGCGGTGTCCGGTGGTTTGAAGCCTGTTTCCGGCAACTTGCGCCGGAAATCAGGATATGCTGGTTCGCACAGGACGGTGATGTAATCGCTGCCGGGCAAAGTTTGTGTGAAGTGATGGGCAATGCGCGCGCGCTGCTTACCGCAGAACGCCCCGCGTTGAATTTTCTGCAGACATTGTCGGCTGTCGCCACGCAGACCCGGCGTTACGTGGAGGCAGTAGCCGGAATCAGGGCGGTGATCGTGGATACCCGCAAGACCCTGCCGGGTCTGCGGCTGGCACAGAAATACGCGGTCAAATGCGGCGGCGGCGTCAACCATCGCCTGGGTCTGTATGACGGCATCCTCATCAAGGAAAACCACATCATCGCTGCAGGCGGCATTGCGCAAGCCTTGCATGCTGCCAGAGACATTGCTCCGCCGGGAGTATTCATTCAGATCGAGGTGGAAACATTGGACCAGTTGCAGCAAGCGCTCGCTGCCAATGCAGAGATGATCCTGCTGGATAATTTTGAACATGCCCAGTTGCATAGTGCAGTCGCTTTGGCCACAAAATTGACCAACGGACGAACCATATTGGAAGCATCGGGAGGGATCACGCTGGAGAACGTGCGTGCGATTGCGCAAACCGGGGTAAACCGGATTTCTGTCGGCAGCCTTACCAAGGATGTAAAGGCAGTCGATCTATCGATGCGCTTTCTTACGTGACCCTGTCCGCTTACCTCCCGACCTGGCCGCTGTCGATTAGCCCAGCCCTATGGCTCGCGCTTGCGCTGGTGATTGCCGTGCTGGTGGGCGAAGGATTGATGCGCTACCTGCGGCTGCCGCGCATTGTCGGCTATGTCGGCATCGGGTTGCTGCTGGGGTCTGCCGGCCTGAACCTGATCCCGGAACTGCCCGCCGCAGAATGGCGGCTGCTGGTTGATCTGGCGCTCGGCATCCTGTTGTTCGAGTTGGGCAGCAAGGTAAATCTGCGCTGGCTCAAGGCTAATCCGTGGATTGCCTGCACCAGCTTGCTGGAAGCTAGCGCGACTTTTTTTGCGGTGTTTGGACTGCTGCTGTGGTTTGATGTCGCGCACGTCACCGCTGCAGTGGTGGCAGCCATCGCCATTGCCACTTCACCTGCCATCGTAGTGCGCACGGTGACGGAATCCCGCGCCCGCGGACAAGTCACCGAGCGTTTGCTGCTGATGACTGCGCTCAATTGTATCTATGCCATCATCTGCCACAAGCTGGCGGTCGCATTCATGCACGACGAGGCCGGTACCGGTCTGATCCACACTGTGCTGCAGCCACTCTACCTCATTGGTGGATCGGCATTGCTGGGCTGGTTATTTGGCAGCGCTTTCAATTCCATCCACCGTCACTTGGGACAGCACGAAGAAACTTTCTCTTTCCTTTTATTTGGCATGATCGCAATCGCGACCATCGTGGCTTCGACACTCAAACTCAGCCCGATGCTGATACTGCTGGCGGCCGGTCTGATCGTTCGCTACCGGCGCCAGCGCCCGCGCACTTTCCTGCCACATTTTGGTTCTGCCGGTGCGGTTCTGGTGGTGTTGATGTTTACTGCTAATGGCCTGGCGGCCAACCTTGACGGGCTGCGCGACAGCATGCTGCTGGTGCTGCTGCTGATCCTGGTCCGCACCCTCGCCAAACTGACGTCGGTGCTGGTGCTGGCAAGGTTTAGCGGTATCAATCTGCAGCAGGCGCTGGCGCTGGGGATTGCACTTGTGCCCATGTCCAGCCTCACGCTGCTGTTGACGCTGGATACGGCCGCAGCTTTTCCTGCTTTTGCTTCGGGGCTGGGGCTGGTGTTAATGAGTAGCATCGTGATCCTTGAGCTTGCCGGACCTATCCTGGTGCAAATGGCACTGCGCGGAGCCGGAGAGACTCTGGAGGAAAAAACATGAGCTTGATGCCATTTGCTTCGTCCCGCCCTTTAAGCATCGGGGTTGAACTCGAGTTGCAGTTGCTTAATTGCAATGATTATGACCTGATCTCCTCGGCACCCGACATGCTGCGCCGGATTGCAAGACAGACACATCACGGGGAAATAAAACCCGAAATGACCCGCAGCATGATCGAAATCAATACCTCGGTGCAGCACGAATACGCCGCACTGGTCGAGGAGTTGCGCTCCCTGCGCAATACTGTGGCCGATGCCGGCCGCTTTCTTAATATTGCAGTGGCCGGCGGCGGCACCCATCCATTCCAGCACTGGAGCGAGCAGAAGATTTTCGACGCGCCGCGTTTTCATTACCTGTCCGACCTGTACGGCTATCTGGCGAAACAGTTCACCATATTCGGCCAGCATGTCCACATCGGCTGCCCTGGTCCGGACGAAGCGCTGCACCTATTGCACATGCTGTCGCGCTATGTCCCACATTTCATCGCGCTTTCCGCTTCCTCCCCGTTTGTGCAGGGACATGATACGGGGTTCGCCTCGGCCCGCCTTAATTCCGTTTTCTCCTTCCCGCTCAGCGGGCGTGCACCGTTCGTTCTGCACTGGGAGGATTTCGAACGGTTTTTCAGCAAAATGACCGGCACTGGTGTAGTCGAGTCAATGAAAGATTTTTATTGGGATATCCGTCCAAAACCGGAGTTTGGCACCATCGAGGTACGGGTATGCGACACCCCGCTTACTGTCGAAATCGCAGCCGCCATAGCCTGCTATATCCAGGCAATGGCGCGTTATATCATGGTGGAACGGCCCGGCGAGCCGCAGGAGGATGATTATCTGGTCTATACCTTCAATCGTTTCCAGGCCTGCCGCTTTGGCCTCGATGGAGTTTTCATTGATCCGCGCACCCATGAACAGCGCAGCCTGCGGGAGGATATTGCGGATATGCTACTGCGCATTGCCGATCACGCCGCAGAGTTGCAGGCTGGGGAAGCAATGGCACAGATCCGCCAGATACTTGCTACTGGCAACGGCGCAAGCTGGCTGCGCCAGACTTACGCACACGAACACAATCTCAGCGATGTGATGCAGCAGCAGGCTAAATTGTGGATGAACGACTAATGGCTCCCGCGCCAAGCAAGATGACCCACCCGCTACGCATTGGCCTATCGCCGCGGATTCTGCATCATCCCCCGGCAGAACTGGGTTTCCGCAACAAGACCCTGCAATATCTTGAACAGACTATCGCCCACTGGATCATGCGTCACCATGCGCTGGCATTCATGCTGCCATCTCTGGAAATCGACGGCATGGAGCGTTCCAGCGTATGCGTAAGCGACTATGTAGCGGAAATAGATGGCCTGGTGCTGCAAGGCGGCGCCGACGTCAGTCCTATTTCTTACGGCGAAACGCCATCATGCCCCGAATGGTCTGGCGACCGGGTGCGCGATCTGTATGAAATTGACCTGTTCCGGGAGTGTGTGGCGCAAGGCAAACCCGTGCTGGGTCTTTGCCGCGGATTGCAGTTGATCAACGTGGCGCTGGGTGGAAGCCTGCATCAGGATATTGCCACCGACCATCCCGATGCCATTGCGCATGTAGACCCGCTACTCTATGACCACCACCGCCATACCATTCATATTGAAGCGGGCTCCAGGCTGGCACGGCTCTATGGAGGGAAACTGGAGCACCTGGTGTCCAGCATCCATCATCAGGCAATCAAGCAGTTGGGGAGAGACCTGGTGGTCGAGGCAGTCTCCGCAGATGATGGCATCATCGAAGCCATCCGCATGCGCGGGGAATGCTATGTGACCGGTTTTCAGTGGCATCCGGAATTTCATGCCAATACCACCGGACTGCTCGATTCCAGCCCGATACTGGAAGATTTCCTTGCGGCTGCCAGAAAACAGTGCGTATAAATCAGACCTGCTCGGCAATAAAAGCCTTGACCGCATCGGTGTCGGCATCCATCACTACATATCGCTGCGGCAGATTCTCCAGGTTCTCATAGCCGGGTGGACGTTCCGGCTCCTGACCGATGGCTTCGATGATGCTCTCGGAAAATTTGATCGGCAGCGCGGTTTCCAGGCAGATCAGCGGTACACCCGCTTCGCGCTGCTCCAGCCCCACTTTTATGCCGTCGGCGGTGTGCGTGTCCACCAGCACTCCGTATTGCTGGTGCAGCTTGCGAATGGTGGCGATACGCGCCGCATGATTGCTGGTCCCCGATACAATACCGAAGTCCTTCACTTTCTCCCATAACGGCGTATCGGCAAGATTGAAAGCAGCGCCCTTGTCCACCGCTCGCCACAATTCCTTGATCTTGGCCGCATCGCGCCCGCTCAGGTCAAACATGAAGCGCTCGAAATTCGACGCCTTGGAAATGTCCATCGAGGGGCTGCTGGTATGCTGCGTTTCGACTGTAGTGCGCGGCCGGTAACAACCGCTGCGAAAGAATTCATCCAGCACGTCATTCTCATTGGTGGCAAGTATCAGCCGCCTGATCGGCAATCCCATCATGCGCGCCACATGTCCAGCGCAAATATTGCCGAAATTTCCCGATGGCACCGCAAACGATACCTGTTCGGCATTTGAACGGGTGGCGGCGAAATAACCTTTGAAGTAATAAACGATCTGCGCTGCGACGCGCGCCCAGTTGATCGAATTGACGGTGCCAATGTGGTATTTCTGTTTGAAAGCGTGGTCGTTGCTGACTGCTTTGACGATGTCCTGGCAGTCGTCAAACACGCCGCGAATGGCAATGTTGAGTATGTTCGGGTCCTGCAGGGAAAACATTTGCGCGGTCTGGAACAGACTCATTTTTCCATGCGGCGACAGCATGAATACCCGGATGCCGTGTTTGCCGCGCATGGCATATTCCGCGCTGGAGCCGGTATCGCCGGAAGTTGCGCCGAGGATGTTCAGCTCCTCCTCGGTTTGCGCCAGCGCGTACTCGAACAGGTTGCCGAGCAATTGCATGGCAATGTCCTTGAATGCCAGGGTTGGTCCGTTGGACAGACCCAGAATGTGCAGCCCCGGCTCCAGAGTCTTGAGCGGGGTGATCTCCTTGCTGTGGAATATCCCGGCGGTATAAGTGCGTTTGATGATGGTGCGCAGATCAGCGGCGGGAATGTCGTCGGCAAACCGTGCCAGAATTTCAAATGCGAGTTGTGGATAGCTCAGTCCGCGCCATTTTTCCAGTTCAGCGGGGCCGACACGCGGATACGTCTCCGGCATTGCCAGCCCGCCATCAGAAGCCAGGCCACTCAGAAGAATTTCGGAAAAGGTTTTTGGCGGCATACCGCCGCGGGTGGAGATATAACGCATGTTTTTCGCCGCAAATTTTCTTTTTAATACCCTATGCGGGTTTACGCAGAATACGAATGAATTTTAACGAGCTGGCGAATTGCCGTGAACTACCCGGCAAAGGAATAGGTTATCTTGCTCCAGCATTTGAATCCCTTCGTGCCCTCCCAGGTTCGATCATCTTCTGTGGGATTTATTTACTGTTCAATTCTTCCAGCCGGATGCGCGTCACCTTGCCCGTCATCACTGGCAGTTTTTCTATTTTAGCAATGGCCGCATTGATGTTCTTTTCCATCGTCAGATGGGTGAGCATGATAATATTTACCTGGTCTTCACCCTCACTGGGTTCTTTCTGCACCATTGCATCGATCGAAATATCCAGGTCGGCAAGTATGCGGGTGATGTCGGCCAGCACGCCTGGTTTATCCAGTGCTCGCAGCCGTAGATAATAGGAAGTCTCCACTTCCTCCATCGGCAGAATGGGCGTGTTCGACAGCAGATCCGGCTGGAAAGCGAGATGGGGAACACGGTGTTTCGGATCGGCAGTGTGCATGCGGGTCACATCCACCAGATCCGCGACTACCGAGCTGGCGGTGGGTTCGGCGCCCGCTCCGGCACCATAATACAGCGTAGCGCCCACTGCATCGCCCTTCACCACAATCGCGTTCATCACACCTTCGACGTTAGCGATCAGTCGCCGCGTAGGGATTAGCGTAGGATGAACGCGCAGTTCGATACCCCTGGGAGTGCGCTTGGTAATGCCCAGCAGTTTGATGCGGTAGCCCAGTTCCTCCGCATAGCGAATATCCTCTCGGGTCAATTTGGCAATACCTTCGGTATAGACCTTGTCGAACTGCATGGGAATGCCGAAAGCAATGGCCGCCATGATGGTGAGCTTGTGCGCGGCATCGATACCTTCGATATCGAAAGTAGGGTCAGCCTCGGCATAACCCAGCTTCTGCGCCTGTTTCAGCACAGTATCGAAGGTCAATCCCTTGTCGCGCATTTCCGACAAAATAAAATTACTGGTGCCGTTGATAATGCCCGCAATCCATTCGATGCGGTTGGCAGTCAATCCTTCGCGCAACGCTTTGATGATCGGAATACCACCCGCCACCGCTGCCTCGAAAGCGACCATCACCCCTTTCTTCTGTGCAGCGGCAAAAATTTCGGTGCCGTGCGAAGCCAGCAATGCTTTGTTGGCGGTAACCACATGCTTGCCGTTGTCAATGGCCTTGAGGATCAACTCTTTGGCGACGGTATAACCGCCGATCAGTTCGACCACAATGTCTATGTCAGGATTGGTGACAATTTCGTTCGCATCGGCGGTGACTATGACACCCTCACCTACAATTTTGCGCGCCTTCTCCACCTCGCGATCAGCCACCATCGTAATGACGATGCCGCGCCCGGCGCGGCGAGTGATTTCTTCCTGGTTGCGCTTGAGTACCGCAAACGTGCCGCCACCGACAGTGCCAATACCTAACAGACCTACGTTGATGGGTTTCATATTTTCGGCACAAAAAGAAAATCAGTTAGACACTAGGTTCCGTGCCGCTTGCGATAATATTCAAGAAAATGGGCAATGCGGCCCATGGCTTCGGTAAGATCATCGCTATTCGGCAAAAATACTACGCGCAGGTGATCCGGATGCGGCCAGTTGAAACCGCTGCCCTGCACCAGCAGAACTTTCTCTTCCACCAGCAAATCCAGTACAAACTGCTGATCATCGTCGATCGGATACATTTTTGGATCAAGCCGCGGGAACAGATACATCGCCGCCTGCGGCTTGAAGCAGGTAATGCCGGGAATGTCGGTGAGCAACTTCCAAGCAAGATCGCGCTGGCGCATCAGCCGTCCGGTTGGCAATACCAGATCATTGATGCTCTGGTAACCGCCGAGTGCAGTCTGGATGCCGAATTGCGCGGGCACGTTGGCACACAGGCGCATTGAAGCCAGCATGGTGAGGCCGGCGATATAATCGCGGGCATGGTGTTTTCTGCCGGAGACTATCGCCCAGCCGGAACGGAATCCGGCGGCACGGTAATTCTTCGACAAGCCGTTGAGAGTGACAAACAGCACATCATCCGCCAGCGAGGCAATTGAAGTGTGCGTGGCGCCGTCGTACAACACCTTGTCATAAACTTCGTCCGCATAAATGATGAGCTGGTGCTGACGGGCGATTTCGATGATCTCGCGCAACAAATCATCCGGATAGAGCGCACCGGTCGGGTTATTCGGGTTGATGATGACGATGGCACGGGTGTTCGCAGTCACTTTGGCACGAATGTCATCCAGGTCGGGCAGCCAGCCGGATTGCTCGTCGCACACATAATGCCGCGCCGTACCGCCCGCCAGCACCACTGCTGCCGTCCACAGAGGATAATCGGGCGCGGGAATCAGCACTTCGTCACCGCTGTTCAGCAACGCCTGCATGGCCATGACGATCAGCTCGGAAACACCGTTGCCGATGTAAATATCCTCCATCTGTACGTCGCGGATATGCTTTTCCTGGCTGTAGTGCATGATCGCCTTGCGTGCGGCGAACAAACCTTTGGAGTCACAGTAGCCGGAAGCATCAGACAGGTTATGGATCACGTCCTGCAGAATTTCCTCGGGCGCATCAAAACCGAACGATGCGGGGTTGCCGATATTGAGCTTGATGATGTAGTGCCCGTCCTCTTCCATCTGCTTGGCGCGGTCGAGCACGGGCCCGCGAATGTCGTAACAGACATTGGCCAGCTTGCTGGATTTTAGTATCGGCTGCATGGTTTGAATAAGAACCCTAGGCTGCGAAAGGACCCAATAGAGGCAGCCAAAAAGAACAGAATTTTAATTCTGCCCATTGTTTTCTGCTTTATCGTGACGCAAAAAAGATGTAATGTTACCCGACCCGTCAACCTGCCGCAAATGGAGACCTCAGTTGAAGCTGCATCTTTCCGGACTTTCCGAGCAGAATATGTTCACCGGCTACGGCACCGGCTATGTCATGGTCAATCAGATGCGCTATGAACGCAGCCTGATCATCCTGCCCGACCGCATCATCGAAGATTGGCCAGCGCAGACTTTCGAGCAACTGGCAGTAGAGCATTTCGAGTATCTGCTCTCGTTACAACCCGAAATAGTATTACTAGGCACTGGCACCACCCTGCGCTTTCCCCACCCTTCTTTGACAAAAACACTAATCGCTGCAAAAATCGGTGTCGAAGTAATGGATACCAGTGCTGCCTGCCGCACCTATAACATCCTAACGGCGGAAGGGAGACGGGTGGCGGCAGCGTTGCTGGTCTAGGTTTCCTAGAATTTACCGGATTTATACATCACGCCGAAACATTGAAATTGGCAAACTCGGTGAGCACCCGTTTCTGCCAGTCTTCCAGCCAGCCGGGGAAATCCGCAGCCGGCATCGGCGGAGAGATGAAAGCCCCCTGTGCCAGATCGCACCCGGTACGCTGCAGCAAGTCCCAGTCGTTCCGGTCCTCGACTCCTTCGGCCACAACTTCCATGCCCAATTGTCTCGCCAGAGCCAAACTGGCATCGTACATCGCCCGCAGCGTTTCGTTACTCCAGGCGCGGTGCACGAACCCTTGATCGATCTTGAGTTCATCGAAAGGAATGTCGCGCAACTGCGCCAGGGAAGAGTGCCCTGTGCCGAAATCATCGATTGAAAGGCGGAAGCGTTTCAGGCGCAACCGCGTCAGAATTTCGAGCGGGGTCCGCGTGTCCTGCATCAAGCGGCTTTCCGTCACCTCCAGCACTACCCCCTGCGGCGGCACACCTGCCTTGGCCGCAAGGTCGACAACGAAATCGACAAAATCTAGGGACGCCAGGTTGTCCATCGAAATGTTGACGGCCACCCGCAGCGTCAATCCCGCTTGTTGCCAGGCTTTTGCCTGGGCCAGCGCGCCGGTCAGCACCGTGCGCGTCAGGTCATTGATCAGGCCATGCGCTTCCGCCACGCCGATGAACTGATCGGGAAATACCAGTCCATCCACGGGATGGTGCCAGCGCACCAGGGTCTCCGCTCCCACCACTTCACCGCTGGCGACCGCCACCTTGGGCTGGTAGTAATTGACCAATTGGCCGCTGTCAATGGCAACACGCAGCTCGTCCGCGCCGTAAATTTTCTTCGCTGCCGGAAGATCAGTTATTGCAGGAGGCGTCCACTGCTCCAGCAGTGCGGACAGTACCTCCGGCTTGACCGGCTTGTGCAGGTGCCCGAGCACCTGAATTTTATGCGCCTGCACCAGTTTCTCGGCAGTCTGCAGCATGCGCTCATCCTCACCGCTGATCAGGATCAGGCTGCCGCTATAATTCCGTTCGACCAAGTGACGCACGAATTCGATTCCGTCCATTCCCGGCATATTGAGGTCCAGCAGAATCAGGTTTGGCCGGGCACCGACGTCATCTATCTGAGCAAGGGCAGCATGCCCGTTATCGCACAGCGTGACCGAGGTGAACCCCATGTTTGCCAGCATGTGGGCCAGCAGCTTTAGCATGAAGGGCTCGTCATCCAGCGCCAGAATCGTGACTGCGGATCTCTCAACCATGACATCTTTCCCTTTAAATCTCAGTCTGTGCCAGCACCACTTGGTTGCGGCCTGCCTGTTTGGCTTGGTAGAGCGCCTTGTCGGCAGCATCTCCAATTTTGATCGCATCGCCGAAATGGGCGATATCGGCAACACCACAACTCAGGTTAACAGAAAACTCCTTGTCTTCGCTCAAATGGATCAACCGTGAGAAAGCATCGCGTATGCCGTCCAGCACCTTCACCGCTGCAGGGCCGTCAGTGCCGGTCAGGATTACCGCGAATTCCTCCCCGCCATAGCGTCCAACTATGTCGGTTTCACGCAGCCGCTGTTTCAGCAGCCGCGACAGACTTTTAATCACGCGATCACCTGCAGGATGACCATAGCTGTCGTTCACCTTTTTAAAAAAATCGATATCGATCATAGCAAAGGCCAGTGGTGTCTTCAGCCTGTGTGCGCGTGCTACTTCACGGCCCAACTGATCTTTGATGGAAGTGTGATTGAGCAGACCGGTAAGGCTGTCACGTACCATGAAGGAACGCAGTAACCGGGTACGCTCAATGCGAGACGCAACGGCAGAAACCAGATGTTGCGGCTCTATCGACTTGACCAGGAAATCATCGCCGCCGAAACTTATGGCATCAAGCTGTTTATCGAAATCTTTCTCGGCAGAAAGATAAACGATGGGAATGCCGATAAAACCACCCAACTGGCGTATCACCTTTGCCAACTCAATGCCGTCGCATTCCGGCATATAGATATCCATCAGAATCAGATCCGGATCAAACTCCAGCAGCGTTCCCATGATCTTCATTGGGTTGCTTACAGAACTGACCAGCATGCCCGCCTGTTCAAGCACAGCGGAGTGATAGGCAAGCATGGCAGCGCTATCGTTCACAATCAGTACGCGAAAAGGCTGCTGCGGCTGGGACGAGGTCAACGCATCCAACTGGTCGATCAACTCGCCCGGATTGACCGGCTTGGTGAAGTAAGCGCTGCTCCCGGCACGCACCGCACCCAAGCGTGAGGCCAGATCATCGTATGCGGAAATGAATATCACTGGAACGGGCACAGCACGCTCCTGCTGGACTTCTTTCATTGCCTTGACACCTGCCAGCCTGTCTTCGGGGAAATCGATATCCATCAGGACGATCACATCAGGGATTTGTTTCACAGCCAGCCGGAATTCGTCCAGCCGGTTAAAAACACGCACCTCATAACCGAAATGGCGCAACTGCAGAGCCAGCTCCTGCGCCACTTCATAATCATCATCCACCACGAAAACCTGCTTGAGCCCCCTGGATCCCGCTGCCGTTGCAGCAGTCTTCGCAGGGGCGGATACGACCCTCTGAACGGGGCTGGCATGTGACGCTGCCTGCCGCAACTCTTCAATCTTTTTCTGTACCTGGGCGCATTGCTGCTCGCTGGCTGGCGTCTTTAATTTCATTATCCCTTTCAGGATTCCTTCCAGGTCGTGTGCCACCACGCTGATTTTGGCAAAACCAAAAGTTTTGCCAGAGCCGGCCAGACTATGCACCGTGCGATGCAGCGTCTGCAAGGCTTCCTCATTCCATTCGGCCTGCAACTGCCCCCACATCTGATCAATCTGATCGATCTTGTCCGGCAGTTTCGCCGCATATGACTCCGCCAGTAAGCGCAGTTTTTCCTGTACCCCGGGGGTGAAATCGGTCATGGCAACAAATCCAGATAGAAGCGTTTCTTGTTTATTTGGACAGAAATTCCATTTCGTAAGCGGAAGCCTCGTGGCTCCTACCTAGGCTGCGCATAGCGCTCCAGCCAAGTTACCGAAGTAAACTCCATCCAGTGTCCTGTCGTCAAGCACCGCATGCAGACACATCTGGCTGTAGAACTTAAAATGGCGTTTCGCACTTCGCTTCCAGCGGCTTGGATTATGCTACCACTTGCACGTTGTCCAGTAGTGCGAAGTCACTTTTTATTATCCGCCGGTAACTACGGATTCAATCCGACAAACAAATGGATATCTACAATGACAATTGGGAGCCATAGGAAAATTGCGAGAGACGAGCTGGGAAAAGCGGTTTCGGGTAAAAATAAAAATCTTGTCCCGGGATGGCATAAAAACCGAAGAGGAAAAGAATTCAGGACTGAAGCTGTGCTGTCACCGTTTGCTCAGCCTCCGGTGCGCTGAGCGGCTCGATAGGCGGTTAACAAATGGGAACATTTACAAGCAAGACCACTGCCCGGGGCGGGCAGTGGGGACACCGGGCAAGTGCGGTAACTCACTCGCCATCGTCATCCTCGTCGGCCTTGACTTCCTTCAGCACCATCTTCTTTTGCGTGCGGCTGGCATTGAGATCGGTCTCGGCTAC
>JAYSQR010000055.1:0-7619 GCA_043721435.1 Nitrosospira sp. | reverse complement strand
TGGCGAGGAAGTAAAAGAAGATCAATCAGGCCAGCAAAAACTCGCCGCCTGACCGACCTTCCTTGAAAAGGTCATACACCAGATTTGACGATATCTCGAAAGCACGACCGGCAGCTGTGTGTCATTAGCAGTCAATGAGAACGGAGTAAATCCGGTTTTCAGGTTTGTCCGAACCGGCAAGCCACCCAGCTACCCAAGACCCGAGTACCATTCGATATCTTTCACTCATCCCGGCAACCATCCACCATCCAGGGTTTTGTAGAGTCGCACGACCGCCACCAGCATGGTTTGCTTGTATTGTTATCGTATTGGGCCAGCACCTTCCTTGCCTGGGCTGCGACCCCCCGTTGTTCATGGCCCAGGGTTTGCGCATTCAGCAATGGGCCGCTCAGTCCGATCCCCACGGCTACTTCTGTCATCAATCTACTCACCAAGATTTATTAAATCCGGGACGGGAGTAGAATTTGACCAGTTTGAACCATGCTGGAAATCTTATTTCTGGCAGCAATAAATTTTTTAACTAGCAATTTGGCAACTGGCAACCGGGGAAATATCCCCAATTTGGAGGTAAATATGGAAGAGCTGGATCAAACTTTGACCACACTAAAACTCGGCGGGATAATTATTCTGCCATTGTCGTTGCTGGCGATCATCGCTCTGGCGATCATGCTTGAAAAAGCATTTCTCTATTGGCGTTTTGCCCGGCTTTCGCATGACTTGCTGAACCTGGTTGAAAACTATGGCTTCAAATGGGCAGACCTGGAGAAAATCCTTTCAGGGCTGGATGAGCGCCACTATTACAAGCGTTTCTTTGAGGTGCTGATTTCCAACAGACATCAACCCTCATGGTGGACTGAATCCCGTGCGGCGGATGAAGCCCAAGTGATCGAATCGAATCTTGCCCGCAGGCTGTGGGCGCTGGAAACCATCGTCACGGCCGCACCTTTGCTCGGGTTGGTCGGAACGGTTATCGGTATGATGCGCGCCTTCCAGATAATTGGCAGCGAAGGTATCGTCAATCCCACGGCAGTGACAGGAGGAGTGGCTGAAGCACTCATCGCAACGGTGGTCGGTTTGTTGATCGCGTTGGTGGCGCTGTTCGGATTCAACTACTTCTCTCGTCTGCAATCACAAACGATGGATGAGATGGAGCGTCTGGGTACGCGGCTGATCGATCATATCCGTTTGGATCAACAGGATGGCGCCCATGAAGCTGCGTAAATCCAGGGCGGTTCGCAAAGGCCGCATTGAAATCATTCCGATGATCGATGTGATGTTTTTCCTGCTGGCGACATTCATGCTTGCTTCATTGTCGATGCAGAATCTTGATTCCCTGCAGGTGAATCTGCCCCAAGGGGAAGCTGAGAAACTCAGCGCAGATGCGCCGGTGACTCTGACACTGACAAGCGACAGCAAAATCTTTATCAACCGGACGTCTGTTACCTTGGAGACCCTGGCCGCTACGCTCAAACCGTTACTGCGCGACTCACAACAGAAGCTGGTGGTGTCGGCAGACCACGAAGCCCCGCAGGGCATCGTAGTGCAAGCAATGTTGCAAGCTCGGACCGTCGGCGCCCAGCATTTTTTGATTGCGGTGAAACATAAATAATTCGCTGAACATGGCAAGTTCCAGATCGATGGAGATTCGATTCTGGTGGCCGATGCCACTGGCGGCGGCCATCTGGCTGCTCATCATCTGGGGGTTCGGATTATTTCTGACATCTCCCAAGATTGAGATTGTAACGCCACCTTCAATCGAAGCACGTTTTGTGGAATTATCGGAATCAAAGCTGGAACAGGAGTCGTTGCCGTCCCCCCGTCAAATCCCTCGAGCTCAGGCCAAGGTTCAACCCAAGGCTATCGAAAAACCCCCATCAGATACTCCATTAGCCCCCAATTTGGAGGCTCCTACAGATATGATGGCCTACATCAACCAGGCCAGAGCACGCCGCCGTGCAGCAGGGACTTTTGATGAACGTGAAAACGCTGAAACGATGGCTCCCGGACGCCAGCCATCGGAAGAAGAGATCAGAATGGCCAATATCAAGCGCAACCTACAGGCCCCAGGCACGAATGGTATATTTAGAATTGTCAGAATGGGAACCCGGACAGCCGAGTTTACATTTCGTGGCTGGACCACGGATCCCGGCAATTCCCGGCTCGAATTAATCGAAGTCGAGGCCGGGCCAGATGGTGATGTGGAGCGCGCAATCGTTCGCAGGATGATTCAGTTGATACGCCAGTATCACGAGGGTAATTTTAACTGGGAATCACCCCGCCTCGGCCGCGTGGTCGTCCTGTCCGCACGCATGGAAGAAAACGCGGGACTTGAAGATTTTATGATGCGTGAGTTTTTTGGCGAAAGCGTCAGGCCTTACATGCGATAGGAAGTTTTGTACTGCCGCATTTTCTCGCAGCGCGGTTGAAAGCTTTGGATTCCGGACCGGCGGGCCATTCGGGTACTCAAGACCCGAGCACCGCACGACTCCTCTCATTTATCCCGGCGACCATCCTCCACCCAAGGCTTTGTAGAGCTGCACGACCGACACCAGATGCAGGCGATGCGCGCCTGTGAGAGCAGCCTCAGCCGCGAACAGGCTGCGTTTGGCAATGAGCACTTCCACAGGGCTGGTAATGCCCGCCTGGTGGCGCAGATCGGCTATCTGCAAAGCTGAGCGCAGGGCGTCGACCCGCTCCTGCTGCGCTTTGCGTTGATCCTGCGCCGTGCGCACCGCCACCAGGGCATCTTCAACTTCCTTGAACGCCACCAGAATGGTCTGCTCGTATTGAGCCAATACTTTCCTTGCCTGGGCTTCAACCGCCCGCTGTTCATGACCCAGAGTTTGCGCGTTCAGTAATGGGCCGGCTAGTCCGACCCCTCCCATGCCAAATTCGCTACTGGAAGTCAGCAGGTTTGCCAGCCTTGGGCTGGCAACACCCAGCAGGCCGGTGAGCGTGATCCGGGGAAAGCGTGCGGCCTTGGTCATGCCAATTCTAGCGGTGGCGGCTGCCAGGGTCTGTTCCGCCTGCAGAATATCTGGACGCCGCTGCAGCAGATCGGAAGGAAGTCCGGCCGGTACTTCCGGCGGCATCGTCTGCTCCGTCAGCAGACGGCCGCGTGCAATTGGCGCCGGATTCTTTCCCAGCAATACGTTCAGTTCGTTCTCTTTCTGGACCATCTGCCGTTCCAGTTCAGCCACTCTGGCGGATACGTTGGCACGTTCCGCCTCGAATTGGTCAGCATCGAGCCGGGAGATCACGCCTCCGCGCAAGCGATGCTGGGCAAGCGCAACCGTTTCCTCCCACGATTGCAGGGTGCGCCGGGCAATGTCCAACTGCATGTCAAGCTGCAGAAGATCAAAATAGGATTGCGCGACCTCACTCACCAGCGTGAGAATCACTGCCCGGCGGTTCTCCTCGCGCGCCAGCAGATCGGCGCGGGCGGCCTCATTGGAGCGGCGGACCCGGCCCCAGATATCCATTTCCCAGTTCAGACTGCCTTGCCCGAAATAACTGAAGGGCGTTGGAAATCCTGGCACGACGAAGCCGCCAAGAGTGCCTAATGCCGGGGCATTGGTACTCATATTGATTCCGGGGAAAAAATCCGAACGTGCCATGGATATGCGCGCCTGAAATTCTTCCACACTCGCCACCGCCTGTTTGAGGTCCCTGTTTTCTGCCAGCGCCTGCTTGATCAGCCGTTGCAGTTGTTCGTCATGCAGCAGCTCCCACCAGGGGAGGTTGGCAATCGATTCGCCTTCCGTTTCCGCCATGAGAAACTTATCGGCCGTGTCGATAGCGGGGCGGGAATAATTGGGCCCCATGGCGCAGGATGCCAGCAGCAGACTTGGCAGCAGCAGCAACATGCGCAGCCGCAGGTTCATACTGTTTCCTCCGCTGCCTTTTCAGTCGGCTGTTGTACGTGCTTGCGTGTGAACCAGGCGAAGAACAGCGGGACGAATATGGTGGCGACGAATGTGGCCAGCAGCATGCCGCCAAAGACCCCAGTACCCATCGAGCGGCGCGCAGCCGCACCCGCGCCGGTGGCAATCACCAGCGGCACCACACCCAGAACAAACGCCATCGAGGTCATTACGATCGGCCGGAAGCGTAGTTGCGCCGCTTCGATTGCTGCTTGGGCAGCCGGCATGCCCTGTTTCATTTTCTGGCTGGCAAATTCGACAATCAGGATCGCGTTCTTTGCCGCCAACCCGATCAGCGTTACCAGGCCAATCTGAAAGTAGATATCGTTGGGCATGTCGCGCAGCAATATTGCCAGCAATGCACCGGCCATCGCGAATGGCACCGCCATGATGACGGCTAAAGGTAACACCCAGGTCTCAAACTGTGCGGCCAGAATCAGGAACACCATAATGATGGCAAAGCTGAAGGCGAAAATCGCAGCAGAACCGGTGCGTTTTTCCTGATAGGCCTGACCAGTCCAGGCAATCTGGTAGCCTTCAGGCAAGTTTTGCGCGGCGATCTTTTCTACCATTGCAATAGCATCACCCGAACTCACGCCGCTAGCGCCACCACCGAATATCTTTGCCGCTAGCAAGCCGTTATAGCGGACCAGTTGGTCCGCGCCAACGATATTGCTTACTGTACTCAAGGCTGACAAAGGCACCATCGCGCCAGATTGAGCGCGCACATAAACCCTGCCTAAATCCTCTGGTTTCATGCGATATTCTGCTTCGGCCTGCAATTGCACGCGGTAAGTGCGTCCGGAACGGTTGAAGTCATTGATGTAGAGCGAGCCCATCGTGCTCTGCAAGGTGGCGTAGATATCGGCGACGGCGACGCTTTGCGAAATTGCCTTGGCTTCATCCACTTCGACAAATAATTGCGGCACAGTCGGGCGGAAAAAGGTGTTGATGCCAGCCAGGCGCGGTTCCTGCTGCAATGCAGCGATGAAGTCATTGACTACGCTGGCCAAGCGCAGCGGATCGGAATCTGCCCGGCTTTGCACGTAGACTTCGAAGCCGCCGGCATTCCCTAATCCACTGATCGCCGGTGGATTGAAAGCAATGGCCAGGCCATCCGGCTGCATCATGCCGATGCCAAACAGCTTCTTGACGATATCATCCGCAGTCGCCGTGCGTTCAGACCAATCGGTCATGCGCACGAACATGGTCGCTGCGTTGGTTTTGTTGCCGCCGCCAAAGAGATCAAATCCATTCACCGCAAATTGAAAAGCTACCGCAGGATCTTCTGCCATCGTGGCACGGATTGAGTCGGTAGTTTTAACAGTACGGCTTAATGTTGCGCCATCGGGCATGATAACTGCGGTTATGACATAGCCCTGATCTTCGGGCGGGACAAAGCTGCCGGGGATGGTTTTAATCAAATAAACCACGCCGCCAATAACCACTACGAATGCTATCGCGCCAATAATGGTGTGACGCAGCGTCAAGCTGACCATGGCCACATAAAACTTTCTGATACGCTCAAATCCGTGGTTAAAAGGCTGGAAGAAGCGGGACTTGCCATGGACGGATTTCAGCAGCAGGGCGCACAAGGCTGGGGTCAGGGTCAGCGCGACCACCCCGGAAATGACCCCAGCTACGGCCACTGTTACGGCAAACTGGCGGTATAACTCACCGGCAATGCCGCCCAGGAAAGCGACCGGCAGAAATACCGCAACCAGCACTAATGTCATGGCAACAACTGCCCCCGACACCTGCTGCATGGCTTTAATTGCCGCGTTGACCGGAGAGAGTTTTTCTTCCGCCATTAACCGCTCTATGTTTTCCAGCACGACAATTGCATCATCCACCACAATGCCGATGGATAGCACCATGGCAAAAAGTGTCAGGGTATTGATGGAAAAATCCAGCATCCACAAGCCAGCAAAAGTACCGATGAGCGAAATAGGCACTGCGATAATCGGGATTAACGTCGCACGCCAGCTCTGCAGGAACACAAACACCACCAGGATCACCAGAAGCATCGCTTCACCCAGTGTCTTGACTACTTCCCAGATCGAAGCCTTGACGAAATCACTGGTGTCGTACGGGATTTCATAATCGATCCCCTCCGGGAAACGTTGTTTCAATTCCTCCATTTTCGTTTTGATGGCATGCGCGGTGTCCAGGGCATTCGCTCCGATCTGCAAATAAATGGGAATGCCGACACCCGGCTCGCCATTCAATGCAGTGCGGATGTTGTAGTCTTGCGAGCCGAGTTCAATTCGTGCCACGTCTTTGAGATACAGCGCCCCGCGTGGGCCTTCGGCGCGCAGGATGATGTTGCCGAATTGCTCGGGTTCGAGCAGGCGGCCCTCGGCCGTGACGGTATAAACCAGTTGCTGATCAGCCGGTGCCGGCTCCTGGCCAATCTTGCCGGCGGCGTATTGTGCATTCTGCGTCCGGATGGCAGCCGCAATATCACTGGTGGTGATACCTAGCTGCGCCATGCGATCAGGGCGCAGCCAGATACGCATGGAGTAATCCTGCGCACCGAAAATCCGCGCTTCGCCAACGCCTTTGGTGCGCTTTAATTCATCCAGCACGTTGAGCGTAACGTAATTGCTCAGAAAAAGCGGGTTATATTTCCGGTCTTTGGAGGTCAGCATCACCACCAGCAAAATATCATTGGAACGCTTTTGCACCACGATACCGGTACGGCGAACTTCATCCGGTAAGCGCGGCAGCGCAATGTTGAGACGGTTGCTCACATTAAAAGTGGCTCGATCGATTTCAGTGCCAATTTCAAACGTGGCCGTGATGGTCAAGGTGCCGCTTGAATCCGCGCTGGAGTCGAAATAGAGCAAGCCTTCGATGCCGCTTAGCTGCTCCTCGATGGGGGCGGCGACGGTTTTTGCGAGAGTTTCTGCGCTGGCTCCGGGGAAGGTGGCAGTCACTACCACAGTGGGGGGCGCGATTTGTGGATATTGCGCGATAGGCAACTGCATCGCGGCGGCCAGACCCGCCAGAACGATGATCATTGATAAGACCGATGCAAAAATTGGCCGGGTAATAAAAAATCTGGTCATGCGACTTCCCACTTATGCTTACCTAGGGCGGCGCTGATCAATTGAACTTGCGCGCAATGATCAGCGATCATTTCAGCAGTGTCTGGCGATTGTGCAATCTGCAACCGGCATGATTATTCGCTCAGTGGTTCCTTAAATACCCAAGTGCGGGTGATATGCAGGATGTCGATATCCTGGCTGATCTCGGGCGGAAAAGGAGCAAACCCATTCTGCCCGGCGAGCTTTGCAATGCGTATCGCTGCTTCATCCAGGATATTATTTCCTGAGGAACGATTGATTTCAACCGATTCCAGGCTGCCATCAGACTTGATGCCAACGGTGAGTTGTACGGTTCCGTACAGTTTTTCCCGTTTGGCGGCTTCGGGATAATTCAGATTCTCGAGTTGCTCTATTTTGAGCCGCCAGTCTTTGACATAGCTGGCGAAGCGCGGCTCCTGCGTATGGGCGCCGATAAATTTACGTTTTAGGCGCTTCTGATAAGCTTCAAAATCCCTGGCAGTCTGCGCTTTCGTAATGGGCTGGGACTGCACTAGTATCTAAACACATAAATAACGAATCATATATTATACTGTCGCATACCCACCCCATGATGAGGAGCCTGCCATGCGACAGACGGAACTGTATC
>JAYSQR010000054.1:0-21381 GCA_043721435.1 Nitrosospira sp. | reverse complement strand
GAGCAACGTGGCATTGAGTGGGCGTTCACTCGGCAGGATGCAGATACAAAAATGGCTAGGCATTATGTTTCGTAATTAATGGGTTGTTATACTAGTGCCGGTGCCGGTATTTGTATTGGCGGTACCTCCGGCGCTTTCGTCGTTGTTATTTCCCGTGCTGGTGCCGGTGCCGCCTCCGGCGCTCTCATCAGTGTTGTCTCCGGTACTTCTACCGACGCCACCTTCGGTGTTGGTGCTGACACTGCCTCTGGTGCTGGTGTTGGCACTGCCTTCGGTGTTGGTATTCGCGCCGTCCCCGATGCCTGTGGCGACACGATGGTGCCCGGACGAAGTTTGATAATGTTGTTGACTATTACCTTGTCGCCCGCATTGAGTCCTTCAAGAATCACCCAATTCGTACCTAGCCAATTGCCGGCCACCACTGGCCGGACGGTTGCTGCATTCTTTTCATTGACTACATAAACGGATCGACCCAGATCAGACGTCATTACTGCGGTTTGCGGCACGATAAAAACGCCGCTGCGCTCGCCTGTGGTTACACGCACACGCACAAACTGCCCCGGTAGCAAGCGCTGATCAGCATTCTCAAAGGTTGCACGCAGTTGTTGCGTGCCCAGCAATGGGTCAATCCGGCTGGCAGCAAAATTCAATTGGCCTTTTTGTTGATATTCCGAGCCATCCGGCAATATTAAGGTCACTTGCTGCACGTTCTGTTCAGTCAGATGCCCGCCGAACCGCGCCAATTCGTTATCGGAAAAGCTGAAGCGCACCCAGATTGGCGATAGCTGCACTATCGTTGTCAGTAAGCTGGTGTTGGCTGACACCAGCGCGCCCTCAGAAAATTGAAAACGGCCTGATACTCCTCCAACCGGCGCCGTTACGGTTGCATAAGAGAGATTAAGCTCGGCGTCGCGTACGCGCACTACGGCCTGTTGCAGGGCAGCATTGGCGACTGCATTATCAGAGACGGCATTGTCGTACTCACGCTGACTGATAGACTGGGTGGCCAACAATTCCTGCAGCCGATTTTCTTCACGCCGGGTTTGTTCAATCCGGGCTTTTTGCTCGGCAAGTTGCGCTTTCGCCTGCGCCAGAGCATTTTGATAGGGTACCGGATCAATCAGAAGCATGGGCTGGCCTGCTGCTACTGCAGCGCCTTCTTCATACAAGCGCTTGAGCAGAATGCCACCCACACGGGGACGTATTTCGACTTCCTTGGCACCCTCGGTTTGTGCAACGGCTTCAGCACTGACCGGCACGCTGGTTGGTTGCACTTCGATTACGCTTACCGGCATGGCGACCCCGGCAGGAGGCTGGCCGGACTGGTCGTTACTGCCACATGCAGCTAATGCAACGCCGACGGTCAGCATGGCGACCGCTTTTATTAAATTGTTGGCCGCTGGTGAAGTATGGTGGTTGCTTTGATCAAAACCGAAGGCCACTATCTCCAACTCCCTATTCGGTACGCAAAATAATTTACCTACATTCTTGTATGTATGTAAATTACATATACAAATAATAGCATATTTTGATAAATATATATACTAGTAATAGTGTATGTAAATAAGAATCTAAGGAATCACGATAATCATGGTTCGTAAAACTAAAGAAGATGCCGAGTTAACCCGGCAACGTATCATTCACGCGGCGCGTGAGGTATTTCTGATCCGCGGCGTCAGTCGCACCACCATGGAGCACATTGCTGCCCAGGCCGGGGTTACGCGTGGGGCGGTTTATTGGCACTTCGACAACAAGATTGATCTATTCCACGCCATGCGCGAACAGGTGTTTCTGCCACTGATAGACCGCATGGACGATACCTTGCTGGTTGAAGGCTCCGAAGATCCGCTTACTCAGATAGAGGATTTTCTGTGCACCACCATACAAATGTTGAATGATAGCGCTGAGACACGGCAGATTTACGAAATCATGATGATCAAGTGTGAATATGTAGACGAATTCGCTGCTGTCTTACAGCAGATTTTGGCGAATTGTTCCGGTATCGCAGGAAAATTGCAACTGGTTTATGAGCGTGCAAAAGTTCAAGGGCAGTTACACGCTACACATGATCCCGCCCAGTTAACTATGGATACCCATTTATTTTTCATTGGCCTGCTACATATGTGGGTAAAAGACACAGAAGGCAACCAGTTTCGTCATCAGGCAATAGAACTGATCAAAACCCATATGCGACTTCGCCGCCGCTGACAGCAGTGCAAACGGATGTGCTTGGTTGTCAGGCTCGCTCCCCTGCGTCTAATCGACAGTAGTACCCCCCGGAACAAACTGGATACAGGCAAGCACAGGGTCGAGTAGCTCGCGCGCTGTTGCGACTGATTGACTAATTTCCCCGCGATCTCCGAATTATAGTTGACTGAATCGATCAACTGTCTTATAGTTGACAAAATTAGTCATCTATTGGCTACGTTAACCCTGCTTTAATAGGTTCATCCAATTGATTAATATAAGGAGTTCATCGTGAGGCTCACAACCAAAGGACGGTTTGCAGTGACGGCATTGTTGGATCTTGCAATGCAGCAGGGCCCCGGGCCGGTGACGCTCGCCGGGATTAGCCAGCGTCAGCAAATCTCGCTGTCTTATCTTGAGCAATTATTCGCCAAGCTGCGCCAGCGCGCGCTGGTTGGCAGCGTGCGCGGTCCGGGTGGGGGCTATTGTCTTGCCAAGGACATGGGGCAGATGACGGTTGCCGAAATTATCCTTGCCGTGGATGAGCCGATCGATTCGACTCAATGCAGCGGAAAGGAAAACTGCCTTGATGACAGGAAATGCCTGACTCACGACTTGTGGATAAGGCTTAATGAGCTAATTTTCGATCACCTTGGCGCGGTGACGCTGAAACAGCTGGTTGATGACCAGAAAGCGCGGCAGGGTGGCGCGGTGCAAATTCTGGATATGCGTAAGGTCATGCCCGAGGGCGGACATATTGCGGTTTCAGTATGATCCTGGCGCAATGACATACCTCTGTTGCAGTCACGCTTAACAAATTGGCAGATGGAGAATAGCGATGGCGATAACGTTGACCGAAAGTGCGGCAAGACAGGTCCAGAAACAGCTCGAGAAGCGTGGCAAGGGATTGGCCCTGCGGATCGGGGTGAAGAAGGTGGGTTGTTCCGGTTTTGCCTACACATTTGACTATGCCGATGAGGTGCGGGCGAATGATCAGTTGTACGAGTCGCATGACGCCCAGGTAGTGATTGACGCCGCTAACCTGCCATTCCTCGATGGTTCGCGTATTGATTTCGTCAGGGAAGGGCTCAACGCTACATTCAAGTTCGACAATCCCAACGTTGATAACACGTGCGGTTGTGGCGAGAGTTTCAGCCTGAAGGAATCAACTGAGATTTGACTATAACGGCTAGGAAGAAATTTCAGGTAAGTAATTCAGAGATTCTTCTTCGCAGCGGATGATATTGGAGCAAGCTGAATGAGTGCGGTACTGCAGAATCTGGTCAACCAGCCTTACAAGCACGGTTTCGTTACCGAAATCGAGTCTGATGTTGCGCCGAAAGGGCTGAGCGAGAATACCATCCGGATGATTTCGGCCAAGAAAAATGAACCCGAGTGGTTGCTCGAGTTCCGCCTCAAGGCCTATCAGCAATGGCTCACGATGAAAGAGCCGCAGTGGCCGAACGTCAAATATCCGAAGATCGATTTCCAGGCGATTAGCTACTACTCCGCGCCAAAGCCGAGAAAGAAGTTGGGCAGCATGGATGAGGTCGATCCGGAGTTGTTGCGTACTTTCGAGAAGCTCGGTGTGCCGATGCACGAGCGAGCTGCGCTCGCCGGTGTTGCGGTGGATGTGATTTTCGACAGCGTATCGGTGGCGACCACCTACAAGCAGAAACTGGCCGAGGTCGGCATCATTTTCGGTTCGATTTCGGAAGCCGTGCATACCCATCCCGATCTAGTGAAGCAGTACCTCGGCACCGTGGTGCCGGTCGGGGATAATTTTTACGCCACGCTCAACTCGGCAGTATTCACCGATGGTTCGTTCTGTTTCATCCCGAAGGGGGTCAAATGCCCGATGGATTTGTCCACCTACTTTCGCATCAATACCGAGGCATCAGGGCAATTTGAACGCACCCTGATCATTGCCGAGGAGGGGGCGTCGGTCTCCTATCTGGAAGGCTGCACCGCGCCCAGGTTTGATACCAATCAGTTGCACGCGGCGGTGGTCGAGCTGGTTGCGCTTGATAACGCCGACATCAAGTACTCAACGGTTCAGAACTGGTACGCAGGTGACGAAAACGGCGTTGGCGGAATTTTCAATTTCGTCACCAAGCGCGGTCTTGCCAAAGGCGTCAATTCGCGCATTTCGTGGACCCAGGTAGAGACCGGCTCGGCGATCACCTGGAAGTATCCTTCCTGCGTGCTGCAGGGCGATAACTCGGTGGGCGAATTCTATTCGGTGGCGGTTACCAACAATCATCAGCAAGCTGACACTGGCACCAAAATGATCCACATCGGCAAGAATACGCGCAGCACCATCGTCAGCAAAGGTATCTCGGCCGGCCATTCCAGCAACAGCTACCGCGGGCTGGTCAGGATTGCACCTACCGCCGCCGGTGCACGCAACTATTCGCAATGCGACTCGATGCTGGTCGGCGATCAATGCAGTGCCAGCACTTTCCCCTATATTCAGGTGCGCAATAACAGCGCCATCGTCGAGCATGAGGCATCGACGTCGAAAATCGGTGAGGACCAACTGTTCTATTTTGCGCAGCGCGGCATCGGCGGCGAGGAGGCGGTATCGATGATCATCAATGGATTCTGCAAGGATGTGTTTCAACAGTTACCGATGGAGTTTGCGGTCGAAGCGACCAAACTGCTCGGCCTCAAGCTCGAAGGGAGTGTCGGATGATTTACCCGGATAGCAAATCGCTGCTGGAAGTACGTGGGCTGCGGGCAACCGTTAACGGCATCGAGATCCTCAAGGGCATCGATCTCACGGTCAGAAGCGGTGAAGTGCACGCGATCATGGGCACCAACGGCTCAGGCAAGAGTACCTTCGCCAAGGTCCTCGCCGGGCACGCTGCCTATGAAGTTACCGGTGGTACGGTGTTGTTTGAAGGCAGAAACCTGTTCGAGCTGGCACCCGAAGAGCGTGCTCGTGCCGGCGTGTTTCTCGCCTTCCAGTATCCGATCGAGATACCTGGCGTCGCCAATAACCAGTTCCTGCGCCTCACTTACAATACGGTGCAAGCGCAACGCGGCAAGGACGAACTCGACCCGCTCGAATTTGATGATTTCGTGCGCGAGAAGATGAAGATGCTTGAGATGAGCCCGGATTTTCTCGACCGCAGCGTCAATGCAGGTTTTTCCGGCGGAGAGAAAAAGCGCAATGAAATCTTGCAGATGGCATTGCTTGAGCCACGGCTGGCAATTCTCGACGAGACCGATTCTGGCCTTGATATCGATGCGCTCAGGATCGTCGCCAGCGGCGTCAACCAGCTCGCCACCAAGGACAGCGCGACCATACTGGTGACGCATTATCAGCGTCTGCTCAACTATATCGTGCCTGATTACGTGCACGTGATGGAATCGGGCCGCATTATCAAGACTGGCGGCAAGCAGCTTGCACTCGATCTCGAGGCACATGGCTACGATTGGGTCAGTATCGAACAGCGCGCCGCAGCGGGGGCATGAACATGAGTGTGGCCACCGCCAGCGGTTACCTTGAAAGCCTGCTGCAGGGACGGTCGCAATTGCCGGCCAGTCCGCTGGCATGGCTGAATCAATTGCGCGCCGAAGCGGTCGAGCGGGTCGGCGCGCTGCGGGTGCCGACCACGCGTGACGAAGACTGGCGCTTCACCGATATTTCGTCGCTCACCAAGCTGCCATTCCAGCCAGTGCATACCGCATCGCCCCTGCAGACGGCAGAGGCGGAACGCTTCTATCTCGAACCAGCAACGATCCGGCTGGTGTTCGTAGACGGGGTGTACGCGCCGCAGTTGTCGACGCAAGTGCCAGGTGTGGCTGGAGATTCCGGCATAGTGGTAACGCACCTGTCAGCGGCGGTCTCCGCACATGCAACAACACTGGAGCCACATCTCGGTCGTCATGTCGAGTTTCGCAACAACGTGTTCACTGCGCTCAATACCGCATTCCTGCATGACGGGGCGCTGATCATTGTGCCGCGTGATGTGGCGGTCGATGTGCCGGTGCACCTGCTGTTCATTGCGACCCAAAAGGAAACTGCAAGCTATCCGCGTTGTCTGTTGATTGCCGAATCCGGCAGCGTAGTGACAGTCATCGAGGATTACGTCGCATTGCAGCAAGGTGTCTATGTTACCAACGCGGTGACTGAAATCGTGCTGGCCGATAATGCACGTGTTAACCATATCCGGGTGCAGCGTGACAGCGGTCAGGCATTTCACATTGCAGACTGTGCGGTGTCGCTCGCGCGGGCGAGCTGTTATCAGTCGACCAGTATTGCATTGGGCGCGCGCATTTCGCGCTACAACCTGAATGTGCAACTGGCAGGGGAGGGTGCTGAATGCACGATTGACGGACTGGCATTGATTGCAGAGCGCCAGCTCGCCGATACGCATACCTGCATCAACCACATCAAGCCGCATGGCACCAGTCGCCAGTTGCATAAGTGCATCGTTGATGGTGCGGCGCATGCGGTATTCAACGGCAAGATCATGGTGCGTCCGGGTGCGCAGCTCACCGATTCTGCACAGTCGAGCCGCAACCTGCTGTTGAGCGGCAGGGCACATGTCGATACCAAACCACAGTTGGAAATTTTTGCCGATGATGTGAAATGCGCGCACGGTGCGACTGTCGGCCAGCTCGACAGCGAGGAAGTGTTTTATCTCAAGAGCCGTGGGCTGTCCGAGATGACGGCGCGCAACCTGCTGACTTATGCATTTGGCGCTGAAATCATCGAGCGCATTCCGGTTGCCTCACTCAGACACCGGCTCGAGCAAACAGTGCTCGAGCATACTCAGAGAAACTGAGCCATGACACCGGTAGAACCCGTGTTGGAGCCACAACTCACCGCAACGTTCGACGTCGAGCGTATCCGTGCCGACTTCCCGATACTCAAGCTCAAGATCGATGGTAAGCCGCTGGTCTATCTCGACAGCGCGGCTTCCGGCCAGATGCCGCAGCCGGTGATCGATCGGCTGGTGCGTTACCAGACCACGCAACATGCCAACATTCATCGTGCCGTGCACTACCTGTCGGAAGTGGCCACCGCTGAATTTGAGAAGTCGCGCCGCAAATTGCAGCACTTCATTAATGCGCGTGAGGATAGAGAAGTGATCTTCACCAGCGGCACCACCGAGGCAATCAACCTGGTAATGCACGGGTACGGCCGCAAGTTTATCGGTGCTGGCGATGAAATCATTCTGACCACGCTGGAGCATCATTCCAATATCGTGCCATGGCAAATGCTGGCGGAAGAGAAGGGCGCAAGAATACGCGTCGTGCCGATCAACGATGCCGGCGAACTCCTGCTTGATGAATACGAGCAGCTCTTTAACGAACACACCAAGTTCGTCGGCGTGATGCATGTGTCGAATGCGCTGGGCAGCATCAATCCGATCAAGCAGATGATCGCATTTGCGCATGCGCGCGGAGTGCCGGTGCTGATCGACGGTGCGCAGGCTGCACCCCATATGCAGATCGATGTGCAGGATCTCGACTGTGACTTTTATGCATTTTCCGGCCACAAGATGTGCGGTCCGACCGGTATCGGCATCCTCTACGGCAAGGCTGATCTGCTGGAGCGGATGCAACCGTTCAAGGGCGGCGGCGATATGATTCTGTCGGTGACGTTCGAAAAAACCATTTACAACACGATCCCGCAAAAATTTGAGGCTGGCACCCCGCCGATCGCAGCCGCAATCGGACTTGGTGCTGCGGTCGATTATTTGTCGGCAATCGGCATGGAGGCAATCGCAACACACGAACATGCTCTGCTCAATTACGCGACCGAGCAGATACGCCGCCTGCCGGGCGTGCGCATCGTCGGCACCGCTGCGCTGAAGGCCGCAGTGTTGTCGTTTGTGGTCGAGGGCGTGCATCCGCATGACGTCGGCACACTGCTGAACCAGCAAGGGATTGCGGTACGCACCGGACATCATTGTGCGCAGCCGGTAATGCAGCGCTTCAAGATACCGGCAACGTCGCGCGCCTCGTTCGCGTTTTACAACAGCATGGCCGAGGTTGACACATTGATCGCAGGCATCCGTGCCGCGCAAAAGGTTTTCGCATAATGCACACGCAATCACTCTATCAAGAGGTCATCCTCGACCATAATCGCAAGCCGCGCAATTACGGAGTTCTCGACCAGGCAAGCCATCATGCGGTGGGCCACAACCCGTTGTGCGGTGACCGCCTGGAGATTGCGCTCAATCTCGACGGCGAGCACATCGACCGCATCGCATTTCAGGGCGAGTCATGTGCAATCTGCAAGGCCTCAGCGTCGATGATGACCGCTGCCGTCAAGGGCAAGACACGTACCGATGCCGAAACATTGATTCAGGAATTTCGCGATATGGCGCTCGGCAAACTCGATCCCGGCAGCCAGCACCACCTCGGACGACTTACGGTGTTTGCCGGGGTGCGCGACCTGCCGACTCGCGTCAAGTGTGCAATCCTGCCGTGGCATACGCTGCAGGCGGCACTCAATTCTGTCACCAGCATTTCAACCGAGGCCGCAGATGATCCGATGCACGCACCGGTTGGCGGCGCCTCCTAGCAGAACGCTATGCCAAGAATAGCTGAAATAGAAGGCACGCCCAATCCGAATGCGTTGAAATTCATCCTCAAGGAGCCGTTGACCTGGGGAGTGACGCACTCGTACGACAGTGCCGAGCAGGCGCAGGATGACCCGTTGGCAGCAGCGCTGTTCGACATCGATCACGTGACCAACGTATTTTATGTCGATCGCTGGATCACGATCACGCAGGATGGCGGTGCCGACTGGCAGGATCTGGCACGCGCGGTTGCCGATCCGATCCGCGCTGCGCCTGCGGCGGACGCGCAATCAGCCGCTATGGTTGCTGCGGCCGCCACCATAATTGCCGGGCTAAGTCCCGAGGATCAACAGCGCCTTGACAAGATCAGCGTGCTGCTCGACGAGGAGATACGCCCCTATCTGCAAAATGACGGCGGCGATCTGTATGTGCTTGGCCTCGAAGGCAACACACTCAGTGTGCACTATCAGGGTGCATGCGGCACCTGCCCGAGTTCGATTTCCGGCACACTCAGGGGAATCGAGAATCTGTTAAGGTCAATCGAGCCGGACATCGAGGTGATTGCGATTTAGGGAACCATTGCTCTGGAGGGAACCTCATCCGCGTCCAAGTTCCCGCACGATGTGCAGTTGCCGGCGGCTCACCGGTAACTTTTCCTCCACTCCTGTGAGTAACACTACCCAACGCGCCCCCACATTTTCTTCTAAGATTTTCTCGAATCGCGCAATGCAATTTCTCGCCAGCAGGCAACTGTAGTGCATCCGTGCGAGGCGTTCACCGAATTTTTCTTCTGGGCGTGTCAGTGATTCTTCCAGCAGATCGTGCTGGTAGATTACGTCGTTTGCCTGAGTCAGACGAATTCTGCTGCACTCGCTTTATGGGCAACTGGCAATCTTGGATGCTCGCGGCCGGCCGCTGGCGCTGACCACGATCTCGCGCCCTTGGCCCGATGCCGCGGGTGCGGGGGGGCAAAGCGTAACAGTCCCTGCCTGGGTTGCCCTGCCTTGCGTATCATAAGAAACAGAACCGATGAAACCGTTGATTCCGTCAAAAACATAGCCGCTTTGCAAAGCAGGCGCCTTGTACACTGCCTGTTCACCGGCATCCCGGTTCGCATTATTGTTCGGATCGGCAAACACAATCCAGCCCTGATTCCAGCTCCCCGCGCCCGCGCAGCTTTCCCCATCCGCACTTTTGCAGAGCACCACCCGGCTATTGCGCTTGATGGCTTCCGACCTTGCCAGAGTCAAGGTGGAGAGCATGTCGCTGGAATAAGCGGACAGGTGGTTGCTAACCACGAACTGATTAAAGGCAGGCACGCCGATGGCCAGCAAAATCGCCAGCACGGACAGGGCCACCAGCACCTCGATCAGCGTCATACCCCGGCTCGGCAGAATACGCCGGTCATGATGCGCGGCCATGGCCTTATTTGCCATCACTGCTTTAGCATCCAGTAAACACGGGACTTGGCGCTGGCAGATGTTGCCGCCACAATCGGTGCGGACCCTTCCAGTGGAGATGTCGGATTGGCGCCAATGACGAAAGGTACCGTCATGGTTGATCCCGGAGAACTGGGGTTATTCACGGTTACCATGCCCGCCACCGGCGAAGGTGGCAAGCCACCGCCAGTGATCATAATGTAGCGTGGCGCACCGACTGCTGCACTGCCATCAAGAAACTTGACGTTGTAAACACGAGCTGTGCCCAGATTGGGACCACAGATGTTTGGATTCGCTGCGGTCGGGGTATGCGTACTGAAAGTGAGCACCCCCAGCGCAACCACCGCGGATGTCACTACCTGCTCCTTGTCATGTATCCCAGTACCAAACGCCAGATACCAGCCTTTTTTGGCATCCAGTTGCGCCTGGATGGAAGAGGTGGTGCTGTCCGGATCGATTGCCAACAGCGAGTTCATGCACGCCAAGGACTGCACGCAGGTGGCCATTTCAGACGGCCACCAGCTTACATCGGCAGGTCTGTCCTTGATCATGAAAAACGCGTTGTCCACGCCTGTAGTGACCGTGTTGCTGAGCAGCGGGTGCTCACGGTCACCCGAACCAACCAGCACCGCATTGTAATCAGGCGTTACCACCACCTCCGGAGCGAACAGGAATTTGCGATTGGCCGTTCCACCGGGGCAAACTGGGCTATCGCATCCGAGCGCAGCGATCTTGGCGATGGTCCAGCTTGCGGGTACGGCTGCACCAATCGTGATGCGGTAAATATTTCCGCCTGTATCCGCTACGTAGGCGTATTGCGCGAAGCCGGAATTGTCGCGAACGATGGTGACATCTGCCGCCACACTGCGATCAGTGTTCAGTGTGGTCAGCAAGGTGCCGTCATTCGCATCCAGCACGTATACCCTGTTGCCCTTGGGTGAAGTGCAGGTGTTGGGTTCGGCGTCTTCGCAAGTATCATAACCGCCGCCCATGATCAGCAGCGGTGCATTGCCTGCAGCATATCCCGCTGCTTTCATCACCTTGGGGGCTGACCAGGTTTGGCCGATGCCGGCGAAGTCCGTCGAGCTGCAGCCGGTATCATTGGTCAGGTTGGGGCAGCCTTTACGCCATTTCAGGCCGGGGTTGGCCGGGGTGCTTACATCGAATGCATACAACATGCGCCCGCCGCGCCGCTGGGTGGCGTAAATCCATACGGTGGCAGTAGCGCTATCCTGCTGTGCAACTACCGAACCATCAAAAAAGTAGGGTTTTGGCTGCGCTGCCGGGGTGGTCGCGGGCAGACCGGGATAGCTCACCATCGGACTGTTGTCATAAATCCGCTTCAATTTGCTGTAGTGTTCCGGCGCAACGAACGACCACAATTCACTGCCTGCTGGATAAATGCCGATGCTGGCAGTCTGGTTGCCGTTGACCGCGTGTAGCATGCTGTCATTGGCGCCATAAAATACCACCACGCCGGTGGAGCCGCCGTAATCCACCGCCACCGGGCGTGAATGCACCACATCACCATGCGCCGAAGACCGCATTTCCGTGGTGCTGGCATTGCCGTTCTCGTTTTTGATATCCGTCCCGCGCACCCAGTTGATGATATTGGTACGCTCCGTGCTGTTTGCCGCAGCGAGCAAAGCTTGGGTAATCGCGCCATTGGCATTGTTGAAATCGGTCAAGCTCGCGCAGCTAGCGGAATCGCAGGTTTTTACCGTGCGATCCACTGGCGCCAGCGCCCGCAACTTATACGCGGCTGCACCTTTTTCCACGACATCGCCATCTGGGTAGTTGGATATATCCGAGTTGGCGATGGCCGTGCATGAACCTTGCGGGTTGAACGACCAGTAGTCATCCACCACAGTCGGTGTCCAGAAGCTGCGTGCACACTGAGTAAGAAAACCGGTGTTGTTGTTGATCGCAAGATTGCCATCTGCATCCACCAGATTCAGCACAATCCTGCCGCCCGACAGGCTGGCCTTGAACTGATACTGTTTCAGGTTGCCGCTCCAGCGCGGCGCAGCATTGGCATCAGGGCGGAAAATGCCGATAAATACCTGATTGAGGTAAGTCCCTTGTGTGTTGACGCTCACCGGCAAGCTGGCGGAAACGAATGCGCTGTTGACCGCCTGGACTTCGCCAAAAATCTGATTGAGGGCATTGGTGATTTGCGTACTGCCGCCATCGTCGTCAACTACAACTTTAAAGTATTTCCCTTTGCCTACATTCGCCATGCTTTTGAGCAGGGCGGTAAACCCGGGTCCCTGACCCGTGCTGACAGGGTTAACATCGATCGTATACGTTACCACCTTGGTCGGAGCTGTGGTCGCCATGAAACGCACCCACTCATCGGCGGCATTGGCTTGGGATCCGCTGGGCGACAGGGTGATTTGTGTCGTGCTGCCACCCGCGACTGTCAGTTTGGTATTGGCGGTGGAGGTGTCGGAACTGTTGTCCTGTACCGCGCCGTTGCTGATGTAGATGATGAAATTCTTCTGGCAACCGGAGTCCACCGGATTCTGATAGGTCGCGCTCGCCGCAGAAGTGAAGGCGTTGCCGGTCAAAGCATAAACAGCATTGGACGACAGGTAGCCTGCTACCGAATTGCCGGCGTAATCCCGTTTGGCCTTGTTGTGACCTGCATAGGCATTGACTCCGGAGAAGTAGTAATAGGCTTCTGCCATCGTCAACCCCAGCTTGCCGCCATTCGACTTATCATTGTTTACATGCAGGCTGTTGACCAGGCTCTGGTACAGCGGCTTGTTGGTGGCATTCATCAGACGCAGTGCGGCGCGTACATAAGCGCCATCCGGGTTGCTGTTGCCGGCACCGGTCTCGCTGAACATCATCAGACCGACCTTGAACCGGTCTTGCGCCAGCCCGCTCAATACCGATGCCAATGCCGCCTTTTCGTTAGTGAATGCGGTACTCCAGTTGGCGGTGTTGTCCATGATGATCAGCACATTGGGGGCATCCGCTGCGGTCGGTGGCGCAGCCCCGACAAACAGGTCGATGTCTTCCGCCAGCACGGCAGTGCTGACACCGATCAGAACGGCGGCCAGCAGATTCTTTTTCCAGAGGGATGACATTTTTATCTCCTGTGCCTTAGGGGTTTGGACATGTGGACGCGCTGTACTGGCTCTGCGTAAGGCGCTGGTTGACGCCTTGCTTGACCACCGCCGCAGCACCTGTTGCCTGGCTGGTAACGGTGGCGGTGATCTCCCACAAGGTCAGATAATTACTCATGTTGGAAATATTTGAATTCACTCCGCTGAGGGCTGCGGTATCGACCGGGGCGGGCGGAGCCTGGATGCAGACAGGCGCCGCCACATTGACCACGTAATCGATGATGTTGTCCTGGTCGATATCGACATCGATGGTATCTGCAGCATTGATGGTGCTGAAGGAACCGCTGATGGTCTGCTCAATGGCCATGTTTGCCGCCGCAATGGCTTCGTTGCGGAACTGCATGTTGCCCACCGCCTTGAGGTTGCCGCCGCTGAGCGTGAAAGCCGAAATAACCAGCAGGGTGACCATGACCAGCATGATCAGCCCGACTATCAGGGTGGCTCCCCGCTGGCTGGCGGCAAGATGTGGGTGTTTCATGGCGCCACCCCCGCTTTGTCCCTGCGGCTGGAGGGATTGATCAGGCGTACGTAGCTGGAATAGGCGTGGCGCTTGAAGCCGTCGTTAAAAGGCCCCAGCACGGTTGGACCGAGCGCGTAGGTCTTGCTGTCGGTATAGCCCGACGACACCTCCAGGTTGCGTGCCAGCACATGAACCTGAACCGCCATGACGTTGGCCCAGTCGGTGGCGGTGCAGGCCGCACAATTTTCAAACACGTCCGCGCTGCCGTCGTTGTCGGTATCCCGGCCATACTCCAGCTTGATGCTCTGCACCCCGTCTATCAATGCCTGCGCGCTTTGCATGGCTACGCTGCCGCCGGAAAGATCCAGATCGGCGCGCACCAGAGTGGGGATGCCATCACCCGCAGTATTGGCATAATTGCGCACGTAAAAAATGGAAGTGATGAGCTTGCGTTTGTTGGCGGGCGTTGTACAGTTTTTCTGGTACAGCGTTGCCCCCGGTGTACCTAAAACCGGGCTGCTGGCGGCACTGGCAACATAATTGACGTGGGCGGTATTCGCACAGCCCTGGGTTTGCAGATAAAGCTTGTTCGCGTTATAGGCTTCGCAACTTGTTTCACCCGCCACACAGGTGGCAGCATGGCGCACTACCAGAGCATCGGAATCCGGCTGGGGGTTAGTGACACATGCCGGCAGACTGCCCGCTGCATAACCCTGCACCGGTATCGCATACATATTAGCGATGTAAGCGGCATCCCAACTGGCAAACGCGGTGCAGGGATCCGGGATGGCGGTGGGGGGGGTGACGGATGGCAGCGGCGGTGCATACGTATTCCAGAAACCGGCATGCCATAGCTCCTGCTGCAACACTTGGATGGTAAAGCGGCCATTTTCAATTTGCCGGTTCATTTTTGCCAGTTCCGCGTTGTTCCGCGACAGGTTCAGATAAAGTGTCAGCACCGCCGTCATGATCAGCAACCCCAGCGTGATGGCAACCATCAGCTCGATCATGGAAAAACCGGCTTGACGGCGGCGTGCACCACCATCTAATCGCGTGACACTTGTCATCAGACCATGCCGATTCATGGCGTCCCCAGAGTGGCAACGCGCACGATGGTGCTCATGGCACGCCGGCATAGCTCGTTGATGCAGCTCGACCCGGCGGCTCCGTTATAAAGCCCCGCACCGCAAGCTGAGGCAGGCGCTGATATCGGCGTCAAGCCTTGCCAGACCACGGTGATTTGATATTGATCCGCTCCCAGGTTCTCGATACAGCCACGCGCGCCTATCATGGCTCCCACGTTATTCGTTCCCGACTGCTCGGCCGCTCCTTTCAGTGCGTTGCTCCATTGGCATGTGTCAAAGCCTTGGCCGCTACCGGCACACGTGGCAGGTTGGGCGTCTCCGGTTCCCAGCGGGCTGGCGGAACCGGTTGCATAGTTCACGGCATTTTTACGATTGCCACCCATCCGGTTTGCCATGTCTTCCAGCAGCAGCGATGCCTGTGTTCGCTGATACGCTTCGACTTCGGAGGATTGCAGGCGCATTTGCAGGCCTGCAAGCCCGAGAAGACCGACCGCGAGAATAACGATGGTTACAAGAATTTCTATCAGGGACACTCCCCGCATAGAATGTGAATCAAGTGCTGTAGCGTTCGTGCTGCGCATCACCACTTTGCTGCCGGAGTTTTAACCCCTTCGTTGTTAAGGGTCAGGACGCCGTCATCCGTCTGCGATCCGCTTGGGGTGAACGTTATGGTGTAGGAAGGCACGGCCCCGGCCCCCAGAGTGACGGCATAGCTGTAGCGGGTGCTTACATCAGCCGGCAGGTTGTAGCCGCTGGCTTCCAGTTCTATCTTGCTGGCATAGCTGCGGTTGGCTAGCAGAAACTGCTGCTGGCGATTGGCAATGTCCATCATCTGCGCTTGCGCCGCCGCACGATTTGCCTTGACGACATGTTGCGTATACGACGGGTAAGCGATGGCAGCCAGGATACCGACGATCATGACCACGATCATCAGTTCAATGAGAGTAAATCCTTTATGTTGTTTCATGATGAAAATCCCTTTCCGATATGATCCAATACCGGGTCCCGTTGTTACACGTTGCTGTAAACTCATGCTGATCTGTCAGCGCATCCATCTGGATGCAAAGCTGCTCAGGGATTGACAGCGTGTCTTTTTACGACGTGGCTATTCTCGATGTCTGAGTGCTTCAGGGGGGGGCGGTTCTGCACATGGGCGAACATCCATGAGGCAGTTCCGCTACCATAGTTTCCCTTAGGCCGGTGACTTTGCGTCCTTACCTTTCAGTAAGTTTGCCGAGTAAATGCAACCTAGCAGATCTTTTCAATTAAATCAAGCATTCTCCATTGCATTTCCCATCGGATTGGGAAAATTCGGCAGAGCATCCGGATAGACATTTTGATTTATACTCGTCACTTGGGAAATCGGGACAGAGATTGAGGTTCCTGGAAGGGTTGCACATACACTTCCATTTTGACAAGGCAATATGGCAACTTCAAAAAAGAAAAGCTCGCCTACTGGAAATGGCAAGAAAGCTTGGTCGGGACGTTTCAACGAGCCGGTTTCGGAACTGGTGCAGCGCTATACTGCATCAATTGGTTTCGATCGGCGGCTGGCTGAATTCGATATTCAGGGGTCGCTTGCGCACGCACAGATGCTCTCTGCTGCGGGCATTATCAGTGCAGCAGATCTCGCCGCCATCGAGCGGGGCCTGGATCAAATCCGTGACGAAATCCGCAGTGGCAAATTCGTTTGGTTGCTGGAACTGGAAGACGTGCATCTCAACATCGAGAAACGTCTTACCACTCTGATCGGCGATGCCGGCAAACGGCTACACACGGCACGATCACGCAACGATCAGGTGGCTACTGATGTGCGGCTTTATTTGCGCACCTCGATTGACGACATCATCAACTGTATCAGAGCCATGCAACAGGCGTTGTTGGATCTCGCCGAGAAGCATGTGGAGACAGTGATGCCGGGCTTCACGCACTTACAAGTGGCACAACCGATTTCTTTTGGTCATCATCTGATGGCGTATTTCGAAATGCTGCAGCGCGACGTTGAGCGACTGGTCGATTGCAGAAAGCGTGTGAATAAATTGCCACTGGGTGCGGCGGCGCTGGCTGGAACCAGCTATCCTATCAACCGCAAACTGGTGGCGCGGAAACTGGGTTTTGACGGTGTTTGTGAAAACTCGCTGGATGCGGTTTCCGATCGCGATTTCGCTATTGAGTTCTGCGCCTGCGCGGCGCTGGTCATGACGCATCTGTCGCGGCTATCCGAGGAACTGATTTTATGGATGAGCCCACTGTTCGGTTTCATCGATCTCGCTGACCGCTTTTGCACCGGTTCCTCCATCATGCCACAAAAGAAGAATCCCGATGTGCCGGAACTGGTGCGCGGCAAGACCGGGCGTATCAATGGTCATCTGGTTGCTTTGCTGACACTGATGAAAGCCCAGCCACTCGCGTACAACAAGGACAATCAGGAAGATAAGGAGCCCCTGTTCGACACTGTGGACACCCTTGCCGACACGTTGCGCATTTATGCCGATATGCTGACCGGCATCCGGGTCAATCAGGAGGCAATGCGCGCTGCTGCAATGCGAGGCTACGCCACCGCTACCGATCTGGCTGATTACCTGACAAAGAAGGGATTGCCATTCCGCGATGCGCACGAAGCGGTAGCGCAGGCAGTGCGTTTTGCCGAGAAAAAAAGTTGTGACTTGAGCGCGCTTACCCTGCTCGAATTGCGGCAATTCTCTCAACGGGTCGATCAAGATATCTATGCTGTGCTGACTCTGGAAGGTTCGCTGAAAAGCCGCAACCATACCGGCGGGACAGCGCCGGTACAGGTGCGTGCAGCGATCAGGCGGGCAAGGAAGAAGCTGCTCTGAGCGACCCGCTTGGCAACCCGGCAATTCGCCAATCCATGCTGCCCTGGTCGGACATCGCCGCACAGATATCAGCTATCACCGGCATCCCGTTCACCGTGAAGAAAATCTCCGCCGTCGGTGGGGGCTGCATCAACGAAAGTTATCGCATTGAAAGCGGCGGTCAGTACTTTTTCGTCAAACTCAACAACGCAGGCAATCTGCCGATGTTCGAGGCGGAAGCTGCGGGTCTGCAGGAAATTCACAGCTCCCATACGCTACGCGTTCCCGTGCCAGTGTGTTGGGGAAGGAACGAAACCAGCGCATGGCTGGTACTGGAATGCCTGGAGATGGGTAGCGCCGGCAGAAGCGGTGCCATGTCGTTGGGACAGGGACTCGCCGCGATGCACCGCTTTTCTTCAGGGAAATTTGGCTGGGTGCGCGACAACACCATCGGCACCACGCCGCAAGTCAACAAATTCTCTTCCGACTGGATTCAATTCTGGCGTGAGCACCGTCTGGGCTATCAACTGCGGCTTGCACAAGCCAATGGTTATAAGGGAAAGCTGCAAACACTGGGTGAACAGTTGATGGCAGAATTGGCTGTTTTTTCCCCGGCGACGCCGCCAGTTCCGTCACTGTTGCACGGCGATCTATGGAGCGGCAATTATGCTTTCGATTCTGCCGGGCAGCCGGTGCTGTTCGACCCGGCAATATATTACGGCGACCGTGAGACAGATCTTGCCATGACTGAACTTTTTGGCGGCTTTCCTGCGACCTTCTATGCGGCCTACCGGGAAGCCTACCCACTTGACCCCGGCTATGCCATTCGCAAAACTCTCTACAATCTCTATCATATTTTGAACCACCTGAACCTGTTTGGTGGCGGCTACCTCAACCAGGCAGAGCAAATGATGGGCAGGCTGCACGCCGAAATTCGCTAGGCAGGCATCATCGCCATGCAGTACGGCGGTTCCTTGGGTCAGAATTCCTGCGGATCCACATCCAGCGCCCAGCGCACCTTGCGGACGGGAAGCGCGACAAGTTTTGTGTGCCAGGCAGCGAGGAATTCCTGCAATTTTTTGCGTGAGCCGGATTGCACCAACAGGTGTGCTCGTTCCAGCCCCTTGAGCCGCGCCATTTGCGCCGGGACCGGGTCGAATACTTCCACCTCTCTGGATGATCCTGCCATTGCTGCCGCGCTGGCGAGAAAATCCAGTGCAGCGGTGATCTGGGGCGCTTCCGCCCGCAACAGAGCTTGATAGACGAATGGTGGAAAGCCTGCCATCTTTCTCTCTGTCAGCAGCATTTGCGCGAGTGTGTCGTAATCGTGCCGCCGCAACGCGTGATACAGCGGATGGTCGGGAAATTCGGTTTGAATCAGCACCTCGCCTGCGATGTCGGCGCGCCCGGCGCGACCTGCCACCTGCATCAGTTGCGCGAACAAGCGCTCCGCCGCGCGAAAATCGGTGCTGAACAGCGAAGCATCAGAATTCAAAATTCCTACTAGCGACAGATTGGGGAAATCATGCCCCTTGGCAAGAATCTGCGTGCCAACCAGAATATCCACACGTTGCTCGTAAATATCCTTCAGCATCCGTTCCCATCCATCCTTGAGACGCGTGCTGTCACGGTCTATGCGCAGAATTCGTGCATCGGGAAAACGTTCGGCCAGCACAGCTTCCACCCGCTGAGTGCCGTGACCAAAGGGCACGATGTCCTGGTCACCACACTTGGGACAGGCAGAGGGGAAACGCTCCTGATGACCGCAGTGATGGCAGCGCAATTGTTTTTCGCGCAAGTGAACTACCAGGCGACTGGCGCAACGATGACATGTCGCCGTCCATGCACACGACTTGCACAGTAACACCGGAGCATAGCCGCGGCGGTTGAGGAAAACCAGGCTTTGCTGGTTTCGTGCCAGGCATTTCTCCAACGCCATGATTAGTGGCTCGGATAAACCATCTTTGCTCTTGGCGGCGCGGGTATCAACGCAGCGCACAGCGGGAAGTACAGCGTTCTTAACAGCGCGAGACGACAGGCGAAGCATACGGTAGCGTCCATTAATCGCGTTGTAATAGCTTTCCAGTGAAGGTGTGGCAGAGCCGAGTACCACTGGCACATTCGTCTGTCTGGCGCGGAAAATCGCCACATCTCGCGCCGAGTAACGCAAGCCATCCTGCTGTTTGAAGGAGCCATCCTGCTCCTCATCCACAATAATCAGACCTAGTTTTGGCAGTGGCGTGAATACCGCCAGGCGTGTACCCAGTATTATTTTGGCTTCACCTTGTTGCGCCTGCAGCCAGCCGTTCACGCGTTCGGAGGGATTGAGTCTGCTATGTAGGCACACCAGCGATGTGGTGGGAAAGCGCGCACGAAATGCTGCCTCCAGTTGCGGTGTCAAACTGATTTCAGGTACCAGTACCAGCGTTTGCCGTCCTTGTAGCAACAGCAGCGTAATCAGCCGCAGGTATACCTCGGTTTTTCCGCTACCGGTGATGCCATGCAGCAGCCAGGCGTTAAATTCGCTGATGTCGGCGGCAATGGCAGCAAGGGCGCTCTGCTGTTCCGTATTAAGGGTGGGGCCGGATACAGCTTTGGTGACGGAAGCGGGGTGAGTTGGAACTTCTTTTACCCACCCCATAGTGACAAATTTCTGCAATGCCTTGGGCGCACGCGGTGAAAGCTGTTTCGCTTCTTCATGGTCGATCACACCGGTTTCTCTCAACCGTGCCAGCAGACGATTCTGGACGATGTTGCGGGCGGGGATGGATACTGTATCGGCCGCACGTCCTGCATCGGTGAAACAAAATTGAAAGGCGACGGTGGATTTCTGTACAAGGGGTTTACTACTACGCAGCCTGCCAGGCAGTGCATTCATCATTACCTCCCCCAGTGGATGGTGGTAATAATCGCTGCAAAACCTGCACAGATCGAGGAGTGTTACGGGCAGCGGTGGAATGTCATGAAAGATATGTGCAGCAGGTTTGAGCTTGTCGGGGGAAACGGAAGAACAGGTGGATACTTCCATGATGACACCCGTCATTAACTTCCTTCCGAAAGGAACCTGCACACGAGCACCGATGTCTTGTGCTGTTGCATCCGATGCAAGATAATCAAACAAAGTGACCACGGGAACATCAAGCGCGACGCGGATGATAGGCATTATGGAGAATATATTTGGGGCAGATTTGCACGGTTGAATTCGAGAGCATTATCCACGAAATCTATGACGGGGTTATTATTCCTGATGGAATAATAAGTTAAACCCAGATAATCCATTAGGACGCGAGATGATGGTGAGGCAGGTTGCGAGACAGTTTTGTCGGTTGGGAGAAGACCATAGCTTGGTCTATGGACGCCGAGCAAGCGGCGAAAATGGCCACAAACTGACCACCAGCACTTGCGTGGGCTCGGAGAGCCGCCTAATGGATTATCTGGATTAAATTGTTGCCGACTCTTATTTCAGGTTTCTCCTGCCTGGATATGATCTGGTTTTTTAAAAAAGAATTAACTTGCGCATGGACATAGAATTTGCAGGCTTCGATGACTGGTATCGTCAAGCATAAATCACGCCATGTACGCAACCTCTATTCATATCATTTTCACAGTCTCTGCTGTCTCGCGTTGCCTCATAACAAAAGGATACCGAAGGTCAGGAAGATTGCCTCATAATTGAGGTAACTTTCAGCATAGAAAAGATAGCTCGTAATTTAGCATC
>JAYSQR010000053.1:0-7671 GCA_043721435.1 Nitrosospira sp. | reverse complement strand
ACCCGCTGATTTCGCTAACCAGTTTTATGCCAACAGACAACAATCTGCGGCATAATCTAGATGACTTGCCCGTCCACTAAATCGGACTCCGCTCAGTTACATCACCGATGCCACGAGACTTGATATATGTCCTCCAGATAACTACTGGGACTATATCATTCGATCGCTAACGAATCCATCCCAAGTTTGGGAAAATCCTTTCATCGCTCAACAGGACGATTTTGGCCGCGCAATCATATTTTTGGCGGTGCTTAATGGGTACGCGATTGACGAAAATATCCTCGCTGAGGCCTATCACCGCTACATAACGTTGCATGAAAACCAGAATCTTCATGGCAGACAAGAATTCCAGTCAAATATCCGGTTGCTTACTGGATCCTTTCTCAACCGGGTCGTTTCTTCCAAGGGGCCATCGACGATCGATCTATTTAATCCATCGATTGGCGATTACGTTTTGAGACGTTATGCAGGAGATTTAGTTGCGCTACGTCTTGGGTTTCTAAGCCTCAGGACTCTCCGATCGATGGTTACCCTGCGAAGCCTTCAGGGTGATAGGCATCTATCTAAAAAGGATGCGAAGTCGATTTGTGATGCATTAGTTGAACATCTCGCTGAGAACGATTTTGACGGTGTAAGCGTTTCATATGTTTCGGCACTCTGTGACGTATATAGAGGCTGCGGTGGTTTTAAGAGCAAGGCCTCGGCGGCTTTGTGTGCTGCTGTCCTGTTTATTCTCAATAAAGGCTTGGGAGATGCAACGGATGATTCGTTCGGCGTTGTCGAGTGGGGTATTGAGCACCGCATCGTAACACCCGAGCAGGCATTAGATTTTGTCGCAAAGAACGTTGATACCGTTGATTCCAAGTACGGAATGCAAGCCATGTCATCACTTTTGTTAACAATCCCTGAGGCCACATCAGGATATGGGGAAGTGGTCGAATTAGTAAAAGAGCATGTGTTCGAGGTAGTAGCTGAAAATTTTCCCGATTTTATTGATGTGAACTCAGTGTTTTCGAATCTTGAATATGGGGATCATCTAACTGCTAGCAATGAGTTGGAAAAGCTAATTGAGATGGAGCTTGCTGACCTTGGGATAGATTTTTGTGCGGATGATGTTGGCCATATCTTAGAGTCATATGACGTGACCGATGGGTTACATAGCTATTTTGAGAACTCTTACGATGGCGATGATCGGGGGTCAGAAGGTCCGGCAATGCTTGCTATTGACGAAATCGATGACCTATTTGATAGAGGCTGAACTCCGACATTGAACGTCCGTTATCGAGAAGCTCAATCGTCTGAAATGTGTCGGGAACAACACATCACGACCGGCAGAACTGCGCCGGGAAGAGCCCTGAGCGGAACCCAATCTGGCGGACGGGCAAGTCATCTGAATTATGCTGAAGATTGTTGCCTGCTGGCGCAGGACTGGTTAACGAAATCGCCAGGATTTACATCGTTTGACAAAGAGCTATACTGAGCCTAACTTTAAATAAGTTAACGGGTAGAAAGGAGCGATCAAGTCCATTCTATTTTTAGCCATGAGACACTTTTCGGGAGAGACACTATGATGTTTCGGAAAACGTTGACACTGCTCTGCGTACTTCTTACCGGCGGCTGGGTGACGATCGCCGCTGCCCAGAACGTGTGGTGGATGCGCGACACGACAAGCGCATATTTCACCGATCAGGACCGGAAGCTCTACGATGAGACCGTCGCTGATTTGCTCAACAAAGGCGAGAGCGGCGCGCACAAAACGTGGAAGAACGAGGCATCGCGCAACGGTGGCGAGATCACCGTGACCGACTCCACCCGCAAGCTTGAAGGCAATCAATGCCGCTATCTGAAGATCTCAAACTATGCGTACAACGGCCTGAAGGATACGACCAGGCTCGAGCTTTGCAAAAGGGCAGACGGCCGCTGGGCGATCGCCCGCGTGGTTCCGTAAGCCGATACCCTGACATAGTAGTGCAGATGCCAGTGCCGTGTTTAGAGACGGGCTGGCGCAAGAGCAGCGTGTGTCCGTCACCGTCAACGTTGAGTGTCCACTTTTGGAAAACCCAGCTGTCTTAAATGTGTCGAGAACGGAAGTTTGCATTCCCCAATAGCAGTCGTTGACCCACACAAATGGTGTACCCTGTAAAACCACGACAGCCACTGGAAGGAAGCTCCTGATGAAGCTGCTCGGAACTATTCTGATCCTCGCACTTCTGGCGGGGTGCGAACCCTCCTCCATAACAGACCAGTGTTTGCGCAAGGAGCTATTCTCCAAGTGCATGGATCTGTCGCCAGCCGACCCTACGAATACCATGTACCAAAACAGGGACGAGTTGGTGAGTTACTGTGAGAAAGCGTCTTCCTCGAGGAGCTCCCGGCCGCGCGACCAAGTCAAAGCGGAGTGCGCATCATGACTTTGCCCGCCCACTGAACCGGACTCCGCTCGCATGCACGCCTACGGCTTCCTGCAGGCGGTTCTCCACAGAAAATCACCATAGCTTCCAGACGAAACCGGCTCCCAATTGCGGGGTTTATGATCGGCATGCACTACTTCACCTTTGCCCATATTGTCAGAGTATAAAATCGTACGCAGTGTTCGAATTTGTTTTTCCTTGCACTCGTATTCCTGCTGTTTCCTCATTGACCTGAACGACTTGCCACCGGCGGTATTGGCGGCCTTGAAGTCACCCACCTCCCACATTATTACCTTGGTGCCCACCCTTTGAATGGTGGCGGGATCGGCGTGGATGGTAATGGTTTTGTCACCGCCGATCTCAACCAACTGCGCCAGCGCACCACTGCTGGCAATAGCCAATAGCATCATCAGAATAGCTCTACGCATGCACCCTCCATACTACTGATTTAACCGTTTCAGGGCTTGCGCGGCATTCTCATCCCCCTGCGCCGCAGCCAGGCGATACCACTTCACGGCCTCCTTCACATCCTTGGCTACGCCATGGCCATTGAGATACATCGCAGCCAGACTAGTTTGCCCATATTTATCTCCCTGCATCGCAGACAAGCGAAACCATCTCAGGGCGTCGGGATAATTCCGGACTACGCCATCACCATTGAAATGCATCGCACCCAGGTTATTTTGCGCACTTGCATTGCCCTGTGCAGCCGACAACGTGAGCCACTTCACGGCTTCCGGATAATTCCGGGTGGTGCCTTCGCCTTTGAGATACATCATGCCCAGCATCGCTTGCGCATCCGCATTCCCTTGGGCAGCCAGCGGCCTGAATAGCTTGATGGCCTGCACGTGCGCGCTTTTGTTGTAGGCTTCCCCCGCAATATCGATAGGCGCTGCGGTTGCAGTGCCGACACTCAGCAGGCAGCAGATGCAGGCGGCCGCAATCTGGCGTGGCAGGATCATGATGCTGTGGTGTGCGGGGGTGGGCATGCGAAATCTCGTTGCGCGTAGTCTTGTCAGTAGCATAACCCAAAGCAGGGCATTCCAATAAGTATAAATAAAAACCCGGCGCAGCGGTCGAGCTGGGTATAAAAAATCCGCCTCCTTTATTACTGATTCCTTTGTTACTACTATTAAGAAATCGCTGAACAAGGGCTTCTTGATCCAGCGCTCAACCAGAGGTTGAATAATTCAGCATGTTAAGGGAGCGGCATCTTTCACCAAAAACCAGTTTTCCTGTTGCCCTCGGCGTGGCCGTCGCAATTCTGGCACTGGTCATTACCGGTCTTTATCACGTATCCCCTCCCTCCCCTGTTTCTGACTCGGCTGCTCCAACGCTTTTCTCTTCAGCCCGCGCGCTATCGCATTTGCGGCATATCGCGCAAAAACCCCACCCAATTGGCACGCCCGAGAATGCGGCAGTCCGCAATTATCTGATTGCGGAACTGCAAGCGCTGGGTCTGGAGCCGCAGATCCAGAAAGCGCTGGCAATAAACCCGATCGCATCGCTGGCGTAGCGCAGGAGTCGTGCACAACGTGCTGGTGCGCATCCCCGGTCGAGTGCTCGGCAAAGCGCTGCTGTTGGCGGCACATTATGATTCAACGCGCGATGGCCCCGGCGCAGCGGACGATGGGGCATCCGTTGCCGCCATCCTGGAAACGCTCAGAGCATTAAAGAGCCAACCCGCTTTGCAGAATGACCTGATTTGCATTTTTACCGACGGAGAGGAAGCGGGATTACTCGGAGCAGAGGCCTTTGTCGCGGAGCATCCATGGGCAAAGGAGATCGGCCTGGTGCTGAATTTCGAGTACCGCGGCAACCGCGGGCCTTTTTTCATGTTCGAAACCAGCCAGGGCAACGGCAAGCTCATCGATGGCCTGGCGAAGGCCGCTCCCCATCCGCTGGGCAACTCGCTCATGTACGAGGCATACAAGCGTATGCCGTTTGATACCGATATGACGGTATTCAAGCGGGCGGGCATGGCCGGAATGAATTTCGCGGCGATTGAAGGATTCACCAGCTACCACACGCAACTTGACCGTCCCGAGCTATTGCAACAAGGCAGTCTGCAGCATCAGGGAGAAATCCTGCTGGCCCTGGCGCAACATTTTGGCAACATCCCGCTGGATGATCTGCAATCTGCCGAGAGCATCTATTTTGCTGTGCCCATTCTGGGCATGGTGCACTACCCGGTCGGCTGGGCTGTTCCGCTCTGCGGTGTTCTGATTGTGCTGTTCGGAGCGGTCCTGGCACTGGGCCTGAAATCAGGGGAACTGCGCGCTGGCCGCACGGCACTGGGATCGATCACTTTCCTGATCATGGTTGCAGCAATAGCTGCAACCTGCCAACTCCTGTGGCTGGGTATTCGCCATCTCCATCCAGAATACCAATTGAGTTTGCAATGGGACACCTACAACAGCCATTGGTACCTGCTGGCTTTTGTGCTGCTGGTGATCGGGATATCCACTCTTGTCCAGGCGGTAATGCAGCGATGGCTCCGTACGCTGGAACTGGCTGTTGGCGCCATGGCCTGCTGGCTGGTATTTCTAATGGCTGCCAGTGTCTGGTTGCCGGTTGCGAGTTTTCTGTTCACCTGGCCGTTGGCATCGATGCTGCTGGCACTCGGCATATTATTCTGGCAACGCCGCACAAACATCTCGTCGCTAATGCAGGCGGGATTGCTGCTGGTCGGCGCTGCCCCCGCCATTATCATGTTCGCGCCACTCATCCAGGTTTCATTTGCCGGGCTGACCCCGCAATTGATCGGCGTGGTGATGGCTTTGCTGTCGCTGCTGCTCGGCTTGTTAGTGCCGCTTGTTGACGTCCTAACACGCCGCTGGTTGTTGCCGTGGCTGCCGCTGGCATGCGGCATTCTGTTCCTGGCAATAGGCTCATGGACCTCGGGTTTTGATGCCGCTCACCCCCGCCCCAACAATCTGTTTTACGCACTCGAGGGGGCGACTGGCAAAGCTTTCTGGCTTTCGACCGACGAGGATCTCGACAGATGGACCCGCACCTTTTTCCCGGGCGATGCGGTGCAACGCAAGGTTCCTGAAATATTCGGCGACAGGCACTGGCGATTCTGGGCCGCACCAGCACCGGTATTTGCTTTGCCGGCACCCGCCGTGGAAGTGCTGGCAGATAACATCACCGCCGGTACGCGGAAGATCAATCTTCAGATCCGCTCGTTACGGCATGCCCCCGAGTTTGACGTGTATGTGGAAGGGACCGAGGTCTTGAGCTCGCAGGTGCAAGGCAGAATTTTCTCGCAAACATTTCTTCGAGAATGGCGTCTTGATGCTTTTGGCATTGCGCAGGAAGGGCTCAATATTGAATTGAAGGTAAAGGCTGGCGCACCATTCAAGATCCGGGTTATCGACTTTTCCTTCGCACTCCCGCCGGCAGATTTTCCGCCACGCCCTGCCGATATGATCCCGCAGCCTTTTGGATTGAGCGACACGACGGCTGTGGTCAGAACCATCGCATTTGAATGATGGCTCCTCAGGAAAATCCGGATTTAGTTTGGTGCGGATATCTGCGGAGGATCGAGTGAAATAAATAAGCCTGAGCACCTGCCCGGCTGCATTTCCTTGTTCACCCTTCACTCTCCCATTCCCGCCACCCCTTCAGCAGCGGAAAATACAATTCCAATTTCACCGGCCGCTCGTCGATCCTGCGCATGACTGCGGCGTAGCGCTCGAGCTGGGCACGGTAGCGCTGCTGCTCGCGGTCGAGGAAATCTCCCACATCGCGGGGTTAGAGGTTCTTTGCCCCCCAGCTTTTGTGCCATACTGTTATATGGTTATTTTAGGTGTCTTGTACTAATCTCAAACCATGAAAAAGACGCGGTTTGAGTGGGACGCAGACAAGGATGCAGAAAATCAGAAAAAGCATAGAGTGCCGCTTTCTCTGGCTCAATATGCATTCGCTGATCCCATCCGCGTTATCGCCGAAGATCTTACTCACCGCGAAACTGAGAAACGCTACTTTTGTTTCGGCGAGGTTAACGGGGCATTCTTACCGTCCGCTTTACCTATCGGGGCGGTGTCATTCGAATCATTGGTGCCGGCTACTGGCGGAAAGGAAAAGCAATTTATGAGCGCGAAAATTAAATATACCAACGAACCCATTGAGGCCAGGGCCATTAGGGATTTTCTCCCTCCACCCGAGGAACTCGCGTTCCGGGAAGAAGGGGTAAAGGTCACTATTGCTCTGAGCAAGAAGAGCGTCGAGTTCTTCAAGGCCGAAGCGTCAAAACATCACACGCAGTATCAGCGCATGATCCGGAAGCTCATCGACACTTACGTCGATACTTATGCAGAACCTCTGACCTCTCACCCAACACGGACTGCCCGCAAGCGCTAGCCAGAGTACCCGTGGTGATAACCCGTAATAAGTGCGGGCTTGGCTGACCCCAGCCACGTTCACTATCCATCGTCCCATTCCCGCTACCCCTTCAGCAGCGGAAAATACAACCCCAATTTCACCGGCCGCCTGTCAATCATGCGCATGATTGCAGCTGCGGCTGCAGTTGCGCCACGAGCGGCAGATGTGACCGTACCTTTACTTTGCGTGATGCGGTCCTGTTTCGAAGAGCCCAACCAATTGCTGGCGCCAATACATCCCACGGCACAAACACATTTTTCTGGCGCCGTATCGCTTAGATGACTGATAAACGCTCTACTGTATCTGGATAGCATTCAATCATGCGAGGTGCCCATGAATCAAAATGACTGCTTGAGCGTTTGGGCGCGCACGGCCTTGCTCCCAATTTTCCAAGGTGCACACGTTGGTGCGCAGGTAGGCCAACACCTTAACCTGAAACTCTTGCGTCGCTTCGCTCCGACTGACCCGGCCGGATACTCGTGAAGCAGGTGGCCGGATCAGGCTGGACTGGGTGGCCGAATCGCGTGGAATAGGCATCAATCACATCCCCGGCTTCCCGGTGATCCATCAGCGCATCCTAAAACCCACAAAAACTCTCATCATTTAGATAGTTCTGCCGATGCCGCTCTCGCTGGTTGAATGTTGGCCTCTTGGCGGTTAGTATCCCCAGATGCGCGCCACCCATCATCACCACTAATCCAGCCCGGGATTGGTGGATTTCAACTTTCGCACACAGACTTCATGGCACGACAAACTTATGGACAGACCTGGTGGGGAGAGCAGTGGCTGAAAGCTCTCGCCCACATTGATTACGACAACCGCCTGCCACGGGGGCGAGCCTATGCCAGCAAGGGCGCGGTCAGGAGCCTGGAAA
>JAYSQR010000052.1:0-63579 GCA_043721435.1 Nitrosospira sp. | reverse complement strand
TATGTGGCCTGCCCGCTGTCAACGATTGATCTTGCTACAGCTTCCGGCGGCTCGATTTCGATTGAAGAACGTGCGGCGGAAGAAGTGACCGGTTATCGCGATTGCCAGTGGGCGGCAACCGGTGCAGCGGTTTGCAATCCCGCTTTTGATGTGACGCCAACCGGGCTGCTAACGGCTTTGATTACGGAAAAAGGTGTAGTACAGGCGCCAACGGAAGAAGGAATCAGGAGATTGTTTGAGTCGTCACCGGCGATTCAATGATGATCTGGAGCTATTTGAACGGGTGTCGCAGGACGATGGTTTCTTCCCGATCCGGCCCGGTTGAAATCATGTCCACCGGCACTTCGCACACTTCTTCCATGCGTTTCAGGTAATCCTGCGCTGCTTTGGGCAGTTGTTCGAAATTCTTGATTCCTACGGTACTGCCCATCCATCCAGGCATTTCCTCGTAAACCGGCTCACAAAGGGCTAATTCATCGGCCCCCACCGGCAAAATGCTGCTGAATTTCCCCTCTTCGCCATTGCCACTCAATTTGTAACCCACACCCAGGCTCAGGGTTTCGACACCATCCAATACATCGAGTTTGGTGACACATAACCCCGATACACCGTTGATCTGGATCGAACGCTTCAGCGCTGCAGCGTCAAACCAGCCACAACGGCGTGGACGTCCTGTGGTTGCGCCGAATTCATTGCCACGTTTGGCCAGATGCTTGCCCACGTCATCATCCAGTTCGGTAGGAAAAGGTCCGGCGCCGACCCGCGTGGTATAGGCCTTGGTGATGCCCAGCACATAATGCAGCATTTGCGGACCGACCCCACTGCCAGTCGTCGCGGCACCGGCGATGCAATTACTCGATGTAACAAACGGATAAGTGCCGTGATCTATGTCAAGCAACGTTCCTTGCGCTCCCTCGAACAGCAAATTGCTGCCGGCCTTGTTGGCTTCGAACAGCAGTCGCGGCACATCCGCTACCATCGGCTTGATCCGCTCTGCCAGCGACAGGGTGTCATCCATGGTTTGTTGAAAATCCACTATTGGTGCGTGAAAATAATTTTTCAGTACAAAGTTATGATAGTCCAGCATCTCACCCAGTTTGGCAGCAAAGCGGTCGCGGTGAAATAGATCCTGCAGGCGCACAGCGCGCCGTGCTACTTTGTCCTCGTAGGCGGGGCCGATGCCCCGTCCCGTGGTACCGATCTTGTCCGTGCCTTTGGCGGTTTCTCGCGCACTGTCAAGCGCACTGTGGCAAGGCAAAATGAGTGGACAGGCTTCACTTATGCGCAACCGCCCCTGCACATCAACCCCTGCCTGCTCCAGCATGCTGACTTCTTCCAGCAATGCCTGTGGAGATACCACCACACCGTTGCCGATATAGCAGGCAACATTGCTGCGCAGAATTCCAGATGGGATCAGATGCAGCACGGTTTTCTTGCCGCCAATTACCAGTGTGTGGCCTGCATTATGGCCACCCTGGAAACGTACCACACCCTGAGCGTGATCCGTAAGCCAGTCCACTATTTTGCCTTTGCCTTCGTCACCCCACTGGGTGCCAATGACGACCACGTTTTTAGTCATGTCTCTTGATCTCTGGAAATATTTTTCTACAAAACCGGGATGAAGAGGAATATCAGGTTAGTGAATTATTACGGCATTGCTACGATTCTCTGCGTGTCATTTTCAGGTTTAAATTCAGATTTTCTCTATTTTCCAGCACCCTTGGTGCATCACCAGTTGCCTGTCACAGTCAAGTGGGTCTTGATCACTCTCATGTCCCGGCAATTCCATAACTACGACCTGACCTTCATTGCGAAGCTGCTCAATTTCTTCCTCAAGCGCTTTGTCATTTTTCTTGTAGGGCGCAAGGATCCCTTTCGGGTAGGGATCAGGTTTCACCAGCCCCGACAATTCGCGTAAATCCATGCTGAAGCCGGTAGCCGGGCGCGCCCTTCCAAATGCTTTGCCGATTTCATCATAGCGTCCACCCAAGGCGACCGCGTTAGGGCAGCCCTTGGCATAGGCAGCGAACACTATGCCGCTGTGATATTGATAGCCGCGCAAGTCAGCCAGATCGAATGCCAGGGTATCCACCAGTGGTTCCAATTCTGCTGCGACTGCTTCCAGTTCATCCAGTGCGGTTTGAATCTCGGGGTAATCCGGCAGAAGCTTGCGCGCCCGTGCCAGTACTTCCCTGTCGCCATACAATTCCGGCAACAGCATCAACGTTTGTCGTGCATTTCTGTCCAGCCCGGCACAGAGATCCCTCAATACGGAGACGTCCTTGGCCTGGAGTGCGCCGAATAATTCCGTTTCCAATCCGCTGGGAATTCCCGCACCTTTAACCAGGCCGCGAAATACGGTGACATGGCCGAGATCAAGGTGGATTTTTTCTATGCCGGCAATCGCCAGGGATTGCAGCATAAGCCGCTGGATTTCCAGATCGCTTTCCAATCCAGCATGGCCATATAGTTCCGCGCCAATCTGGAGCGGTTCACGGGTGCGGGTCAATCCTGATGGCACGGTATGCAGCACACTGCCTGCGTAGCACAGACGGGTGACGCCATTGCGGTTCAGCAAGTGTGCATCGATACGTGCGGCCTGGGGCGTCATATCTGCGCGTAAGCCCATCATCCTGCCACTCAACTGATCTACCACCTTGAACATGCGTAAATTCGAGTCACTCCCGCTGCCTGAGAGCAGCGACTCCACGTATTCCAGCAGGGGTGGTCCCACCAGTTGATAGCCATGTACCAACAGCCAGTCCATGATGCGCCGACGCTTCGCCTCAATGGCTAACGCCTCAGCAGGTAGGATATCCTCAATGTATTCAGGAAGGAGCCAATTACGCATGTTTGCGACTCAGATACGGCTGCATGAAAATGGGGTGATGGGAATTATTTCACAAGATAAAGCAGCAGCAACCCCGCCAGCATCGAGGTCAGACCGATAAAGCGTATCTGGTTGTCGCCAGCTTCGATCAGTTTTTTGAAAGCTTCACGCCACATGCCGGGCAACAGGAACGGCAGCATTCCTTCCATTACCAGCATCAGCGCGAATGCGATTAGTAAAGTGTCCCACATGCCGCGATAGCTCCGACAGACACCCCAATAAGTTCAAGACCACAAGCGAAATTATCGCGTAATACGGTGGGTCGAGTTAGTCCGCAAGATGGTTACACTTAAATTTAAGTTCATGAGAGACAGCCTATTTCCCGCCCCGGTTTGGATTCTTCAAATATTTGAAAAACTCAGAGCCGGGTTCCAGTACCATCATGTCGCCTTTGTTCTTGAAGGTCTGCTTATAGGCTTCCAAGCTGCGGTAGAAAGAATAGAATTCCGGATTCTGCTGGAAGGCGCCAGCGTAGATTGATGAGGCCTTGGCGTCACCTTCACCCTTGACTTCCTGGGCTTTCCGGTAAGCTTCCGCCAGGATTACCTCACGTTGCCGGTCAGCATCGGCGCGAATTTTTTCCGATTCCGCTGCACCGGTCGAGCGCAGTTCATTAGCTACACGCTTTCTCTCTGCTTCCATCCGGCGGTAGACTGACTCGCTTACTTCCGGCGGCAAATCCACGCGTTTCAGGCGTACATCCACCACTTCCACCCCAATCTTGCGGGCATCAATATCGGCTTTCTGGCGCATGATCTCCATAATCTTGTCGCGTTCACCGGATACCACATCGTGCACCGTGCGGTTACCAAACTCGTCGCGCATGCTGGAATTTACTGTCTGAGCCAAACGGGTTTGTGCCAGCATTTCGTCACCGCGAACGCTGATGTAATATTGCTTTACATCGACGATGCGCCACTTGACGAACAAGTCCACCAGCACATTCTTTTTTTCCGAAGTAATGAAACGTTCCGGTTCGACTGTATCCATAGTCATGATACGCGATTCAAAGTAGCGTACGTTCTGCACCAGGGGAATCTTGAAGTACAGTCCTGGCGAAGTTTTTACGTTGACCACTTCACCCAATTGGAATACGATCGCATGCTGACGCTGGTCGACGATATATAGTGCTGAACTGGCAAGAAAGAACAGGGCGGCGATGGCCCCCAAGAGCGTGGAGGTATATTTTTTCATTTATCTTGTCTCCCGTTCACGGCCACGAAATGCTTCGCGTGTGCGTGCGGCGCTGTCATGCCTTGTCTCTTGAGCAACCGGGGGCGGTGTTTCCGGTATCGGAACTGGCGTTGGAGAAGGTCCGCTTGTTTGTATCAGCTTGTCCAGCGGCAGATAGAGCAAATTGTTGCCGCTTTTCTGATCGATCAGTATCTTGCTGGTACTAGAAAGCACTTGCTGCATCATGTCCAGATACAGCCGGTCACGGGTTACGCCGGGCGCCTTGCTGTATTCGACAAGAATCTGTTTGAAACGGCTGGCATCGCCTTCAGAGCTGACGATCACACGCTGTTTATATCCTTCGGACTCTTCCAGCAGGCGCGCGGCATTACCTCTGGCCTTGGGAATAACATCATTGGCGTAAGCCTGGCCTTCGTTTTTCTGCCGCTCTCTATCCTGGCCTGCTTTCACAGCGTCGTCGAATGCCGCTTGCACCTGTTCCGGCGGTTGCGCATTCTGCATGGTCACTTTGCTGATGGCGACCCCTATCTTGTAGCGATCAAGAATTTCCTGCATTAACTTGGTTGTTTGTGCTGCCACCTGTTCGCGTCCTTCGTAAAGCACATAATCCATTTTTCTTTTGCCGATAACTTCACGAATCGCGGTTTCCGCTGCTTGCATCACAGCGCTTTCCGGCTCACGGTTGTTAAACAGAAAGTCTTCAGGATTCTTGAGGATGTATTGCACCGCAAACTGAATATCGATGATGTTTTCGTCATCGGTCAACATCAACGATTCTTTCAGCACCTTGCTTCTCACATTGTTGCGGTAGCCGATCTCCACCGTGCGCACCTGGCTTACGTTAACGGCTTCCACTAATTCAATCGGATATGGCAGATGCCAGCGGAGTCCTGCCTGGGTGGTTTCGACGTATTTACCAAAACGCAGCACCACGCCGCGCTGACCTTCATTGACAATGTAAAATCCGCTGGATACCCACATCAGCAGAAGCAGTCCAGCAAGCAAGCCAACGCTGCCGCTATATCGCTTAGGGCTGCCACCAGCTGGCCCTTCGCTCCCACCCGATCCCTCGCCACCGCCACCCTTACGCTTAAAAAGGTTGTTGAGCTTCTTGTTAACGTTGCGCCACAACTCATCGAGATCAGGCGGACCTGAGTTGCCTTTTTTTCTTCCCCATTGCGGGTCGTTTAATCCCATGTTGATTCCTAGTTTTCCGTTTAATATAGATACAACCATCAAATGGCAGGTTGATTGCCGACTTAATAAGGAACTGCAGCGCATTCGCTGACTACGTTTCCGACTTGTGGCTGTATCTTGTACCGTTGCGAAGTACGCTGTTCAATTGCCTCGGCCAGCGCCAGCCTAATAAATTCAAGCCCCTCGCCGGTTCTTGCGCTCAAACGAACCTGCCTTATTCTACCACACTCAACGCGCCCGTAACCCGCAGCTCCTCCCGATAAGTTGGTCAGGTCTATCTTGTTCAGTACCAGAATCTGCGGAATTGCATCGGCACCGATTTCCTTCAATACTTTGTTGACTTCCGCGATTTGTTCATCCCGATTGGGGCTGCCCGCATCCACTACATGGAGCAGCATGTCAGCTTGCACCGTTTCTTCCAGCGTAGCATGGAATGCAGCGACCAATGTGTGCGGCAACTCACGAATGAAACCTACCGTATCGGAAATCACCAGCGGTCCGTATTCGGGGATGAACAACTTGCGCGTGGTGGCATCCAGAGTGGCAAATAATTGATCGGCAGCATAGGCGTGTGCGCGGGTAAGGCTATTGAATAGGGTGGACTTGCCCGCATTGGTGTAGCCGACAATGGAAACTGACATAACGTCAGCGCGTTGTCTGGAACGGCGCTGCACCTCACGCTGGCGCTGGAATTTAGCGAGTTTTTCCCTGAGTGATTTAACCCGTTTCCGCAGCAGTTGCCGGTCAGTTTCCAACTGGGTTTCGCCAGGACCACGCAAGCCGATACCGCCTTTTTGTCGCTCCAGATGGGTCCAGCCACGCACCAGGCGAGTAGCGAGATGCTCAAGCTGCGCCAGTTCCACCTGCAGTTTGCCCTCGTGGCTCTTCGCGCGCTGGGCGAAGATATCCAAAATCAGGTTGGTGCGGTCTAGCACGCGACACTGGAGACGCTGCTCTAGGTTGCGTTGTTGGGCGGGAGAAAGATTATGATTGAAAATCACCAGCGAGGCGCCAGTTTGTTCCACTACGGCGGCAACCTCGTCCACCTTGCCGCTGCCGGCGTAATAAGCAGGGTCGGGGTGAGAGCGCCTGCCTTTGATTACCGCAGGGACTGTAAGCCCATCACTTGCGGCTAGTTGCCGCAATTCTTCCAAGTTCTCTGCGTAGCAACCGCCGCCAAAATCAAGGCTAACCAGTATGGCAGCATTAATGTTAGCAGCACTGCCAGCGGGGCGGTCAAGCATCAGGTGTGGCTGGGGCATCAAATGGAATGGTAACGGCTCTGGCAGGAACCACGGTGGATATTGCGTGCTTATATACCATCTGGGTGACGGTATTTTTCAGTAGAACCACGTACTGATCAAACGAGTCAATATGCCCTTGCAGCTTAATACCATTTACCAGATAAATCGATACCGGAATGTGCTCCTTCCGCAGGGCATTCAGAAACGGGTCTTGTAACAATTGCCCTTTGGCGCTCATGGGTGACTCCCTGTTTTAATTATTCAAGCGATAACTCTACTTGATTTTAAGGAGTAAATCCATCTTCCCGAACGGAAGATAAAACGGCAGTAGCTCCATAAATTCAAACCGATTATTTTTCTATTCAAGATTGGCTTGAGCGAGTGGAATTCATGGAACAGGAGGGCAAGAGAAAGGGGTGAGCACTTGTCACTGCACCCGGCGCAGTTAGGGCCCCCTAACGGTTGTTTGACTACTTTTGGTTGGTACAGACTGGGTTTGAAATTCGTAGCAGAAGCTCTGGATGCTCCACCCAATAAAAATGCCCAAGCTGCGTGTGCAGCCTGGGCATCGATTGATGAGACCCTTTTCCTGAATCCAGGAGGCCCTGCCTCAAACAAGTACGACAGTTTCTCCGCTAATTAGTCGAACGGCTTTGGTCTTGGAGTCTCATTAGTGGAAGGCGGCAGGATGGGCAGTTTGAAATCAGGCTGTTTGCCGGTCAGCGTCTTCAGGAAGGCTACGATCTTGGCGTTTTCTTCCTTGCTGAAGTCGCGGCCCAGTTGCACTCGACCCATGGTGTCCACTGCATCTTCCAGAGTCTCGGCGGCACCATCGTGAAAGTAGGGATAAGTCAGTTCTACATTGCGCAGGGTAGGTACCTTGAACACAAAACGGTCCGTCGCCTTGCCGGTAACTCCTATCCGACCCTCTTCCTTGCTGGCCGTCTTGTAGGGTTCGCGAACACCCATCTTCTGAAACGAGGTGCCACCTACGGCCGTCCCATAATGACAGCTGGTACAGCCGCTGTCCTTGAATAACTTGTAACCATCAAGTTCAGCCTGGCTGAGGGCTTTCTTGTCCCCCTTAAGCCACTTATCGAAGCGGGAATCAGGCGTTACCAGGGTTTCTTCGAAAGCAGCGATGGCGTCGGTCACCATACCAATGTTAACCTGATCCGATCCGAACACCTGCTTGAAGCGGGCACGATACTGCGGGATTGAGCGTAGCACGTCCACGGCCAGTTCGTGGGTGAAAGCCATCTCACCTGGGTTGGCAATGGGTCCGCCGGCCTGTTCCTTCAGATCCTTGGCGCGACCATCCCAGAATTGTGCCAGCATCATGCTGGAATTCAGCACCGTTGGCGCGTTGATGGGTCCCTGGTTCCATTTATGCCCAATAGAAGTTTTTATGTTATCGGTACCACCCATGCTCAAGTTGTGGCAGGAGTTGCAGGAAATAAAACCGGATTTGGACAGACGCGGGTCAAAAAAGAGCATCTTGCCCAATTCCACCATACCTGCATTCTTTGGCGCAGCTGCTTTAATCGGCTGGATGGGTTCGTTGGCCGACGCAGTGGTTGAGGCGGTAACAGCTCCAATAGATAGCAGCGATACAATTAGTGTTCGCAATATCATCAGTATTCTCCTTAAAACGCGGCTGTAGTGGCGCAGCCGATTACGCCTGACGAAATATAAACCCTTTACAAGAATCTGGCCATGATATTTGCACCATGCTAACCCGCATAAATCCGACTTCCGAGCAGATTCACTCACCCTGTTTGGCAGGTGCAGCCATGGCCTGTTCCTCATTATGACTATAGCCGCTGTAACAGTTGCTGTCATGGAGATCGTGGTTAAGCAGGCGGGCTAATTCGGTCAAAGCTTGCTGATAGACGTGGCGCTTGAACTCGACTACCGATTCCAATTCCACCCAATACTGATTCCAGCGCCAGGCATCGAATTCAGGACGGGCGCTCGTGCGTAACGACACATCGCAGTCTCGCCCAACCAGACGCAATAGATACCAGATCTGCTTTTGTCCTCGGTAGTTTTCGCGCCATTCGCGTCTTACCCACTGGTCCGGCACTTCATAGCGCAGCCAGTCGCGTGTGCGACCAATGATCTTGACATGGCGAGGATGCAAACCCACTTCTTCCGTCAATTCCCGATACATCGCCTGCTCCGGACTCTCGCCCGGCTTGATGCCGCCCTGGGGAAATTGCCAAGAGTCTTGCTTGATGCGTTTGCCCCAAAAGACCTCGTTTTTCGAGTTTAATAGAATAATGCCAACATTGGAGCGATATCCGTTACGGTCGATCATGTGATTCACCCAGTGATTCGTCACAATACTGTGATTTTTCCACATTTTATCCCAGATTGAAAGCGGCCAGCAGATTAATAAACCATCTGCCCACGTTGCTGTTTTTCATACGACCAGTCTCGACTCCGTTCTGGAAGACGGGGCCAATATGGCGGTGCCGTTTGAGACTTTCTTGCCAACCTTGGGCTCCACTGCGAAATCAAACGATGACAGCGTCCAGCGCCAAACAAGACGCACTGCGGTCTTTCGCGGTAGAATCGCTTCCGTTTAATCGCCACATCGGAGCGGATATGCGCGCATCACAATTTTTTATTTCCACTCTCAAGGAAGCCCCCGCCGAAGCAGAACTGATAAGTCACAAGCTAATGTTGCGTGCTGGACTCATCAAGCGTCTTGGCAGTGGACTCTATACCTGGATGCCGCTGGGTCTGAGAGTATTGCGCAAGGTTGAGAATATTGTGCGTGAGGAAATGGACAAGAGTGGAGCGGTGGAACTCCTCATGCCTGCGGTGCAGCCTGCCGAATTGTGGCAGGAGTCCGGGCGCTGGGACATATTCGGCCCGCAGATGCTGAAAATAAAGGACAGGCACCAACGCGATTTCTGTTTCGGCCCCACACATGAGGAAGTCATAACCGACATCGCCCGGCGGGAGATCAAAAGTTATCGCCAGTTGCCGCTCAATCTTTATCAGATCCAAACCAAGTTCCGCGACGAGATCCGGCCCCGCTTTGGTGTGATGCGCGCGCGCGAATTCGTGATGAAAGACGCTTATTCGTTCCACGCCGATGTGGCCAGTCTGGAGCAGACTTACCGGGTAATGCATGACACTTATGGCCGGATATTTACTCGCTTGGGATTGAGGTTTCGTGCAGTAACGGCGGATCCCGGAGCAATAGGCGGCAGCGGTTCGCATGAGTTTCATGTGCTGGCGGACTCAGGCGAGGATGCCATCGCTTTCTGTCCGGATTCGAATTACGCTGCCAACCTCGAACTGGCTGAGGCGCTGCCACCGGCAAAACCGCGCGAAGCGGCTAATAGCGCAATGCAAAAAATCGCAACACCGGGCAAAAAAACCTGTGAAGAGGTTGCGGCATTTCTGAGCATTCCTATCGAACAAACCGTAAAAACCCTGGCAGTAATGGCAAATGATGAAATGTATTTGCTGCTGTTACGCGGCGATCATCATCTCAATGAGGTAAAAACCGGGAAGGCTCCTTTCCTTGCCGGATTCCGGTTGGCAAACGAAGAAGAGATTCTCGCAAAAACCCGCTGCCGTCCAGGATATCTGGGACCAGTCGGTTTGGGACTGCCTGTTTTTGCCGATAAGGCCGTCGCGGTAATGAGCAATTTCGTTTGTGGCGCGAATGAAGCGGACCATCATTTAACCGGTGTTAATTTTGGCCGTGACATGAAAGAGCCTGAGCATATTTTCGATATTCGTAACGTGGCTACTGATGACCTTTCCCCCGACGGCAAGGGGAAACTGGAGATCTGCCGCGGTATCGAGGTTGGGCATATTTTTCAGTTGCGCACCAAATATTCGGAAGCGATGAAAGCTCATTATCTGGACGAGTCCGGCCAGACGCGAGTGATGGAAATGGGTTGTTACGGTATCGGGGTGTCGCGTATCGTCGCGGCTGCCATTGAGCAGGACCACGACGCACATGGCATCATTTTTCCGGCTGCAATGGCGCCATTCCAGATTGTCATTGTGCCCATCGGCCTGAAGAAAAGTGTACAGGTAAAAGCTGAAACAGAAAAATTGTATAAGGAGCTTTCCGCCGCTGGTATCGAAGTTCTGCTGGATGACCGTGACGAACGTCCCGGCATAATGTTTGCTGATATGGAATTAATTGGTATTCCTCATCGCATCGTCATCGGCGAACGTGGTCTGAAAGAAGGCAATATCGAATACCAGGGGCGGCGTGACGCCAACTCTCAGATCATTCCCTTGCAAAATTCAGTTAATTTTGTGAGATCAAGGATATGTGGAAGTTAGCCGGGATATTTTTACTGTTATTTCCCACTTTTGCTCAGGCCGGCGCCCAAATCTATGAGCCGCTTTCCGCCAGCGTAAAAGCAGTGATGCAACGTGCGGTGAGCGACCGGGCGGTTCCGCGTCTGGCATTTTCATCCGAAAGCGAAGGCAAAGCATGGCTCGCCAGCATGACCAAACGACTGGAAAAGCGCATAGCCAGTCAAAAAGAGCGTGACGATTTTCTAGCCACGGTTCATTATGAAGCCGTTCGTGCTGGACTGGATCCACAGTTGGTGCTAAGCGTCATTCAGGTTGAAAGCGGCTTCAAGAAATATGCCGTATCTATAGCCGGTGCGCGGGGCTACATGCAGGTAATGCCGTTCTGGGTAAGGGAGATTGGCGTCAGTGATCACAACCTGTTTCACCTGCGTACCAATTTGCGCTATGGCTGCACCATCCTGCGGCATTATCTCGACATCGAAAAAGGGAGTTACTTCCGTGCGCTCGGGCGCTACAACGGCAGCCTGGGACAAGCAGGTTACCCTGACTTGGTAATGAGTGCGTGGCACAGTACCTGGGCTTATCCGTCTACTACAGCAGAAGTATCAACTGTTGGGCAGGCAGCTGACTCCTGACTCCTGACAAGACGGCACCGAGAAAAAACAACGTATTTCCTCCAGTCAATGACTTAACGGCCCCCAAGCTTACTTATGCTTTAGCTGGACCGGTCCCCCAGGGTTATTTCTCGGTACATTCGCTGAATTCTCCTGCATGAAGTCCTCAAGGCTCTTCCGGGAAATTATTCCCACTTTGTAGGCCGCCGGCCTGCCGGCGGGATTGAACAAGTACGTGGTGGGCAGCATCGATACCGGACCAACTTGTGCGGCGATGCTTTTATTGCCAAACACAATCGGGTAGGAGATTGCCAGGGAATTAACGAATTTCAACACTGTTTTCGGGTCCCTGTAATCCATCACGATACCGATCACCATAACATCCTTGCGGCTTTCATAGAGTGATACCAGATCAGGGATTTCTTCCAGGCAGGGTGGGCACCACGTAGCCCAGAAGTTCACCAATACCCACTTGCCCCGATAGTCAGCAAGGGAGTGTATTTTGCCCGCAGTATCCTTAAAGGAGAAGCCCTGCGCTTGTGCGCTAGATGACAGTAAAGGCAACAGGCACAGCAAGAAAGTGACGGAGTACCGTATCATTTTCATTGAATCACTCCGATAGAATCATGATGGTATTTTATGCTGCCGCGCGTTATCTCGCTTTGGCGCATTGCGGGGTATCGCTAGACTTGCGGGTGTGCCTGCTTCAGTTTGCTGTGCAATTTATTGAGTGCGCTGAGGTAGGCTTTGGCGGAGGCAACGACGATGTCAGTATCTGCTCCGTGGCCATTAACGATGCGCCCGGATTTTTGCAGCCGCACCGTAACCTCGCCCTGTGAGTCGGTGCCGCTAGTGATATTGTTAACCGAATATAATTGCAGATCAGCACCGCTGACCAGAATTTTCTCAATGGCACGGAAAGTGGCATCCACCGGCCCGCTGCCGTCTGACTCGGCCTGCAATTCCTTGCCTCCTTCGGCGATCACTATCTTGGCATGAGGTGTTTCGCCAGTTTCGCTATGCGCAGTTAGAGACAATAGCTTGTATTGTTCCTGCAAGGTCATGGTTTCATCTGATACCAACGCGTATAAATCCTCGTCGAAGATATCGTGTTTCTTGTCAGCCAACTCCTTAAAACGCATGAATGTGGTGTTGAGTGCCTCTTCCGATCCCAGCGCTATGCCGAGCTCCGCCAAGCGGCTGCGAAAGGCATTGCGTCCGGAGTGCTTGCCCAGTAATAATTTGTTTGCACCCCAGCCAACATCTTCGGCACGCATGATCTCATAGGTTTCACGGTGCTTGAGCACACCATCCTGATGTATGCCAGATTCATGCGCGAACGCGTTCGCGCCGACAATGGCCTTGTTGGGCTGCACCGGAAAGCCGGTGATACCTGACACCAGCTTACTGGCTGGCACGATATGGGTGGCGTCTATGCGCGTGTCGCAAGGGAAAAAATCCTGGCGGGTACGTACCGCCATCACGATTTCCTCCAGCGCAGCATTGCCCGCGCGTTCACCCAGACCGTTGATGGTGCATTCCACTTGGCGCGCACCGTTCATTACCGCTGATAATGAGTTGGCCACTGCCAGCCCCAGATCATTGTGGCAATGTACCGAGAATACCACCCTGCTGGAATTGGGTATACGCTCGCGCAGGGTACGAACCAAGGTGCCGAACTGTTCTGGCATGGTATAGCCGACAGTGTCGGGAATATTGAGAGTAGTGGCTCCTGCTTCGATGACAGCCTCCAGCACCCGGCAGAGGAAAGTGACATCTGAGCGGCCCGCATCCTCAGGAGAGAATTCCACGTTGTCGGTATACTGGCGGGCCCACTTCACCGCCTTTACCGCCTGCTCCACCACCTGTTCTGGAGACATGCGTAGTTTCTTCTCCATGTGAATCGGCGAAGTGGCGATAAAAGTATGGATGCGCCCTGAGTTGGCACCTTTCAAGGCTTCGCCAGCACGTTTGATATCGGCTTCGGTGGCCCGGGCCAGACCACACACGGTGCTGTCCTTGATGCAGTCGGCGACCGCTTTGACCGCCTCGAAATCGCCGTTGGAAGCCGCCGGAAAACCGGCTTCGATCACATCTACGCGCATGCGCTCCAGTTGCCGCGCAATACGCACCTTTTCCTCCTTGGTCATGGAGGCACCAGGACTTTGCTCGCCATCGCGTAACGTGGTATCAAAAATAATCAAATGGTCTTTCACGGCGTTCTCCGTTTCAGGGAAGATATTCTGATTGTAATACGGAATCCGGGGAACGGATCCCACAGGACAAATTTGGAAGATAAAATTATGGTAATTAGCGTGCGTGGCGCAGCGGCCCTGCCAGAAGAGGCAGAGCGTGCAGGGTGTAGAGCAAGGGAATGGAGCTGACGTGTCTCACGCGACTAAATATAAACAGTTTTTCTGTTTGTGCAACGGGGGAAATTCATCAGGCATTCGGTACCCTGCTATTTCTCTTCTTTTTCGCCAGTCGCCACAACCACATGACATAGCCCGATAAGACATAAAGCACAAATAGGCAAAACAGCACGACCGGCGGGTGGCTTGGAATTACCACGAAAAAGAATAATGCCAGCAGCAGTATGGTGATGAACGGCACGCTCTTGCGTAGATTAATCTCCTTACCGCTGTAATAAGGAAGGTTGCTTACCATGGTAAGACCGGCAAATAACGTTATGCCCCATGCTAACCATTTGATGTCGGTCCCTTTGACTTGGAAATCCAGCATCACCCATATCAGCCCAGCAATTAATGCAGCGGCAGCCGGGCTGGGCAAGCCTTGGAAGAATTGCTTGTCCACTACCCCCAGGTTGGTATTGAAGCGCGCCAGACGTAGCGCGGCGCAAGCACAATAAATGAAGGCCGCAATCCAGCCTAATTTGCCCATGTCTTTCAAAGCCCACTCGTATATTACCAACGCGGGAGCGGCCCCGAACGAAATCATGTCGGACAGGCTATCGTATTCCGCACCGAATTCGCTCTCGGTGTGTGTAAGGCGCGCTACCCGGCCATCCAATCCATCCAGCACCATGGCGATAAAAATCGATATAGCTGAGTGTTCGAAATGCCCATTCATCGCCTGCACAATGGCGTAAAATCCGGCGAATAGCGCGGCAGTGGTGAACAGGTTGGGTAGCAGATAAATGCCCCGGCGCCGTAGTTTGGATTTAAGCATGAAGCGTGGCATCTGAGGATTACGCCTTATTCACACAATACACAAGAAGACCGGGGCATGGTAAACGGTTATGGCTGGATGGTAAACAGTAGGTAATACGGGGTGGCTCGAGTTACTAGGGAAATTCCGCGAGTACGGTCAGTGTCGCATAAACCTTGTCACCGATACTAACCTTGATCTTGGTATCGAGGGGAAGATACGTATCCACCCGCGAACCGAAGCGGATGAAACCGAAACGCTGGCCGCGCACAAGATGGTCACCCGGCTTCACGTAGCATAGTATGCGCTTTGCAATCAATCCGGCGACCTGCACACAGGTTACGTCAGCACCACCGGCAGTTCTTAGCCACAAGGCGTTGCGTTCATTCTCCAGCGAAGCTTTGGGCAGGTCAGCGTTGATGAACTTGCCGGGGAAATACCACTGACCGTGCACTTCACCGTCCACCGGACTGCGGTTGGAGTGGACATTGAACACGTTCATGAATACGCTCACCTTGATAGCTTCACGCTTGAGATATGGATCCTGCACATTTTCCACTGCGACAATCCTGCCGTCGGCGGGTGCTAGCACGGCATTGGCTTGTTGCGGAATCGCACGTGGCGGGTCACGGAAAAATTGCAGAACGAAAAGCGAGACCAGCCACAGCGGCAGCGCCCACAACCAGCCGGCAAAAATATTGACCAGCATCGTGATAATGGTTGCTGCCGCGATAAAAGGCCAGCCTTCGCGTGCAATGAGGGGATGGGGATAATTCATGAGGTAGGTGAATAGTGAATAGTGAGCAATGGATGGCGGACCCTCTTATTGATGAGAGATCCGGATTTTATATGCCACATATCACTTCTCACTTTCCTCTAATTCTTTGTTTGGTCGACCAGCTTGTTCTTCTTGATCCACGGCATCATGTCGCGCAGTTTTGCACCAACCACCTCAATCTGGTGCTCGGAGGCGAGGCGGCGGCTGGCCTTGAGCATGGGCGCGCCTGCCTGGTTTTCCAGAATGAATTCGCGCGCATATTCGCCGGTCTGAATCTCACGCAGAATCTTGCGCATTTCGGCGCGGGTGGCATCGGTGACAATGCGCGGGCCACGCGAAATATCGCCATATTCGGCGTTGTTGGAGATGGAGTAGCGCATGTTGGCGATGCCGCCCTCGTAAATTAAATCCACGATCAGTTTCACTTCGTGCAGGCATTCAAAATAGGCCATCTCCGGTGCGTAACCCGCTTCCACCAAAGTTTCAAAACCAGCCTGAATTAGAGCGGTAAGACCCCCGCACAGCACCACCTGTTCACCGAACAAATCGGTTTCGGTTTCCTCGCGGAAATTGGTTTCGATCACGCCACCACGAGTGCCACCGTTAGCTGCGGCATAAGACAAAGCCAAGTCACGTGCCTTGCCGGATTTGTCCTGGTGTACGGCGATGAGCGAAGGTACCCCGCCACCTTGCGTATAGGTTGAGCGCACCAAATGACCAGGACCTTTGGGCGCGATCATAATGACATCAAGATCAGCGCGCGGCGTTACCTGACCGTAATGGATATTGAAGCCATGAGCAAATGCAAGGGTACTGCCTTTCTTGAGGTTGGGCTCGATCTCTGTTTTGTAAACAGCGGCAATCTGCTCATCGGGTAACAGCAGCATCATGACGTCCGCACCCTTAACAGCCTCTGCAATCTCCTTGACGACAAGGCCGGCTTTCTTTGCCTTGCTCCAGGACGCGCCGTCCTTGCGCAGACCGACGGTAATATTTACGCCAGAGTCGTTCAGGTTATTGGCATGAGCGTGACCCTGCGAGCCGTAACCCACGATAGCAACTTTCTTGCCCTTGATGAGGGATAAATCAGCGTCTTTATCGTAATAAACTTTCATGGTTTTCCTTTCTGTTTTGGTTGGGAATAGGGGCTAGTCGGACAAATGAGGCATATGTTACCCCCACGCATGTCGGGGGCCGCTACGCTTTCAATATTCGCTCGCCGCGACCAATGCCGGAAGCACCAGTACGAACTGTTTCCAGAATCGTACTGCGTTCTATAGTGTCGAGAAATGCATCAAGTTTGGAACCGGTACCGGTCAGTTCGATGGTATAGGATTTATCGGTGACGTCGATGATGCGCCCGCGGAAAATATCGACCATGCGTTTTATTTCTTCCCGCTCCTTGTCGACGGCACGTACTTTTACCAGCATCAATTCGCGTTCGATGTGAACGCCATCGCTCAAATCCACCACTTTGACCACTTCGATCAATTTGTTCAGTTGCTTGGTGATCTGCTCAACCACATCGTCCGAGTCGACGGTGACTAGGGTCATGCGTGACAAAGTGGGGTCTTCAGTGGGCGCCACTGTGAGCGATTCGATATTGTAGCCGCGCGCTGAGAACAGCCCAGCCACGCGGGACAAGGCGCCGGCTTCGTTTTCCATCAACAGGGAAATGATATGTCGCATTTTCCTTATACCAGAATCATTTCGGAGAGACCTTTGCCGCCAGGTATCATCGGGAATACGTTTTCGGTCTGGTCGGTAATAAAGTCCATGAATACCAGCCGATCTTTGAGTTTGAAAGCTTCTTTCAATGCGCCTTCGATGTCGCCTGGCTGCTCAATTTTCATGCCAACATGACCATAACTCTCGGCCAGTTTGACGAAATTCGGCAGCGCATCCATATAGGATTCGGCATAGCGATTGCCATGAAAAAATTCCTGCCATTGCCGCACCATTCCCATATAGCGGTTGTTAAGGTTGACGATCTTGAGTGGCAGACCATATTGCTTGCAGGTGGACAATTCCTGGATACACATCTGGATACTGGCTTCGCCGGTGATACAGGCTACCGACCCGCGCGGGTTGGCAAACTGTACCCCCATTGCCGCTGGCAGACCGAAACCCATGGTTCCCAGACCACCGGAATTGATCCAGCGGCGCGGTTTGTCGAACTTGTAGAACTGTGCTGCCCACATCTGGTGCTGACCCACGTCTGAGGTGATGAAAGCATTGCCTTTGGTTACCTGATAGAGCTTTTCGACCACCATTTGCGGCTTGATGATGGCGCTTGCCCGGTCGTATTTGAGACAATCGCGTGCACGCCACAGATCAACTTGTGTCCACCACGCTTTAAGCGCGATCTGGTCAGGCTTTTCCTTGCGGGCTTTGAGTAGCTTGATGAGTTCGTCCAGTACGTCGGAAACGCTACCGACAATGGGTACATCCACCTTGACACGTTTGGATATAGACGACGGATCAATATCAATATGTATGATCTTGCGCTCTTCGTTAGAAAAATGCTTGGGGTTGCCGATCACACGATCATCGAAGCGCGCGCCGATAGCGATTAGCACGTCACAATGCTGCATCGCCATATTGGCTTCGTAAGTACCGTGCATCCCCAGCATGCCGACAAAATGTTTGTCGGTGGCGGGAAATCCGCCTAGCCCCATCAGTGTGTTGGTGCAGGGGAAGCCCAGCATTCGTACGAACTCGGTTAATTGCATGGCTGCATCACTCAGGATCACACCGCCGCCGGCGTAGATCATCGGGCGTTTCGCATCCAGTATCAGTTGTGCCGCTTTCTTGATCTGCCCGGAGTGTCCCTTGGTGACCGGATGGTAAGAGCGCATGGCAACGCTCTCAGGGTAGGCAAACGCTGTTTTCTGCTGGCTTACATCCTTGGGAATGTCCACCAGCACCGGTCCGGGACGTCCAGTCGAGGCGATGTAGAACGCTTTCTTGATGGTAGTGGCCAGTTCGGTGATATCTTTAACCAGGAAGTTGTGTTTGACGCAGGGGCGTGTGATGCCAACTGTGTCTACTTCCTGAAACGCATCCAGGCCGATGGCATAAGTTGGCACCTGCCCACTGATGATGACCAGCGGGATCGAATCCATGTAGGCGGTGGCAATCCCGGTGACGGCATTGGTTACACCGGGACCAGATGTCACCAGGGCAACCCCTACCTTGTTGCTGGAACGAGCATAGCCGTCCGCTGCATGCACTGCCGCTTGTTCGTGCCGCACCAGAACGTGCTTGACCTTATCCTGCTTGAACAATTCGTCATAAATGTAGAGCACGGCCCCACCGGGGTAGCCAAAGATATAATCCACCCCTTCTTCCTGCAAGCAGCGTATCGTGATCTCAGCGCCTGTTAATTCCGTATCCATACCTTCAGGTAATCCCAATGTTGACTGTCAATAAATGATACGCGGAACGAAGAACAGTAACGGTTAGTCGATCTTTGGTCAACCCCTTGCTATTGGATTAAGTTCGAATTTTCTGTAAATTTTTTAAAAAATAGGCAGATTCGATCTTGCGCGGCAACATAGCACATCAGTATCCAGTATCGAGATTTGATGAACAGCTGAAAGATATCTTCGGTTCGAGTCGTAGTCGTTTACGTAGGCTAATACCGCCAGTCTTGGTCTCAAATGAAGAGGCGCTGCTTTTGTAGGGTCTTTGTTATTTCAGATCAAGTTGACGCACCACTTGTTTTGGAAATACCCCGAGCTGCAAAATAAATTCGGCGGGTTACTTGAGAATTCACCCCATTAAAGGGTAGAATGTCGGCCTTTCGCATCAGGCATTTATTGGAGAATACACATGCCAGTCACAACCGATCAGAAAGCGCAGGTAGTGCGCAATTATCAAAGAGCTGCTGGAGATACGGGCTCTCCTGAAGTGCAGGTGGCGCTGTTAACCACCCGCATCAATGAGTTGACCGGCCATTTCAAGGCTCATGTCAAGGATCACCATTCCCGTCGAGGCTTGTTGCGCATGGTAAATCGCCGACGCAAATTACTCGATTATCTTAAGCGCAGAAGCGCTGATAGTTATCGCACGTTGATCGAGCGCTTGGGTCTTCGGAAATAAACTGGCATCTCCTCTGACCGAGGAAACGGTAAGTAATGGTGCAGATCCTGTATTGCATGGGACAACCGGGCATGGAACCGAAGTGCTTTCATAGAAAAAAGGACAGTTAATTGAAACCGATCAAGAAAAGTATCGTCTACGGACGTCATCAGCTAACGCTGGAAACCGGTGAAATTGCAAGACAGGCACATGGTGCGGTGATGGTTACAATGGACGACACCGTGGTGCTGGTTACGGTGGTGGGTGCGAAAAACGTCAAGCAAGGGCAGGATTTTTTCCCGCTGACGGTGGATTACCAGGAAAGAACCTACGCTGCCGGCAAAATACCCGGCAGTTTTTTTAAGCGCGAAGGCCGCCCCTCCGAGAAAGAAATACTTACTTGCCGCCTGATCGACCGCCCCATTCGCCCGCTGTTTCCCGACAGTTTTTATAACGAAGTACAAATCGTTGCCACAGTTTTATCATCCGATAATGAAGTGGATGCGGACATTCCGGCAATGATTGGCGCTTCTGCTGCGCTGGTGCTTTCCGGCATCCCCTTCGGCGGCCCCATTGGTGCTGCCCGTGTTGGCTATATTGACGGCGACTACGTACTAAATCCGACCGCTACCGAACTGAAACAAACCCAGTTGAATCTGGTAGTGGCGGGCACACAACAAGCCGTACTGATGGTTGAATCTGAAGCAACGGAATTGCCGGAAGACGTGATGCTGGGCGCCGTCATGTATGGCCACCAGCAACTGCAGGTAGTAGTCAATGCTATCAACGAACTGGCTGATGATGCTGGTGTAACCGCGTGGGATTGGGCGCCGGTGCAAAGAGATACAGCTCTGGCTGAAAGAATCACCAAGCTGGCAGAAGCGGATCTGAGTGCCGCGTTCCAGTTGAAACAAAAACAAGCGCGATCCGAGACAATAGATAAGATCTGGCAACGGGTTTTTACCGAAGTTGGTGTCGGTGCGGAAAATGGTCCAGATGGACAAACCGTCAAGGAAGTTTGTTTTGCGCTCGAATCGAAAATCGTACGTTCGCGGATTCTCGATGGTGAGCCGCGCATAGATGGGCGTGATACCCGCACCGTGCGCCCCATTACCATCCGTAGTGGAGTATTGCCACGCACCCATGGTTCCGCTCTGTTCACACGTGGCGAGACCCAGGCGCTGGTGATCGCTACCTTGGGCACGGGACGCGACGAACAAAGAATTGATGCGCTGCAAGGAGATTACACAGAGCGTTTCATGCTTCACTACAACATGCCACCTTACGCTACCGGCGAAACCGGCCGGGTAGGGACACCCAAGCGCCGTGAAATCGGTCATGGGCGTCTTGCCAAGCGCGCGTTAACTGCGGTGTTGCCCTCCGCTGAAGAGTTCGGCTATTCATTGCGGGTTGTGTCTGAGATCACTGAATCCAATGGCTCCAGCTCCATGGCATCGGTTTGCGGCGGGTGTCTGGCATTAATGGATGCGGGCGTGCCGTTGAAGGCGCACGTGGCAGGCATTGCCATGGGATTGATCAAAGAAGGTAACCGTTTTGCAGTGCTGACCGATATCCTTGGCGACGAGGATCATTTGGGTGACATGGATTTCAAAGTTGCTGGCACCGAACTCGGCATCACCGCGTTGCAAATGGATATAAAGATTCAGGGCATCACCAAGGAAATCATGCACGCCGCGCTGGTGCAGGCCAAAGAAGGGCGCATGCACATTCTGGGGATCATGAAACAAGCATTGCCCTCAACCCGTGAGGAAATTTCCGAACATGCGCCGCGCATCATCAAAATCAAAATTAACCCCGAGAAGATTCGCGATGTTATTGGCAAGGGTGGTGCAGTGATTCGTGCACTGACCGAGGAAACCGGCACTACCATTGATATTGCCGACGACGGCACTGTCATGATAGCTTGTATTAGCGCCGAGGGAGGTGAGTTGGCAAGGAAGCGTATCGAAGATATTACTGCCGAGGTAGAGGTGGGCAGAATATACGACGGCACTGTATTGAAACTTCTGGATTTTGGCGCAATTGTCAGCGTCCTGCCGGGTAAGGATGGTTTGTTACACATCTCTCAGATTGCCAATGAGCGCGTCAACAATGTCGCCGATCACCTCAAGGAAGGTCAGGCAGTGCGGGTCAAAGTGCTGGAAGCTGACGAAAAGGGGCGGTTACGTCTCAGTATGAAAGCAGTTGCTATCGAAGTCACCAGCAATGACGCCGCTTCGTAGCAAGTAGCTGCCATTTGAGCACGTTTTTGTAAAAAAGCCCCGTGTCGCAAGATACGGGGCTTTTTGTTTTGTAAGGCAGGCGCGACTCATCTATGGGAAATGAGCAGCCAGCTTTATTTGGCTATTTGCTTCTCTCTTATTTCGTCGAGGGTCTTGCAGTCTATGCAAAGGGTGGCGGTGGGACGAGCTTCCAGGCGTTTCAGTCCGATTTCAATACCGCAGCTATCGCAGTAACCGTAATCCCCTGTTTCTATTTTGGCGATGGTCTCATCAATTTTTTTGATGAGCTTACGCTCGCGATCGCGATTACGCAGTTCCAGCGCCATATCGGACTCCTGGCTGGCGCGGTCATTGGGGTCGGCGAAAATCGTAGCCTCATCCTGCATGGTGTGGACTGTGCGGTCTATATCCTGTCCCAGCTCAATTTTCATGCCTTCCAGTATCTTGCGAAAATGCATAAGCTGCTTAGAACTCATGTAGCTCTCCCCCTTTTTCGGTTTGTAAGGAGCAGCCTGTTTACGTAGTAGTTCTTGCGGCATCTTGGGATCCTTTTTAATTTCTGCTAGTGCGTGGAGACGCTTTAATATCAGAAAAGACATTGTACAGCAAGTAGGGGTCTCTTTAAACGACACATGCGTCTGTTCGCAGAAGATTAGAATCGTCTGGATTCGCAGTAGGTTATGTCTCCTGGAATGTTTCTCCGCAAGATTGGGAAAGGTAGTTTTCTTTATTTCCAAAATGCCCCATCGATCCCATCAAGTGGGCGATATTCCTGAACGCGCTGCTTCCTATTCTCGCTTAATTTGTTATACAATCCGATTACTTGGATGTTCCATGAATTGGCACGCGCCCTCGCTCCCTTTGGTTGATATAAAGGCTTTGTCCGGTCGGGCGTATGAGTTACGTTCCCTCTTCTCGAGGCTCTCCTGTCAGTGGGGACTCTGCGCGAATCAACGCACGGCTCCATGGGATATCCGGCAAGTGATTTGTCCAGGCAAGGTGGCCAGGCATACGATTAATTTGGTATTAAATACGGAGATGTTATGAACAGAGTGTCTGAATGGGTTGAGCGGTTGAGTTGGGCCGTGCTGATAATGCTGGTAACGCTACCAGCCCATGCGCAACTAATGCTTGCCCATGAAGGTCATCATGCGGGTGACTGTGTCATCAAGGGAGGAGTTTTCTCTGTGAATTTCAGTGCCTACGAGAAACCAAAGGGGGATATCCCTCCGATGCACGCATTCTGCCAGCAGATACCAGCGGCTGGGATAATACTTATGTCTGTGGATCTGAACGAACCTGAGTCTCGCAAGATACCGCTCGCTGTGCGCGTGGTGATGGAAGGGCATGGTCCAGATGGGCATGAAATACTGTCCCTGCCACCCAAGGTATATCCATCCGGGAGTATTTCACTCGGAGAGGTGAACATGGCAGACCTGGGCAAATATGCCGTGCTGCTGGAGACAGAGGAGGCTGGTGCGATGAAGGTAGTGGCCCGCATCCCATTAACAGTAGGAGAAGGGGGCGGGCACGGCAGTCATGGTTCCGGTCCTGGGGTAATGGAGATTGCGCTATTGCTGGGTGCGGCTGGCGTCGGGGTTTTCTTCTGGTTACGTCGCCGCAAGACAGGTGCGGCGACGTAGGACTCAAAGGTTCCAAAGTTAGTCATTCCTGGAATCCCATTTTCAAGCAAACGGCCATCGATAATCGATGGCCGTTTGCATTTTATCGCGGCAACAAACAAGGTAACGGTTGTCAGATTCTGATCATCCAGGCTTCACGGGCGCTCATATAACGGCGCGCGGGATCTATTTACACGGTTTCCGTTTTGCAAGCTGCCAGTATTTGACAGACAGGATTTCTGCAAGCGCCATTTCATCTGCCTCCCGCCGCCCGCCAGGAATAAATAAAGACGCTTTCTTTATACTCCACCCAGGGACAACCGTTTGGCCAGCCACTTTTCTTCGGGATGAATCATCATGCGGCGCTTTGCCGGCCCGCTCAAACAATATGTTTTTATTATATTTCTCAATACCTTACATAACAATCTTGTTTTTCCTATATCCCTACGCTCTTTCTTTCTGCAGCAATGGATTATGTTCCGGACAAGAGCAAGTTATACAGCATAACCCTATTGTATTTATGGCCACCGAGGTTCACACTCTGCGCTGGGGTAGGTCGAACAATTACCGAAGATGGGGGGAAGAAAATGAAAAAAGGCCTCTGCTTGACGCTAGCTGGTGTAGCGAATCTGTTTCTGGTGTGTTTCAGCGCCTGGGCAAGTGAAGGTGGGGCTGTTTCCGAACTCAGCGAAGCGCGACAAGTAGCGCAGTACAACTACGTCATCCACATCCTGGCGATGTTGCTGGTGGGCTTCGGTTTTCTTATGGTATTCGTCCGAAGATATGGATTCGGCGCCACGACTGGCACCTATCTGGTGGTCGCAGTGGGCCTCCCTCTCTACATATTGTTGCGTGCGAACGGAATAATGGGCCACGAAATTTCCCCAAATACGATCGAAGCCTTGATGTTCGCCGAATTTGCAGTGGCTTCTGCATTGATTGCCATGGGTGCTGTGCTCGGACGTCTGCGGGTTTTTCAATACGCGCTGCTGGCACTTTTCCTGATTCCGGCATATTTGCTGAATGAGTATCTGGTGCTGGATGGTGCGTTAGGTTTCACGAAAGGATTCCAGGATACTGCCGGGTCGGTCATCATCCATGCCTTTGGCGCTTATTTTGGCCTGGGCCTATCCATCGCCCTGACCACTGAGTTGCAGCGTAGTCAGCCGATAGAATCGGATGCCACTTCCGATCGTTTTGCGATGCTTGGTTCGATGGTGTTGTGGCTTTTCTGGCCCAGCTTCGCCACGGCTATCGTTCCTTTTGAAGAAATGCCGCAGACCGTGGTCAATACCGTGCTCGCGCTGTGCGGAGCCACTATCAGCACCTATTTCCTGAGTTCGTACTTTCATAAGGGCAAAACATCAATGGTTGACATGGCAAATGCGGCTCTCGCTGGTGGTGTTGCCATCGGCTCGACCTGCAATATCGTGTCACCGGCAGGTGCTTTCGGGATCGGCCTGCTGGCTGGGGCAGTCTGTGTCATCGGCTATGTCTTTATTCAGCCAGCATTGGAAGCACGCTTCAAAATCGTTGATACTTGCGGAGTTCATAATCTGCATGGGATGCCGGGGATTCTAGGCGCATTGATCGCTATCATGGTAGTGCCAGGCATAGCAGGGGTCCAATTCATTGGCATCGTTGTCAGCGTGACGCTGGCCCTAGGGTGCGGCCTCCTTGCCGGCAAGCTAATCAAGGCTACGGGTACGACACAGCTAGCTTATGAGGACAGCGAAGAATTCACTCACGTCGCTCCCCCGGAAAGTGAGACTAAAGCGCATACCTGACCTCTGCACGAGTTTCCTGCAGGCGCGGCGACGCGCTTGGCAGGGGGGCTTATTCGGGAGCTCCCCAAGCTATGTCCCGGCATGAACAATGGAAGGCGGGCGCTGAGCGGAAGCAGGCGGACTCTTGCTTGCGACTGACACATCGGTGAGTCGCTACATCAAAATCACATCATATTGTTCCTGCGTATAAGCCACTTCCACTTGCAGACTAATGGGCTTGGCAATGAAGTCGCCCAGTTGCGCTAGGCTCTGGGACTCTTCGTCGAGGAACAGATCAATTACTTGTTGCGAAGCAAGAATACGAAATTCGCGGGCATCGAATTGGCGGGATTCACGCAGCAACTCACGCAGGATCTCATAACACATCGTTTGTGCAGTTCTGACCTCGCCGCGTCCCTGGCAGGTGGGACAGGGTTCGCACAGGATGTGAGCAAGGCTCTCCCGGGTACGCTTGCGCGTCATTTCCACCAGTCCCAACGCAGTAAACCCACTTACAGTCATGCGCGTCCGGTCTTTGATTAATGCTTTTTTGAATTCAGTGAGCACGGCATTCTTGTGCTCTTCATTTTCCATGTCGATAAAGTCGATGATGATGATGCCGCCCAGATTTCTCAGGCGCAACTGGCGTGCGATTACTTGTGCCGCTTCCAGATTGGTTTTGAAAATAGTATCGTCGAAGCTGCGTATGCCAATGAATCCACCGGTATTGACATCCACGGTGGTGAGTGCTTCGGTCTGGTCGATGATGAGGTAGCCACCGGATTTTAAATTTACCCGTCTGGCCAGGGACTTTTCGATTTCATCTTCCACCCCATACAGATCAAACAATGGCCGTTCTCCGGCATAATGATTTACCCGCTCCACCACATTGACCATATAGTCTTGAGCAAAAGCAACCATCTTCTGAAAGGTCTCACGTGAGTCCACCAGAATGCGTACCGTGTCATCGTCCACGAAATCGCGCAGCACGCGGTGGCTGAGGGTCAGATCCTGATAGAGCAGCGTGGGGGTGGTGACTGTGGATCCCTCCTGGATATTGCGCCACAGCTTATGCAGATACTCTATATCCGTACGCAAATCATGTTCGCTGGCGGCTTCCGCCATGGTGCGAATGATGTAGCCGCCCTTTCTGTCAGGGGGTAACAATTGCTGCAGCTTCCCCCGCAGCAACTCGCGCCCTGCTTCATTTTCAATACGTTGGGAGACCCCGATATTAGATTCTTGTGGAAGATAAACCAGCAGTCGTCCAGCAATGCTGATCTGGGTGGACAAACGTGCGCCCTTGGTGCCGATGGAGTCTTTAATGACCTGGACCAGAATACTTTCGCCGTCGTGTAGCAGCCTTTCAATAGGTTTGTCGGCATCTCCGTTCTGGCGCACCCCCCAAATATCAGCGACGTGCAGGAATGCGGCACGATCATGACCAATATCTATGAAAGCCGATTGCATTCCAGGGAGTACCCGACTGACGCGGCCACTGTAGATATTGCCGACAATCCCGCAGCTGCTGGTGCGCTCAATGTGCAGCTCCTGCGCCACACCTTGTTCCATCACCGCAACGCGGGTTTCTTGCGGAGTAACATTGACAAGAATTTCGCTGCTCATAAATAAAGACCCGCTGTGGTTTTCTGTTGACTCAGTGCAACACTTCCACGCCGAATTCTTCCAGTAGCCGTGCTGTTTCAAACAGCGGCAGTCCCATTACGCCGCTGTAACTGCCGGAAATCTCCGCTATGAAAATCGCCGCCACCCCTTGGATTGCGTAGGTGCCCGCTTTGTCATGTGCCTCGTTAACGGCGAGGTACGCACGGATTTCGCGCTTGCTGATATCACGAAACTGCACCGAGGTGGTGGAGAGGTGCACTCGTACTCTATCCAGTTCAGTCATCGCTACTGCGGTCAGCACCTCATGAGTCTGGCCGGAAAGTGCGGCCAGCATTTCTTCTGCGTGTTCAGAGTTCTCGGGTTTGCCAAAAATTTCCCCCTTCAACGATACCACCGTGTCTGCTGCGAGTACCGGCAGGAACGGAATTCTGCGCTGTATTAATTGTATCCACCCTGCCTCAGCCTTTGCCTTGGCGATGCGGCAGGCGTAGTCCGACGGCGATTCATTTGGCAGTGGAGTTTCGTCTATATCCACTCCGCGGGGTGGAGTTTCGCGCAGCAACAGCAATTCGAAATTCACCCCAATCTGCTTCAGCAACTCTCGTCGGCGAAGACTGCGGGATGCCAGATATACGCGGTTCTTTAGTTGGACCATGATGCGGGTATCCCCTCTATACGTTCATCATGCAGTTTCATAAAACACTCACGTTGGAACTCAGAACTTGTCGAGCACTCATGTGCAGAGTACTTAGAGATTTACATTCATGTGACAGGATGCTCATCTCCCACGCCTAGTAGTTTGGGCACAGTCATTTCCGATGGTAAGGGTGTCGTTTGATGAGTGACACCGCACGGTACAGTTGCTCTGCCAGTAGCACTCGCGCCAAACCGTGCGGCAGTGTCAGAGCAGACAACGCCAATATTTCATCCGCTGAATTCTTGATGTTGGCGTCAAGTCCATCCGCGCCACCGATGATGAACGCGGTATCCCCGCCATTTCTCATCCAGCCGCTGATGGACTCAGCCAGTTTGACCGTAGTCCACTGTTGGCCTGTTTCATCCATCGCCACGGTACGGCATCTTGGGGGGAGTGCCGCCAGAATACGTGCACCCTCAGCAGCCAGCAGCTGTGCTACTTTTTTGCCGCCACCACGTTTTTCCGGTTTGATTTCCAGTAACTCAATGCTGGCTTCATGTGGCATGCGCTTGGCGTATTCGACAAAACCGGTTTCTACCCACCCCGGCATTTTGTTGCCGACCGCCAAGATGAGGAATTTCATGGTTAAGATTACTCAGGCTGCTTGGGTCTGGTTCTTTTGGCGGCAGCAGCCGGTTTAAGCGGGGCCTTGCGTGGTCTAGCAGTCGCCTTGCTCTTGCTTGCGCCGACAGTAATCTTTTTCACCTTCGCCGCTACTGCTCCCGCCCACAATTCTTCCAGATTATAATGGATACGCACATTGGTTTGCATGATGTGTACCAGCACATCACCCAGATCCACCAGTACCCACTCGCCGGTCTCCCCACCTTCTATGCCGTATACTGCACCACCGCCGGCTCTGACTTTTTCCTGCACGTTGTTTGCCAATGCTCTGGTCTGACGGGTGGAATCCGCGCTGGCAATGATCATGCGATCAAACAAAGTAGTGACGTCAGTCACTTCCAGCACCGTGATATCGTGCGCTTTGATTTCTTCCAGTGCAGTAATAACTATGTTTACCAGCTTATCAAGTTTCATTCTTCTCCTGAGTACAAGTGATTCGTTTCAATATAATCGAGAACTGCGTCCGGAAGCAAATAGCGCACGCTACTCTTGGCGCTAATGCGGGTGCGAATGGCGGTTGCGGAAATATCTAGCAGAGTTGTCGGCGCGACATAAATCAATCCGTTGGACGCGCCTTTGAGACTGCCTGCGCTGGATACCCAGCGTTGTGCACATTCTTCTCTTAATTCCTGCGGCAAGACGTCATGATTGGTTGCCAGCGCATGGCCAGGGCGGGCAGCAATAATGATATGGCATAGCTTGAACAGTTCACGCCAACTATGCCATTCGGCAAGTCTCATGAAAGCATCTGCGCCCATGACGAAGCATAAAGTGACATTTTTCCCCATTTCCTGTCGGAGCTCGCGTAGCGACTCTACGCTGTAGCTCATTCCAGGACGACGGGACTCGCGTTCGTCCAGAACAAATCTGGGATTGTTCTGGATGGCTGCGTGTACCATCGCTGCACGGTGCTGCGGCGATGCGACGGGAGCCGAGCGCAAACGGGGCATCCCGGCAGGAACAAAGCGCATCTCGCGCAGGCTGATCGTCTCGACGACTTCCTCGGCGATGCGCAAGTGACCATAATGGATGGGATCGAAGGTGCCGCCGAAAATACCGATGAAAGAGGGCTCGAACCTAGACATCGTCTATTGGAACACGGCAAACGCTGGCACGCAGGAAATTTCTGACAATCTTCCCGCTTTCGTACCTTTGTGATGATACCTATTTCTCACAACAATACCCGCTGCGTATCGGCTAACACCTTGGCCAGGTATGTGGTGAAACGTGCAGCGGATGCACCGTCGATTACGCGGTGATCGTAGGATAGGGATAGCGGCAGCATCAGACGCGGGATAAATTGACCGTCGCGATAAACCGGTTTCATACTGGCGCGGGAAATGCCCAGAATGGCGACTTCCGGTGCATTAATGATGGGGGTAAAGGCCGTACCGCCGATACCACCCAGGCTGGAAATGGTAAAGCTGGCACCCTGCATTTCGGCAGGCTTCAGCCTGCCTTCGCGGGCGAGGGCAGAAAGATGACCCAACTCCCCGGCAATGGCAACCACGCCTTTCTGCTCCACGTCACGGATTACCGGCACCATCAGGCCATGAGGCGTATCTGCAGCAAAGCCAAAGTGGTAGTAGTTCTTGATCACCAGATTCATTCCATCGCTACTGCTGTCGAGCGAAGCGTTGAATTCCGGGAATTTTTTCAGTGCTGCTATCGCTGCCTGCATCAGGAAGGCCAGCAGCGTGATCTTGACTCCGTTTTTCCCCGCGGTTTCATTGGATTGCTTGCGCAGGGCTTCCAGGTCGGTGATGTCGGCCTCGTCGAACTGGGTGACATGCGGGATCATCACCCAGTTGCGGTGCAAGTTCGCACCCGCCATTTTCTGGATACGCGACAATGGCTTCAATTCCACCGGACCGAATTTGGCGAAATTCACTTGTGGCCATGGCAGCAGATTGAGTCCCTCACTATCGCCGCCACGCGGTTTCGCTAATGCAGTCTTGACATAAGACTGGACATCTTCCTTGAGTATGCGTTGCTTTGGCCCGCTGCCTTTGACCAAGCCAAGATTCACACCCAATTCACGCGCGAAGCGCCGCACTGAGGGGCCGGCATGCGCCTTAGCAAAAGCAGCTTCATCCATCGGCGCGGGGATGGTAGGTGGGGGTTGACGAGGCGACTGCGAAATGCGGATCGGGGTTGACTCGGGAGCAGCCACCACAGGAGCGGCAGCAGGTATACGGGGAGCTATAGCCACCTTGCTGGCTGCGGAGACCTCCATTGTCAGAATGAGCGAGTCCTCGGAAACCTTGTCGCCCACCTTGACCCCTACTTCTTTGATTACTCCGTCAAAAGGAGAAGGTACTTCTATCGTTGCCTTGTCCGATTCCAGGGAAATCAGCGGGTCTTCCATCTTGACCGTGTCGCCGGCTTTTACCAGCACTTCGATCACGGGAACATCTTTGAAGTCGCCGATGTCTGGGACCAATACCTGTTTAGTCTCTGCCACGCTTTTTCCTTCACTCATGTTCAATGCAGGGGTAGTGCGCGCAATCCGCTGGTTTCACGGTCCGCACTCCTTGCCCTTTATACCTTCACCGGATTCGGTTTGTCCGGATCGATGCCGAACCTGTTGATCGCCTGCGCTACTTTTTCCACTGATATTCTGCCTTCTTCGGCGAGTGCCTGGAGTGTGGCGATGGTGACGTAATGGCGATCCACCTCGAAGAATTGACGCAGTTTTTCGCGTGTGTCGGAACGCCCAAAACCATCGGTACCCAATACCTTGTAGCGCCCCGGTACAAATTCGCGTATCTGGTCGGCAAATATTTTCATATAGTCGGTTGCTGCCACCACAGGTCCTGTGCAGTCTTTGAGGCAAGTTGCCACATAGGATAATCTTGCCGGTTCAGCGGGGTGCAGCATGTTCCAGCGTGTCACATCTAATGCCTCACGCCGCAATTCATTAAAGCTGGTGACACTCCAGATATCAGCGGTAACACCAAATTCCTGCTCCAGTATTTCCGCTGCTGCGATTACTTCGCGCAGGATGGTGCCGGAACCGAGCAGCTGTACTCGCAGCGCCGAATTTCCTGCGCTCGCCTTGTTACCTTGGCGCAACAGATACATGCCCTGCAATATGCCTTGCTCCGCATTTTTAGGCATTTCCGGCTGCGGGTAATTTTCGTTCATTACGGTGATGTAATAATATATATCTTCCTGTTCCTGATGCATGCGACGCAGGCCATCCTGGATAATGACCGCAAGCTCGTAAGCAAACGTGGGATCGTAGGATATGCAATTGGGAATAGTAGAGGCCGCCAGATGGCTGTGGCCATCTTCATGCTGCAAGCCCTCGCCGTTCAGGGTGGTGCGCCCAGCGGTGCCACCCAGTAGAAAGCCACGGCACCGCATGTCGCCTGCTGCCCAGGCAAGATCACCGATACGCTGGAACCCAAACATGGAATAGAAAATAAAGAACGGGATCATCTGCACGCCGTGGGTGCTATAAGCAGTTGCCGCCGCCATCCATGATGACATGGCCCCCGCTTCGTTGATGCCTTCCTGCAGGATCTGGCCGTTCTTGTCTTCCTTGTAGTACATCAACTGATCCGCATCCTGCGGCGTGTAGAGCTGTCCTACGGAAGACCAGATGCCAAGCTGCCGGAACATTCCTTCCATGCCAAAAGTACGCGACTCATCCGCGACAATCGGCACCACATGCTTCCCGATATTCTTGTCTTTTACCAGAATGTTGAGTATGCGCACGAATGCCATGGTGGTGGAAGATTCGCGCCCTTCACCGCCAGCCTTGAGCAATGCTTCAAACGCTGACAGCGGGGGAATTTGCAGCGGTTCCGCTTTGCGCTGACGGCGGTGAAGAAAGCCCCCCAGCGCCTTGCGCTGGGCTCGCATGTAAGTGAGTTCGGGCGAGTCTTGATCGAACATGAGATACGGTATTTCATCGATCTTGTCATCCGCAACCGGCAAGCCAAAGCGGTTGCGGAATGCCTTCAGCGAAGTGGTCCCCATTTTTTTCTGCTGATGCGTGATGTTCTGCGCCTCACCTGCTTCGCCCATACCGTAGCCTTTAATGGTCTTGGCAAGTATCACGGTGGGTTGCCCCGTATGTTTTGCCGCCGCGGCGTAAGCAGCATAGACTTTATGCGGGTCATGGCCGCCACGATTCAAGCGCCAGATGTCGTCGTCAGACATGCTGGCGACCATTTCCAGCAGTTCCGGATATTTGCCGAAAAAGTGCTTGCGTACATAAGCGCCGTCTCTGGACTTGAAGGTTTGGTATTCACCGTCAACGCATTCCATCATGCGCTGTTGCAGCAGGCCTTTGATATCCCGGGCCAGCAAGGAGTCCCAGTAGGACCCCCAGATCACCTTGACGACATTCCAGCCAGCGCCGCGGAAATCACCTTCCAGTTCCTGGATGATCTTGCCGTTGCCGCGCACCGGTCCGTCGAGACGTTGAAGATTACAGTTGATGACAAAGATCAGATTGTCCAGGTTTTCACGCGAGGCCAGCGAAATCGCCCCCAGTGATTCCGGTTCATCCATTTCGCCGTCACCCATGAAGGCCCACACTTTGCGTCCCTGGGTCTTGATCAGGCCACGGCTGTCCAGATATTTCATGAAGCGTGCCTGGTAGATCGCCATTAACGGACCCAATCCCATCGATACCGTCGGGAATTGCCAGAAGTCGGGCATTAGCCACGGATGCGGGTAGGAGGACAAGCCTTTGCCCCCTACTTCCTGGCGAAAATTATCAAGCTGTTCCTGCGTCAGTTCTCCTAACAGGAAAGCATAAGCGTAAAGGCCGGGCGAGGAATGACCTTGTGCGAATACCAGATCGCCACCGTGATCCGGGCTGGCAGCGTGCCAGAAATGGTTGTAGCCGACATCGTAGAGTGTCGCAGCAGACGCAAAGCTGGCAATATGACCGCCGACATTGGTATTTTTATTGGCGCGCAACACCATTGCCATGGAGTTCCAGCGCACGTAAGAGCGGATACGGTGCTCCAGTTCATAATTGCCGGGTGAGCGCTCTTCCTTGCCGGGTGGTATGGTATTGATGTAAGCGGTAGTGGCGCTATAAGGGAGATAGGCGCCGGAGCGGCGAGCTTTTTCCACCAGTCTTTCCAGCAGGTAATGTGCCCGCTCCGTCCCCTCGTGCACCAGCACGGATTCCAGTGCCTCCAGCCATTCCTGTGTTTCCTGCGGGTCGATGTCGGGTAGGGGTTCCATGTTTTGTCTCGAAGTTGTTTGCCCAGGTTAGTCTGCGGCTAAACCCTTGCTTGAGCACGCTCTGCAGCCGCGATGGTATTGCACAGCAGCATGGTGATGGTCATCGGCCCCACTCCGCCCGGGACCGGCGTGAGGTAGCCCGCTTTCTCCTTGACCGATTCGAAATCCACGTCGCCCGTGAGTCTGCCGTCAGGCATGCGGTTAATGCCCACGTCTATCACGGTTGCGCCGGGCTTCACCATGTCGGCAGTAATCATGCGCGGTTTGCCGGTAGCTACCACCAGGATATCGGCGCGGCGTGTGTGTTCGGCCAGATTATGCGTCTTCGAGGTACAGATAGTAATGGTGGCTCCCTTTTCCAGTAGCATCAGCGCCATCGGTTTGCCGACGATATTGCTGCGCCCGACCACTACCGCATGCCGCCCTTCGATCGCGATATTGCTCTTCTCCAGCATTTTCATCACGCCAAAGGGCGTGCAAGGCGGGAATACGCTGTTGCCAGTGACCAGCGCGCCAACGTTGTAGAGATGAAAGCCGTCCACGTCTTTTTCCACCGCGATGGCTGCAATTACCTTGCGGCTTTCGAAATGATGCGGCAGCGGCAACTGCACCAGGATACCGTGGATTCTGGGGGCCTTATTCAACTCCTGGATGCGCTGGATCACTTCATCTTGGCTCGCGTTTTCCGGGAAATCGTGAATTTCCGAATAGATGCCGGCTTCATCGCAAGCTCTGGCCTTGTTGCGCACATAGATGCTGGAAGCCGGATTGCTGCCGACAATGATCACTGCCAGTCCCGGCTGCGCGCCTTGTTCTATCAGGTGCTCGGCGCGGGCCTTCCATTCTGCGCGCACTTCCTTGGCAATCGCTTTGCCGTCCATGATTTTGGCGCTCATTATTTGTTCGAATCGGCCATATCGTTGCGTGATTATGCGGGTAACCCCGTCTCTCCGGTGCTGCCCGTGGCTACGGCGAAGTTGGCGGGTGTGTTTTTTTGATCTTCTTCCGATAAATCAGTATCCCAATCAAGAACGTCGGGATGACGACCAGCGCAGCCGCAACGACTCCCGCTGTCAGTATGGCAATCCCGCTGCTGTCCGGCAGGAAGAGCGTAACAGACCAGATTGCGACAAAAGCTGCCGCCCCGCCGCCGATGAACATGATTTTTTTACCGCGGTCATAGAGACGCCAGAGCGCACCGGAAACTCGTACCTCATCGAGATATTCATCAAAGACCGTGGTCAGATCGGCATCGCCGGGGGCAGCCTGGTAACCAGCAGCTATGGCGAGCGTATCGACGCCGTCTTCTAGTCGGGACATGCTGCGCAGGAATACAATCCGTTGATCGGCGCCCTTTTTTTTCATGCTGTCGCCGATCAGTATTGAGTGTAGCGCCGCAAAAGCGTGGTCACGAGCATCCATTGTCAAGTCAAGCTCCTCTCCATGGCGCCACATAACACCTACCAAGTAGAGCTGAATCGTCATTTGCCTGAACTGAGGCGCGAAATCGTATCCCTTATCTTTAATCAGTAGGAGTTGAGAAGCCAATATCTCCCGGCCATGTTGAGCACAGGTATCGAGCATCGATGTTTCCGGGTCTATTTTCGTGTCATTCATTGCTGTAATTATGGGCCATATCCGGGCCTGACTTTGAATTTATGAAAGAACCCATTATATACTGGCGCACGACTTGTTGAAGAAGGATGAATCATCCTGATCTGGCAGATGATGGCTGCACCGCTGCCACGGTAAAACAATTCCCGCAGCAAAAACAGGATCGAGAAAATGGATTTTCCCGGCCATGTGAAAATAGTTGAAGTTGGCCCGCGTGATGGTTTGCAGAATGAGACCGTTGCCGTGCCCACTGCAGTCAAGATAGAGCTGATTGAGCGGTTGGCGCAGGCAGGGTTATCCGTGGTGGAAGCCACCGCATTTGTATCGCCTAAGTGGGTGCCGCAAATGGCGGATCATGTGGCGGTCATGACGGGCATACGCCAGCAGCCCGGCGTAAGCTATACCGCGCTGATTCCCAACATGAAAGGTTTCGCTGCGGCATTGGCCGCTGGCGTCAGGGAGATTGCAGTGTTTTCCGGCGCCAGCGAAACATTTTCCAGCAGAAACACCAACTGTTCCATCACCGAAGGGCTGGCACGTTTTGATGCAGTATGTGTGGCAGCGCAGACAAATGGTGTGCGTGTGCGCGGCTATATTCCCTGCGTTCTTGATTGTCCGTACGAAGGCCAAGTACAACCGGGCAGGGTGGCGGACATTGCGGCAGAATTGCTGAATATGGGCTGCTATGAAGTTTCGCTGGGAGACACCATCGGCATGGGCACGCCGGGAAGAACCAGAAATCTGATCGAAGTGGTAGCGAAAAAGTGCCGCTGGAGAATCTCGCCGGACATTTTCACGATACCTACGGTCAGGCGCTTGCCAACGCTTATGCCGCACTGGAATGCGGCATAAGCGTGCTCGATTCTTCGGTGGCAGGTCTGGGTGGCTGTCCCTATGCACCGGGCGCATCCGGCAATGTGGCGAGTGAAGACCTGCTCTATATGTTGGACGGGCTGGGGATCGAGACTGGCGTGGACATGGGCAAACTGATTGCTGCCGGTAACTTTATCTGCGACTTCCTGGGGCGGTCGTCTGGATCAAAAGCAGCGCGGGCGGTTACGGCGAAACGCAGTTGACCCCAGGTTGAGAGGTAATCGATAGCTGCCCACATACTCTGCCATAAAATGAACGCATCGCACCGTGGCGGCCTCTCGTAACTGCTTCATGAGCCGCTTTCCCGGCAGGACTTGTGCTATGCTTTTCTGGTGGGGATTGCCCGCAGATCAATGTTAATCCCCAGTCCGCCATAGCACGCGCCCCCCAGCTTGCGAGAGGCCCGGTAATGCATCAGAATTGAATTGCAAAAGGAGCTCGGTTCGTGAGCTTTCTGCAACAAGCAGGCGCCGGATTTTCCGGTAAACTGTGACGTAACATTCTTTCATACCCATAGGAGAGCATCATGTCTCACAAAAAATCGGTAATCTCTATCGCTATTGGCTCCGCTTTCGCAGCCACCCTCGGGGTTGCCCCCGTCGCTTCGGCAGCTGATAACCCTTTCGTCATTCAACCTTTGGATAAAGGCTACATGGCAGCCCAGGGGCATGGGGAAATGAAAATTGCTCAAGCAAAATGCGGCCAGGGCAAATGTGGTGCAATGAAATCCAGTGAAGGCATGTGTGGTGTGACCATGGCCGACAGCAACAAGGATGGCAAGGTCAGCAAGGAAGAGTGGAGCAAGCATCACGATGTCATGTTCGAGCATATGGATGCCAACAAGGATGGCTTTATTGACAAAGCCGAATTGGGAAAAGGCGCGATAGCCAAGAAGAAATAAATGAAAGACGCCAAGTGCGGGTCGTGGTGAGGGTGGGCGTGGCGGCATGAAAGGATAGCCGCCCGGAAGATGTCATGAATCCCCTACACTTTGCTGGCGCGGGACTGGGATTTCGGCGCGAATTGATTCCTGCGCTAAAAGCTAACGTCCCCAGCGTTATCAATTTCTTCGAAATCGCGCCAGAGAACTGGATCGATCTCGGTGGCTTGCCGGGGCGTGACTTGCGTAGCTTCACTGAGCGCTACCCCTTTGTCTGCCACGGCCTGTCGCTGTCGATTGGCAGTCCGGCACCCTTGGATGAGGTGTTGCTGCATAAAATCAGGCAGTTCCTCGATCAGCATCAAATCCCGCTTTACACCGAGCACCTTTCATACTGTTCCGATGACGGCCACCTGTACGATCTGCTTCCGATACCTTTTACTGAGGATGCAGTGAAGTACGTCGCCGCACGCATACGCCGCGCCCAGGACATTCTGCAGCGCCGCATCGCCATGGAGAACGCTTCGTTTTATTTGCGTGCGCCCATTGCAGAAATGAGTGAAATCGACTTTATTCGTGCCGTGCTGACTGAAGCGGATTGCGATCTGCATCTTGACGTGAATAACGTGTATGTCAACAGCATCAATCATGCCTACGACCCGATTGAATTTATTCGCGCCATGCCAACCGAGCGCATTGTCTATATGCACATGGCCGGGCACTACAGGGAAGCGGAGGACTTGGTTATCGATACCCATGGTGCGGACGTGATCAACCCGGTGTGGTCGCTGCTGGATGAAACCTACCGCATTCATGGTGTGGCGCCGACGCTGCTGGAACGCGATTTTAATATCCCGCCTCTCAATGAGCTGGTTTGCGAGGTTGAACGTATTGCCCTGATTCAGACCAGACATACTCATGCAAGCCATGCCTGCACTCCTTGAATTTCAGCGCTTTCAATACGCCTTCACCGCGCATATCCGCGACCCGAAGGCACATCCCCGTCCGCGCGGGATTGAAGCGCGGCGCATGCAGGTATACAGCGGGCTGGTTTACAACAATATCGAGAGTTTTCTTCTGGCTTGCTTTCCCGTGTTGCGGAAAATGCTGGGGATGCGACGCTGGACACGATTGGTGCGCGTCTTCCTTGCTACGCACCGCAGCCATTCGCCTTTTTTTCGCCAGATACCCGATGAATTCATCCGTTTCCTGCAGACCGAGTGGACAGCATCTGCGCATTACCCCGCATATGTGCTGGAACTTGCTCACTATGAATGGATAGAGCTAGTGCTGTCCATTTCGACCCGTGTGCCGGATTGGGATCAGATCGACCCCGAGGGCGACTTGCTCGAGCAGCGCCCGATTTTGAATCCGGTGCTTACCAGCCTGTATTATCACTGGCCCGTACAGCGTATCGGTCCGCGTGTCCGGATTGCACCGGCAGAGACGTACTTGCTGGTATTCCGCGATGCGGATGATCGGGTTCAATTCATGGAAATCAATGCCTTCACCGCACGTTTGCTGAATTTGCTTGAAATCGCTGAACCCACCGGTCGGCGCGCGCTTGAGATCGTCGCGACAGAAAGTCGCCATCCTGTGCCCGAAGCCGTGATTCAGGGCGGGCTGGTGGTCATGCGAGATTTGCGTGCATGCGGCGCATTGCTGGGAGTTTCGCGTTAGTGATCATGATGCTTGTTCGGCTTCACTGCAATAACTTCAATCTGAGTATTCTTGCGTGTGCGTGTGCTCCGGGGCATGCGCCCAGATAATGCAGCGGCGCTAGCGGCTGCCGCAGAAGAATTGGCGAGAGTGACACAGCGCATCCACGCTTATCCGGAAAAAATACTTTCCCCGGCCTATCCCCAGACTTCCTTATTTTCTTGTGTGACCGGTTGTGCCGGCATGTCTTCTATTGAGAAATATTTACAAAAAACACTTGCATTATTTTTTCAATTGTACAAAACTACGCTTCCATGTGTTCATACTATGACTAGCTGAATATGATTTAACTGACTACTAGATATAGTAGTCAAGTGATATACCGAATATCTGGCCTGATATGACAAGAAGGGAAGGGTTTTTCGTTTAGAGTAGCGATAGAAATAGATAAGGAGAGTTCGACATGCAGCTTGCAACAGACAACACCAATCCAGCGCCAGCGCCCAGTTACGATCTTTCTCCAGCCACACTCTCCCAAGATTCGCGCTATTCCCAATACAAGATAATTCGCCGCAATGGTTCGGTGGTCTCTTTCGAGCCGAGCAAAATTTCCATTGCCATGACCAAGGCGTTTATCGCTGTAAATGGCGGTCAGGGTGCGGTTTCCACCAGGGTGCGCGAAGTGGTGGGACGTTTGACCAATGATGTAGTAAATGCGCTGATACGCCACCAGCCAGAAGGCGGAACTTTCCATATTGAGGATATTCAGGATCAAGTGGAACTTGCGTTGATGCGCTCTGGTGAGCACGATGTGGCGCGTTCCTATGTGCTTTATCGTGAAGAGCGGACGCGGGAGCGAGCGAAACAGAGGGCGGAAGTTGCGGCGGAAGCACCAGCCAGTATTCTGCATGTGTTGGAAAATGGGCACAGAATCCCGCTGGACACAGCACGGCTGCTGGCGTTGATCGAGTCTTCCTGTGCGGATTTGGGCGAAACGGTGAATGGCACACTGATACTCAAGGCCACATTGAAAGACCTGTACGACGGGGTGCCAGCGGAAGAGGTGAGAAAATCGGTCATTCTTTCAGCGCGCGCGCTGATCGAAAAAGAGCCCGCCTATAGCTATGTGACCGCGCGACTATTGCTGCATACCATCCGCTTTGAGGTGCTGGGCGAAGAAGTCATACAACAAGAAATGGTGTCACGCTACGCTGACTACTTCCCCGGCTTCATCAAACGTGGTATCGACGCTGAACTGTTAGATGCGCGCATGGCGCAGTACGATCTGCCCCGTTTGGCGAAAATACTGGATGCTACCCGCGATCTAAAATTCGGCTATCTTGGTCTGCAAACTTTGTATGATCGTTATTTCCTGCATGTGCAAGACCAGCGGATTGAGTTGCCGCAGGCATTCTTTATGCGCGTGGCGATGGGGCTTGCGCTGAATGAAGTAGATCGCGAAGCGCGTGCGATCGAGTTCTATCACGTGCTGTCAAACTTCGATTTCATGAGCTCCACTCCAACCCTGTTTAATTCAGGCACGTGTCGCTCGCAGTTGTCTTCATGTTACCTCACCACGGTGGCAGATAACCTTGACGGCATTTATGAAGCGATCAAGGAGAATGCACTGCTCGCCAAGTATGCTGGCGGGTTGGGCAATGACTGGACGCCAGTGCGGGCGATGGGTTCGCATATCAAGGGTACCAATGGCAAGTCACAGGGTGTGGTGCCATTCCTCAAAGTGGTGTCCGATACTGCAGTAGCGGTGAATCAAGGGGGTAAGCGCAAGGGTGCGGTTTGTTCCTACCTGGAGACATGGCATCTGGATATCGAGGAATTCCTGGAACTGCGCAAGAATACCGGCGATGATCGCCGCCGTACCCACGACATGAATACCGCCAACTGGGTTCCGGATTTGTTCATGAAACGAGTGATGGAAGGAGGAGAGTGGACGCTGTTTTCGCCCTCCGATGTGCCCGACCTGCATGAAAAATTCGGCAAACCGTTTGAACAGGCCTATCTTGCTTACGAGGAAAAGGCTGCGCGCGGCGAGGTGAGTTTATACAAAAAGATTCCCGCGCAGCAGTTATGGCGCAAGATGCTTAGCATGCTGTTCGAAACCGGGCACCCATGGATCACTTTCAAGGATCCGTGCAACATCCGCTCACCACAGAACCACGTCGGCGTAGTGCACAGTTCTAATCTTTGTACTGAGATCACCCTGAATACCAGCGCTGACGAGATCGCAGTGTGCAACCTGGGTTCGATCAACCTGGCAGCGCACATCAATGATGGCAAGCTTGACGCCGACAAGCTCAAGCGTACTGTCAGCACCGCCATGCGTATGTTGGACAACGTAGTCGACATCAACTTCTACGCTGTCGCCAAAGCGCGCAATTCCAACCTGAAGCATCGCCCGGTGGGATTGGGCATCATGGGTTTTCAGGATTGCCTGCATATGCTGCGCATTCCCTACGCCTCTGAACAGGCGGTGGAGTTCGCCGACCATTCGATGGAGGTGGTAGCGTATCAGGCCTACTGGGCTTCCACTGAACTGGCCGAGGAACGCGGTTGCTATGCCTCCTACCGCGGCAGTTTATGGGATCGCGGGATTCTGCCCCAAGATACCCTTGATCTGCTGAAAGAAGAACGCGGTGGTTATGTTGAAGTGGACACCTCAGCTACGCTGGAATGGGGCGCGCTGCGTGAACGCATCAAAAAGCACGGCATGCGTAATTCGAATTGCCTGGCGATCGCGCCGACCGCGACCATCTCCAACATTATCGGTGTATCTGCCAGTATCGAGCCGACCTACCAGAATCTCTACGTCAAATCCAATCTGTCGGGAGAGTTCACGATTGCCAACGAACGTCTGGTAAAAGACTTGCGAGAGCTTGGACTCTGGGACGAAGTGATGATCTCGGATCTCAAGTATTTCGATGGCGCCTTAAGCAAGATAGACCGCGCGCCGGCTGATATTCGCAGACTTTATGCCACTGCATTCGAGATTGAGCCGCAGTGGCTGATCGAAGCAGCGGCGCGGCGGCAGAAATGGATTGATCAGGCGCAGTCGCTCAATATTTACATGGCGGGTGTTTCCGGCAAAAAGCTGGATGAAACCTATAAGCTGGCGTGGTTGCGTGGTCTGAAAACCACTTATTATCTGCGCACATTGGGCGCGACTTCGGCGGAAAAATCCACGGTTAAAGCGGGTGTGTTGAATGCGGTACCCGCAGATGGCGGCATGACCATAACAAGTATGGCGTCGACAGTGACCGAAATGAAATATTGTTCCATCGATAACCCCGAGTGTGAATCGTGCCAGTGATTTGCATGGCATCAGGAATAAAAGGAGAAGAATATGCTGACATTTGAGAACGAACCAATGCAATCGGGAATTTCGCTACTGCAGGGGACATCGAGTGGTGCACAGATGTTGCCCGTTTCCGGGCGAAGACTGCAAGTCGCTAGTAGCGTGACTGTTGTTGGAGGTACTGAAACAAAAAGCAGTAGAGACAGTGAGCGTTCTGCCATCGGGAGCTCTAATCGCCGCATATCGGTGGAAGACAAGCAAATTATCAATTGCAAGGCGGATGTTAACCAGCTAGTGCCGTTCAAGTACAAGTGGGCATGGGAAAAATATCTTTCCGCTTGCGCCAACCACTGGATGCCGCAGGAAATCAATATGAGTCGCGATATTGCTACCTGGAAAGATCCCAACGGACTGACTGAGGATGAGCGCCGCCTGATCAAACGTAACCTGGGATTCTTTGTCACAGCCGATTCGCTGGCCGCAAACAATATTGTGCTCGGCACCTACCGTCACATTACCAATCCGGAATGCCGTCAGTATCTTCTGCGCCAGGCATTTGAAGAGGCAATCCATACTCATGCCTATCAGTACATCGTCGAGTCGCTGGGGCTAGATGAGGGCGAGATTTTCAATGCCTATCATGAGGTAACGTCAATCCGCGACAAGGACGAATTTCTGATTCCATTCATTGACACACTTACTGACCCGCACTTTGAGACCGGTACGCTAGAGACTGATCAGAAGTTATTGAGAAGCCTGATTGTGTTTGCCTGCATCATGGAAGGGCTGTTTTTTTACGTTGGTTTTACGCAAATCCTGGCACTGGGGAGACAGAACAAAATGACTGGTGCGGCAGAACAGTATCAGTACATTTTACGGGATGAGTCCATGCACTGCAATTTTGGCATTGATGTCATCAACCAGATTAAGATGGAAAACCCGCATCTCTGGACCAAGGCATTCCGCGACGAAATCAACGGACTGATGCAGAAAGCGGTGGAGTTGGAATACCGCTATGCCGAGGACACCATGCCACGGGGCGTATTGGGAATGAACGCGCCGATGTTCAAAGAATATCTGCGCTACATTGCCAATCGTCGCTGCCAGCAGATCGGGCTGGACACTCTCTACCCAGGCGCCAACAATCCGTTTCCATGGATGTCCGAGATGATAGACCTTAAGAAAGAGAAGAATTTTTTTGAAACTCGCGTTACAGAGTACCAGACCGGTGGCGCGCTCAGCTGGGACTGAAATGCAGAAATGGAATTAATGTGTCGATGACAATAGGCAATGATGTATCCGTGTGACCTGATCGGCGCTGGTATTTTTTACAGCATGGATAGATTAAGGAAATTAAAGAAAATCAGGATTGATCCGATAGAGGAAAAGGTGTCGTAGATGGATGGGATCAATCTGGATGCAGATGTGCTGCACGAGGATACTGCAAGCAGGAAAGTCCTGCTGCATTAAAGGAACTACGGTCAGGTTTTGGTGGATGCGGCTTCTGTTGTTTGTCCGCTGCTCCGAAATTTTGCCAGTAGTGGTAGGCGTAGTCGTAGTAAATGTAAAAAGTTGTAACCCTGTGTAACTTTAATCTGGAGGTTGAAATGGCAACTACCAAGAAACCCGCAGCAAAGAAACCCGCCGCTAAGAAGGCAGCTATAAAACCAGCGGCCAAGAAAAAAGCTCCGGCTAAAAAAGCTGCTCCGGCCAAGAAAGCTGCTCCGGCCAAGAAAGCCGCTCCAAAGAAGAAGGCTGCTCCGGCCAAAAAAGCTGCTCCGGCCAAGAAAGCTGCTCCGGCCAAGAAAGCAGCTCCAAAGAAGAAAGCTGCTCCGGCAAAAAAAGCTGCTCCGGCCAAGAAAGCTGCTCCAAAGAAGAAAGCTGCTCCGGCCAAAAAGGCTGCTCCGGCCAAGAAAGCTGCTCCAAAGAAGAAGGCTGCTCCGGCCAAGAAAGCTGCTCCAGCCAAAAAGGCTGCAGCAAAACCGGCGAGTACATCTGCTCTGGACATCAGCAGCCCGACTTCCAGCTGGCCGTTTCCGCTTTCGGGTTCACGCCCCTAAGCCTGACGGTTATTGCTGTGGATCGGCCCACTATCTGGGAAGGTAATGGGCTGATCCACAGATTTCAGTTTGCTGTTTGAGCGCTTTGTTTTCATTAACGAGCAACGCGCTGGTTTTCTATTCTCTGTCGCAACTTGTGCGTTGCTGTGCAAGCGCGCTGTCACCTATTTCCCTTGTCAAACGGCAATCGAGGCTGCCGCCTTAAACCCGGCGCTCACCCCCCTCGGGCAGGACCCCATTGAATTGAAGTCATCTATTCGACTGGTATTTGGCATTACAAATGGCCTATAGACAAGCATATCCTGAAGATGTATAGTTCATTTGCCACTACTCTTTGAAACAGAAGAGTAAGCGTTAGCATATCAAGCGTACTGGCAAGATTGGCGCATTTACTCTATGCGCAATATTTAACTTTATGGAGGGAGACATGAATAAAGTTGTTCAGGCAGTCGTTGCCTTAGGACTGTTATGTTTTGGTGCCGCATCGGTGTCGTGGGCAGATCCAGCCGATAAGCTACCAAGAGTGAAGCAGGAACTGGTGAACCCACCTTTTTTGCCGAAGCATGATCAGGTTTCTAAAGGCCCCAGGGTCGTGGAAGTGCGCATGACCATGGAAGAAAAGCTCATAACAATTGATGCCGCGGGCACAAAAGTATGGGCCTTGACTTTCAACGGTACCGTACCTGGTCCGCTGATCGTGGTGCATGAGGGTGACTATGTTGAAGTCACCCTGGTCAATCCGAAGACCAGCACGATGGCACATAACGCTGACTTCCATGCGGCGACTGGTGCATTGGGCGGGGCGGGTTTAGACTTGGTGCAACCTGGTGAAGAAGTCGTATTGCGCTGGAAAGCGGCTAAGACCGGCGTATTTGTCTATCACTGCGCTCCAGGCGGAACCATGATACCGTTTCATGTCATTTCCGGCATGAGTGGTGCCGTTATGGTGCTGCCCAAGAATGGTCTGACAGACAACAAGGGCAAGCCATGGCGTTATGACCGGGCTTATTACATCGGCGAACAGGATTTTTACATCCCCAAGGGTAAGGATGGAAAATACAAAACCTACGCTCAACCGCTTGAAGGCATGGCCGATATGCTGGACTTGGCGAAGGGACTTATCCCGACCCATGTTGTGTTCAATGGCGCAGCAGGTGCGTTGACCGGCCCGAATGCACTCACGGCAAAAGTGGGTGAGAAAGTTCTGTTCATTCACGCCCAGGCCAACCGCGATTCCCGTCCGCATCTGATTGGCGGTCATGCTGACCTGTATTGGGTGGGCGGTTCGTTCAACGATGCCCCCCTAACCAATCAGGAAACCTGGTGGGTCCCGGGTGGCTCTGCGGTAGCTGCTGGGTATGAGTTTGTTCAGCCTGGCTTGTATGTGTACCTGAGCCATAACCTGATCGAAGCAGTGTTGCTGGGAGCTGCTGCACACATGAATGTCGAAGGCAAGTGGGACGACGACATGATGAAACAAATCAAGAAGCCGGCACCCTCGAAGTAAAAGCCTTATCAGGGTCGTAATAAACCCAACGCGGCTTCAACCATGTGGTTGAAGCCGCGTTTTTTTGTGCAATACGCCCGTCGTACGCAGGCCTGGTTAGGAAGAAGATGATGTACGCCATCAGGTCATTTCACGCGTGCCTTTCAAGAATAAAACTGCAGCATTATTCTTGTCCGCTGGCTGCAGACAAAGGATAATAGCGAGCTGCCGCTGTCAGCGCTGTCAGCGCTTTCCATGCAGGGAATGGCGCGTATCGGTTGATGCTATGCAACCTGAATGCCTGGCAAATCGTGTCCTGGGTTAACTATGCTGCTGATGATAGACAACTACGATTCCTTCACCTACAACCTGGTGCAGTATTTTGGCGAACTGGGCGAGGAGGTGGTGGTGTTCCGCAACGACGAGATCACGCCGGATGAAGTCGCACGACTCAAACCCGCGCATATTGTAATATCCCCGGGTCCGTGCACGCCCAATGAAGCGGGTGTGTCGGTACCGATGATCGAGCGCTACAGCGGTCAGATACCCATCCTGGGTGTATGTCTTGGTCACCAGAGCATAGGCCAGGCTTTTGGCGGCAAAATCGTTCATGCCCGGCAACTCATGCACGGCAAGACTTCACCGATTTTTCACAGCAACACAGGGGTATTTCGCGGCTTGCCAAACCCGTTCACGGCGACTCGTTACCATTCACTGGTCATCGAGCGTGACAGCCTGCCGGATTGCCTGGAAATCACCGCCTGGACGGAAGATGGCGAAATCATGGGGGTGCGCCACAAGACTCTGGCGATTGAAGGCGTACAGTTCCATCCCGAATCCATTTTGACCGAGCATGGACACAAGCTGCTGGAGAATTTTCTTGAGCAATAGGCGCCGGCAGTGCGCTCACCACAGGGACAGTCAATCATGAAACCGCAGGAAGCGCTGGCTCGCATCATCGAGCACCGTGAAATTCAGCATGACGAGATGCTGTCACTGATGCGTCAGATTATGCGCGGGGAGATGTCACCAGTGCTGATCGCGGCCATCATCACCGGCCTGCGGGTGAAAAGAGAAACCATCGGCGAAATTAGCGCCGCTGCGCAGGTGATGCGCGAATTTGCCACCAAGGTGGAAGTGGCAGATCGCCAGCATCTGGTGGACACTTGCGGCACCGGCGGCGACGCCGCGCATACTTTCAATATTTCCACCACTGCAGCTTTTGTTGCCGCTGCGGCTGGGGCACGGGTCGCCAAGCACGGTGGACGGTCAGTTTCCAGCAAGTCGGGCAGTGCCGATGTGCTCGAAGCTCTCGGTGTCAACCTCAATCAAACACCGCAACAGGTGGCGCAAGACATCAGCGAAATCGGTGTGGGTTTCATGTTCGCCCCCAATTTTCACAGCGCCATGAAACATGCAGCACCGGTGCGGCGCGAGCTGGGAGTACGCACCCTGTTCAATATTCTGGGGCCGCTGACCAATCCTGCCGGGGCGGAGAATCAGGTGCTGGGCGTGTTTCACCCCGATCTGGTCGGGATACTGACACGAGTGCTGCAGCGCCTCGGCAGCCAGCACGTGCTGGTGGTGCATGGTGAGGATGGACTGGATGAAATCACCATTGCCGGCGAAACCCGGGTAGGCGAACTCAGGCACGGCGCAGTGTCCGAGTACACTATCAGACCGGAAGATTTCGGCATGAAGACCAGTGTCATCGAAACTATACAAGTGCAGGACGGCAGCCAGTCTCGAGACATGTTGCTGGCGGTGCTGGATAACCAGCCCGGCCCGGCGCTGGATATCGTGCTGCTCAACGCAGGCGCAGCGATTTATGTTGCCGGCGTGGCAGAGTCGCTGCAGCAGGGTGTAAGCAAAGCCCGTGTGGCAGTGGAGAGCGGCGCAGCCAGAGCGAAGCTGCGGCAACTGGTGGAATTTACCAATCAAGAAAGTCGTTAACCGCGAAGGACGCAGAGGACGCGAAGGAGAAACAAAAGCAGAAGCAAATGATAAAAGAAAAAGATTTTAGGGTTTCGTCCGCGGTAAATGTTTTATGAAAGGTCTCCATGAACGAGAACGAGATAGGGGGTACTCTGCTTGGCGCCACAATGAAGGTGCATTCAGCACTGGGACCAGGCTTGCTTGAAAGTGCCTATGAAACTTGTTTGGTTCACGAGATAGGACAACGTGGCTTGAACGTCAGGCGTCAAGTAGAATTGCCGTTGATTTATGATGGAATAAAACTGGATGCGGGTTACAGGCTGGATCTATTGATCAATAACCAAGTTATTGTGGAGTTGAAATCGGTAGAGAAGTTTCTGCCCCTGCATACCGCTCAGTTACTGAGTTGCCTAAAATTGAGCGGTCTCAAACTGGGCTATTTACTCAATTTTAACGTGGCCCACATGAGGGATGGAATCAAACGCATTGTGAATGGAATGTAAGCTTATAAGCAGTGTTTCACCGCAGAGGACGCGGCGGACGCAGAGGAAGAGCAGAAACAGAACCTTAATTCTGGTGAATTAGGGCAGGCAGAGTGGATCCCTGACCGTGAACAGCTCAAGATAAGTTTAAAACTGAAAATCTTTCACCGCAGAGGACGCGACGGAAACCCTAAGATCTTTTTCTTTTATCATTTGCTTCTACTCTTATTTTTGTTTTTGTTCTTCCTCTGCGTCCGCCGCGTCCTCTGCGGTTCAGGAAGTTTTTCCGTTTTGTTTTAGTTAAAGACCTTCGAGATGTCTGACATTCTGCAAAAAATCCTCGCTGTCAAAACTCAAGAGATCACTGCCGCGAAAGCCGTCAAGCCTCTCGCCATGTTGCGTGCCGCAGCGGAAGCTGCCACGCCGCCACGGGATTTCACCGGTGCGATCCGCAAAAAAATTGCCGCTGGAGTGCCCGCGGTAATTGCGGAAATCAAGCAAGCCAGTCCCAGCAGAGGTGTGCTCCGCGAACATTTTGTCCCGGCCAGTATCGCCGCCAGCTATGCGCAGCACGGCGCCGCTTGCCTGTCGGTGCTGACCGACACGCAGTTCTTTCAGGGCAGCGCGCAGTATCTGCAGCAGGCACGCGCCGCCTGCGATCTGCCGGTGCTGCGCAAGGATTTCATGTTGGACGAATACCAGGTGGTGGAAGCCCGCGCCATGGGATCGGACTGCATCCTGCTGATCGTCGCGGCTTTCTGCGCGCCCGCTGGCTTGAGCGCAGAGGGTGGGGGAGAGGGTGAGGCAGTCAGCCGCATGCGCCAGCTCGAATCTCTTGCATATTTACTTGGCATGGCAGTGCTAGTTGAAGTCCACGACGCGGTGGAACTGGAGTTGGCCCTGCAATTGAATACGCCGCTGATCGGCATCAACAACCGCAATCTACGCACTTTCGAAACGCGGCTGGAGACGACGCTGCAACTGCTTGAGCGCATCCCGCCGGGGCGCATCGTGGTCACCGAGAGCGGCATCCGTGCGCCCGCTGATGTTATTTTGCTGCGCGCCCATCAGGTCAACGCTTTTCTGGTGGGCGAGGCCTGCATGCGTGCCGCCGATCCGGGGGTGGAACTGGCGCGGTTGTTCGGGTAGGTGAATGCAGGAACCTCCAAAAACCGTTAACCGCAGAGGACGCAAAGGACGCAGAGGAAAAGCAGAAACGAAACATTTAGTTTTAAGGGCGGGCAGAGCAAATCGTTGACCACGAAGAATTCACGGTAAATTTCAAATCAAGAAAATCGTTAACCGCGGAGAACGCGGAGGAAACCCCCAAACCCAAAGATCTTTTTTGTCATTTGTTTCTGCTCTTCCTCCGTGTCCTCCGCGTCCTCTGCGGTTCAGAAAGCTTTTCCATTTTGTTTTTCCTCTGCGGTATAATTGGTTTCTCCAGCTTCACCCCAGAGTGCTGTTGCATAAAAGCAACACATCTCCAGATCACCTTCCAAAAATTACTTGATTTCCTTGCTACCCGCTGCTGCCTTAGGCACAATTCGTTCAACCTTCTCAAATTGAGGGGTCCAAGCTGCGGGACGCACTCCACCGCGTTACTGTCGGTGAGAAGATGTAGCTCGTTGTTTCAACTTTAAAGGAGATTTTCCGCATGAAAAAGAAACTGATTGCACTGGCAGTAGCTGGTGCGCTCGCGGCCCCGGTGATTGCATCTGCACAGGGGACCAACGTCACGATTTTTGGTCGTGTCCAGGCTGAATACAGTGGCGTCGATAACGGCAATGTGCCTTACCAATCCGGTATCTCAGATAACTCGCGCTCATCGCGCTGGGGTCTGCAAATCACTGAAGATCTGGGCCGTGGCCTGAAAGCCAATGCCCGCATGGAAATGGGCCTGAACACTGGCGCCGGTTCCGCATCCACCCCGCGCGAGCAGTGGGTCGGTCTGTCCAGCAATAACTGGGGCGATGTGAAATTCGGTCGCGTTCAATCACCGTTCAAGGATTTTGCCGGTGGTATGACGATAGATCCGTTTGCCTACACCACCCTGCAAGCCAACGGTGCCGGTGCCACGATGACTGGTAGCGCCAATGGTATGGGTTCGGGTGCGAACAGTTTCGTCAACAGCGCGATCCGTTTCGACTCGATCAGCACCGAAGGCTTTTCTTTCGCCGGTTTGTTGATGCCGGGCGATGCCAACCATTTTGATCCTACCAATGTGGGTGCCGTTGGAAGCGGACTCCTGCCCGGCGGTCTGGGCAACAACGGCAACACTGGCGGCAAGGACGGCGAGTTTGACGGCCAGGCCGCGGCTAAATATGTCACCAATTATATGGGTCATGACCTGAGCGTGTTCGGCGGTTATTCGCGCGACAACGCCAACGTCAACTTGAAAGCTATGGGTGTCAGAACCGAGGAAACCTGGCGCGTGGGTGGCACTTGGAAGTATGAGAACCTGGCTGTCGTGGGTCAATATGAAAGAATTACCAATGCCATCGGTGCTGCCACCTGTACCTCGGCCGCTTCGCTGACCGCTAATCCGCTGGATGTGGGCAGCAGCGGGCAGTGCAATTCCGCGATGAATCTGGGCGCGGATGGCGATATCTGGCACGTCGGTACCAACTACAAATGGGGTAACACTACCCTGGTGGCGCAAGGTGGTATGACCAAAGCCGAGGCGGGCGGAGTTGGCGCATCGACGGCAGCACGCGAGAACAGAAGCTTCACCGTGGGCGCGATCCACAACCTGAGCAAGCGTTCCAGCCTGTTCGGTGGTTTCCAGCGGGTATCCCTCGGTATGCCAGGGAGTGGTGACACGGATGCGGGTGTGGTGGGACTTCCCGGCCAGTCAGGCGTGCGCAACACCTGGACAGTCGGTATGCGTCACAACTTCTAATCGAGTCTTGATTAGTTGAAAATGGAGCGCTACGGCGCTCCATTTTTTTGTGCGTTTTTTTTGCACCACGTGTCGGGATTTTCACCGCAGCCTGCAGCTTGCGACCGCAGCTATAACCCTGTCACAGCCGCGTGTTTAATTTGTGCGGCATACGTGCTAGTATTTTGTCTTGGCAGCGTGACACGGCAGCACGGCAAATAATGACAAGGGGTTGACATGCAAGCGCTACTCGCCAATCCCAGAGGATTCTGCGCCGGGGTCGTGCGCGCCATCGAGATCGTCGAGCAGGCGCTGGTGCTTTATGGGGCACCGATCTACGTGTTGCACCAGATCGTGCATAACCAGCGCGTGATCCATGACCTGAAAGTGCGCGGAGTGGTCTTTACCGAACAGATGGAGAGTATTCCATCCGGCGCAGTGACCGTGCTCAGCGCCCACGGCGTATCTGACGCAGTCATGGAAAGCCGCTCACCGGCAAGGCTTGGAGGTGATTGATGCGACTTGTTCGCTGGTCACCAAGGTGCATTTGCAGGCGCAACGCTACAGCAAAGAAGGACACGAAGTGGTGATCATCGGTCACCGCGCGGTCACCGCGGTCATGTCGGGGTGGAAGGCACCTATGGGCGTGTACGCGGGGCGGTGCAGGTAGTGGGTTCGGTCGAAGATGTGGCAACTCTGCAAGTGGCCGATCCACGACGGGTGGCCTATGTTACCCAGACCACGCTCAGTCTGGATGATACGCGCGCCATCGTAGAAGCGATGAAACAGCGCTTCCCGGACGTGCGCGGGTCCGAGTTGTCGGATATCTGTTATGCGACCCAGAACCGCCAGAATGCGGTACGCAGTCTGGCCGCCAAGGTGGATGTCATCCTGGTGGTAGGCGCACGCAATAGTTCCAATTCCGCGCGATTGCGGGAAGTAGGCGAAATGAGCGGGGTGAGTGCTTATCTGATCCAGGATGCGGATGAAATTTCCCCCCGACTGGTTTTTCCGCGATTCACGCATCGGCGTGACGGCCGGGGCTTCCACTCCCGAGGTGCTGGTGCAGGGTGTGCTGGATCGTCTGCAGGAGCTTGGAGTAAGTTAGATTGACGAGATAGAGGGAGTGTCCGAGGCCATCACATTCAGATTGCCGGCGGCGCTGCTGCGACGCCAAAAGTCAGCGTAAACAGCAAAGAGAAATTGAAAGCAATCATTGTGCGAAGCTAGCATGGTTTAGTGAAGTTTTTTTGGAGGGTATGCACGTGGGAGTTCCTTTACGTCAACAGATAGCGGTCGGCAGTTACCTACTCAAGCAAAAATTGAAGGGGGTCAAGAAGTATCCCCTGGTTCTGATGCTGGAGCCTTTGTTTCGTTGCAATCTGGCCTGTGCGGGCTGCGGTAAAATCGACTATCCGGACGATATTCTGGACAAGCGTCTTACGTTTGAAGAATGCATGCAGGCTGTCGATGAATGTGATGCGCCGATGGTATCGATTCCGGGCGGCGAGCCGCTGATTCACAAGGAAATGCCGCAAATCGTGGCAGGTATCATTGCCCGCAAGAAGTATGTTTATCTGTGCACCAATGCGCTGTTGTTGAAAAAGAAGATAGACGACTATACGCCGTCGCCTTATCTGACTTTCTCCATCCATCTCGATGGCATGCAAGAACGGCATGATGCCTCGGTGTGTCAGGAAGGTGTTTTTGATCGCGCAGTGGAGGCGATAAAGCTGGCGCTGGCAAAGGGTTTCAGAGTCACCATCAACTGCACCCTGTTTCAGGGCGAAACGCCGAAAGATGTTGCCGAATTTCTCGATTATGCCATGGAGCTGGGCGTGGAAGGCGCCACCATCGCACCCGGATTCAGCTACGAACGCGCACCGAAGCAGGGCATTTTTATCAAGGGTGAAGATACCAAGAAATTATTCCGCGGTATTTTTGAAATTGGCAAGACGCGCAAGTGGAAGCTGAATCATTCCGCACTTTATCTTGATTTTCTGGCGGGTAATCAGAGCTATCAGTGCACGCCATGGGGCAACCCGACGCGCAATGTGTTCGGCTGGCAAAAGCCTTGTTATCTGCTGCCGGATGAAGGCTATGCGGCCAGTTTCCAGGAGCTGTTGGACGATACGCCCTGGGCCAAGTACGGCAACAGCAGCAATCCCAAGTGCGCGCAATGCATGGCGCACTGCGGTTATGAGGCGACCGCAGTTGAAGACATGCTGCAGAATCCACTCAAAGCATTCGGGGTATCGCTGCGTGGTCCCCGCACGGATGGACCGATGGCACCGGAGCTGCCGCGAGTGTATGACGTTTCCCAGCCGCACCATGCCGGCAGAAAAGAATTCCCCATCGCGGTAGTGGTTGAACGCACAGCAGGCGCGATGGGTTCTGCGTCCAGCGGGTCGGTTGGCACTGGCACTGACGGGTAACGATCCGCTCTTCTGAGTTGGGTGCTGAGTTGGGTGTTGAGTTGGGTGCGTCGAGTATGTTTAGGGCACTGCTAAAAATTCGATTATCGTTATTCCCGCGAAGGCGGGAATCCAGTCAAACCAAGCATCTGGATTCCGGGTCAAGCCCGGAATGACGAATTTTTAGAAGTGCCCTTTACTGGAAAGGTTGTCAATATGAGAATCTTGCCCGGAATCAAATCTGTTGCGCACTTCTGCATAATAGCAGTGACGCTGCTGGTTACGTCCACGTCCTGGGCGCAGAACCCAGAGCCCGGTAGTCCGGAACAGGTCGTGCGGAATTTTCATGAATCGCTGCTCGAGGCGATGCGCGAAGGCAGCAGGCTGGGCTATCGAGGCCGCCTCGAGCTGCTGGCGCCTGCTGTTGAGCGCTCGCATGATCTTGATTTTATCGCACGTACCACCCTGGGGAGCCACTGGACCAAGCTGGACCCTGAGCAGCAGCGTATCTTTACCGATACCTTCCGGCAACTCAGCATCAGCAGCTACGCAGGATGGTTCAAAAGCCACGAAGGTGAGCGTTTTGAATTCGTGGAGCAGCAGCCCATGCCGCGGGAACGGGTATTGGTGCGGAGTCAGTTGGTGCAGGCAAAAGGCGAGATCGTGCGTTTCGACTACGTCCTGCGCCAGACAAAAGATGGCTGGCGCATCATCAACATTCTGGCCGATGGTGTCAGCGACCTTGCACTGAAACGTGTCGAATACCGTGCCGTCCTTGAACGGGATGGCTTTCCGGCGCTCATCGACATGCTCAAGAAAAAGATCGCCTCAGCCGAGCAGGGCTGAGAATAGCTCGCCCCAACCTGATCCCTGAAGGATGACCGCAATCGTGGAAGCTTCGCATAGCCGCAGCTACCGTGCCTTCGCACGCTGGGTCGCCGCTTCCTATCATTATGCCGTATGGATACTGCTCGCATCGCTGCTGATTGCGGTGGCATGCGCCGTATACACCTCACGCAATCTGGGTATGAATAGCGATACCACAGATATGCTCTCTGAGCACCTGCCGTTTCGCGCCAATTACAAGCACTACAAGAAAACGTTTCCCCAGGATCAGGACATGGATACTCTGGTACTGGTGCTGGATGCCCCTACACCCGAGCAGGCACACACTGCCACCAGACGCCTGGCGGAGCGTCTGAAACAAGACCCCACGCACATTAATGATGTCTATCTTCCGAGCGGAGATGCTTTTTTCGAGCGCAATGGCCTGCTTTACGAAAGCGTACCGGAGCTTGGACGCATCACCGATCGTCTGGCAGCGGCACAACCGCTGATCGCGCGTATCGCCGGCAACCCCACTTTGCATACCTTCGCTTCGGTGCTCACTGGGGCGGTGGAAGAATTGCGTGCTGGGCGCAGTCTGGAACTGGAACCGGTGCTGGGCGGGGTGAGTGCAACTCTGGAGGCAAGACTTGCCGGTGTGCCGCGGGCACTGTCATGGCAAGCACTGTTCCGTGGCGAGGCGCAGAAAAGTACTTACCGGGAGCTGATGACGGTGCAGCCGAAGCTGGACTACACCCAGTTGGCTGCAGCGGAACAGCCGATTGCGGCGCTGCGCGCTACCGCACGAGATCTCGGTTTGACGGAGGATGGGGTGCGGCTGCGCGTTACCGGCGACGTGGCGCTGGCTGACGAGGAACTCAAAAGCGCGATGCATGGTACTGAATACGCCGGTTTGCTCGCACTCGTGCTGGTGACGGTGGTACTTTATGTCGCATTGCATACGGCTGGTCTAATCCTTACCGTGCTGCTTAGCTTGGTGCTGGGTCTGCTGCTTACGGCGGCTTTCGCCACCGCGGCAGTTGGTCAGCTAAACGTCATCTCAATTGCGTTTGCGGTGCTCTATGTAGGCCTCGGGGTAGATTATGCGATCCATTTCCTGCTGCGATACCGCGAGCTGCTGGAAGATGGTCAGCCAACGGTGCAAGCTTTGCAGGCAACTGGCGGTGACACCGGGCACTCATTATTTTTATGCGCTGTCACCACCGCTATCGGCTTCTATGCATTCATGCCCACTGCCTACCGTGGGGTTGCAGAGCTGGGATTGATCGCAGGCACGGGTATGCTGATCAGTCTGGTGGTTACTCTCACCCTGGCGCCTGCCTTGCAGCGCTACTTGCCGACACGACCTAGAGCAACAACTACTGGTGCAGGGAGCTCGCTGGGCAAGCTGCTCGAGTTGCCTTTGCGCTGGCGTAAAGTGGTGTATGCCGGTACTTTCGCCGCACTGCTCGCTGCCGTAGCAGTGTTACCGAAGATTGAATTCGACTACAACCTGCTGAATCTGCAGGATCAGCGCGGAGAAGCCGTGCAGACTTTCCGCGAGCTGCTGGCAGAAACCGAGCACTCACCCTGGCATGCGGTTGCGCTGGCCGACAATGAGGTGGAAGTGGATCGGCTGGCACAGCGTTTGACCGGTCTGCCTGAAGTTAGCAGAGTGGTCACGGTCCTCGATTTCGTACCCACAGCACAGGAGGAGAAGCTCGCCCTCATCGAAGAGATGGCGCTTACGCTGGGGCCGCTCACATTCGCGGCAGCACCGCCGGTAGCAAACCAGTACACGCTGGCACAGCAGCGCGCAGCACTGGGTGCGCTGAGCACCGCGCTGGACCGGTTCATTGCCGAACGGCCCGACCATCCCGCGTTGGTGCCCGCTCGCAGCCTCAGGACATCGCTGGGCGCGCTGCTCACCCATTTCGACGCGGCCAGCAGCGACGACAAGAACCAGTTGCTACATGCTGTTGGCAAAGATCTGCTCGCCCTGTTGCCTGATGCCATGCAGCGCCTGCACACCTCGATCGAGGCCACCCCGTTCAATCAGCAGCAGTTGCCCGAATCGTTGCGCACGCGCTGGCACAGCCAGACAGGGCAGTATCGGATCGCAATTTATCCGGCAGAGAATATCAATAACAATCAGGCGCTGCGAGGTTTCGTGCGGGCGGTGCAGCAGGAGGCGCCGCAAGCCACCGGTGCGCCGGTAATAAGTCTGGAGGCAGGCGAAGCCGTGGTGCAGGCATTCATCCTGGCTTTCTCGCTCGCGCTGGCGGGAATTACTATAATACTTCTGGTAATGTTGCGCAGTGTGGCATCTACTTTGTTGGTGTTGATCCCCCTTCTGCTGGCCGCTCTATTCACCGGTGCTGCTACAGTATTGCTGGGCGTTCAGTTCAATTTCGCCAATATCATTGCCTTGCCGCTGTTGTTGGGTATCGGTCTCGACAGCGGCCTCCACATGGTGCATCGAAGCCGCAGTGATGGGACAACCCACGAGGAACTAATGCATACCAGCACCACGCGCGCCATTTTTTACAGCGCGTTGACTACTTTGGTCGGTTTTGGCAGTCTGGCGTTCTCATCGCACCAGGGCACTGCCAGCATGGGGGTGCTGCTCACCATAGGACTGGCACTTACGCTGATCTGCATCCTGGTCATATTGCCAGTGTTGCTGGCGACTGCGGTCCGGGGGGGCAATTCATGAGAAAGTTATGCACTCATTTAATGGTTTTTGTTTATACTGCGCACCGCTGAAGCGGACTCCGCATTACCGAACGGAACCAGATCAATGGGAGAACAATCCAATTAATATTTAATCATGAAGCCTAATCACCTGACTACAACCTTGTTACTGCTATCCGCTACGCTGTTCGCGGGTTGCGCTACCATACCCCAGAATGACCAGAGCGACCAGACTGCTCGGAATGTCAACCCAGTCGATCCCTACGAGAACACCAACCGCACATTTTACGAGATCACCGATGCTGTTGACCGACACGTTCTGGAGCCTGTTGCCAATGCCTATATAGTACATGTGCCCAATCCCTTGCGGCGCTCGATCGGAAATTTCTATGATAACGTAGCTTACCCAAATGTAGCCCTGAATGCCTTTCTGCAAGGCAAGGTACAGCAGGGACTCGAGGATACTTTGCGCTTTGCCATCAATTCAACCATAGGCCTGTTTGGACTGTTTGACATGGCAACCCCTATGGGATTGAAGCAGAACGACGAGGATTTCGGGCAGACATTGGGAGTGTGGGGTGTTGATACCGGCTCTTATTTGTTTCTTCCTTTTCTCGGTCCCAGCAGCAGTCGCGATGTATCCGGCATTCCTGTCAGCGTGTTCACCAACGCGCTTTTTTATATAAGCAGCGCCGCAGTTTTTGCGCCCATCGGTGTTCTGGGGATCATTGATAAGCGCGCACGGTTGTCGGGCTCCATGCTCATTCGTGATCAAGCAGCGCTGGACGCCTATCTGTTCGTGCGTGAGGCCTCTTTGCAGCAGCGCAAGCATCAGATCTATGACGGTAACCCACCACCTGAAAGCTATGACGATCCTTCACAGGATGATTCCATGGAGGACAGTTCAGTGCAGGATAATCCCTTACAGAATAATCCCGCAAGAGATCGTCGTACCGACAGGGTGTCACGGTTGCAGAATGATCCAGTAAAAATGACGCTAGATCTCCCGCGGGCCAATCTTCAGCAGATTGATCTTGAGCATAATCCCGCAAGGGATCGGCGCACAGACAGAACGCCGCTGCTGCATTAACAGAGTGCCAATCACCAAGCCAGAGCCGCTGCTGACGGCAATGAAACGAGTTGTTCCATGCATACAGCGTGGAACCAAGACGTACGACCCCAGTCTGATGTAATTATCCCGGCACCCGCTGTTGGGAGCGTATCAATGGGTTACAATATAAAATTATTTAATAAAATAATTGGCACGAAAATAATTAATGAGGCTTCGATTGTATGACTAGAACATCTCTGCGGGACAGCAGCGGCGACCGCACGAGCAAGGCTGCTGCCGGACAGTGGCCAGACTCGGAGCAAGACGCAACAACAGATGTCACGGCGCTGGAAAATGCGCTCGCCACGGCGCGTACGGCTTTAGTGTCGCTGCAGAAGGAGGATGGGCATTGGTGCTTCCCGCTGGAGGCAGACTGCACGATCCCGTCCGAATATATCCTGATGATGCACTTCATGGATGATGTGGACGTCGATCTGGAGGTCAGGCTGGGCCGATTTATCCGTGAGCAGCAGGATCTGGAGCATGGTGGTTGGGCGCTCTACTATGGCGGCCACTTCGATCTGAGCTGCACGATCAAGGCTTACTATGCCTTGAAGATCGTCGGTGATTCGCCCGACGCGCCGCATATGGTGCGCGCCCGCACAGCCATTCTGGCGCACGGCGGCGCAGCACGGGCCAACTCGTTCACCCGGATACTGCTTGCCATGTGGGGCCAGATTCCCTGGCGCGGGGTGCCATTCATGCCGGTTGAGATTATATTATTGCCGAGCTGGTTTCCTTTTCACCTGAGCAAGATTGCCTACTGGTCTCGCACTGTGACCGTGCCGCTGACCATTCTATACTCTCTGAAGGTGCAGTCTGCCAATCCGCGCAAAATCAATGTTCCCGAGCTTTTCACCGTGCCCGCGGAGGATGAACGCGACTACTTTCCAGTGCGTTCAACGCTCAATCGGATCTTCCTGATGGTCGAGCGCACGGCTCGACTATTCGAACCACTCATCCCAGATACCTTGCGTCGCGTTGCACTACGCCGTGCCGAACAGTGGATAGTGGAACGGCTTAACGGCGATTGCGGTCTGGGGGGGATCTTCCCGGCCATGGTGAATGCCAGCGAGGCGCTGGCTTTGCTGGGTTATGCCTACGAGCACCCTTACCGAGAGCAGTGCCGCCAGGCTCTGCGCGGACTGCTGGTGGAGGAGGGCGAGCGGGCCTGGTGTCAGCCTTGCACCTCGCCGGTGTGGGATACCGTCCTCGCAACCCTCGCCCTGCAGGAAGACGTGGGTGCGGATCAGAAGCCGATCCGCAAAGCCCTTGACTGGCTGGTACCTCTGCAGATACTCGATGCGCCAGCAGACTGGCAGGAAGACCACCCCGGGCTGGCTGGCGGCGGCTGGGCTTTCCAGTATGCCAACCCTCATTACCCAGACCTGGATGATACTGCTGCAGTGGCCTGGGCAATGTACCAGGCAGATCCCCAAGCTTATCGCGAGAGTCTAGAGCGGGCGTCAGACTGGCTTACCGGGATGCAGTCCAGCAACGGCGGTTTTGCAGCATTTGATGCGGACAACACTTATTACTATCTCAACGAAATCCCATTTGCTGACCATGGCGCATTGCTTGATCCGCCTACCAGCGACGTCAGTGCCCGGTGTACAGGCTTCCTGGCGCTGTACGGCAAGGCCGAACAGCAGGACAGTATGAGGCGGGGGCTGAGCTACTTATTCAGCGAGCAGGAACCGAGTGGTGCCTGGTTCGGACGCTGGGGCAGCAATTATATTTATGGTACCTGGTCGGTGATGGAGTCCTTGCGGCTGGCCCGTGTGGATACTGACCATATTGCTATCCGCCGTGCGGCGCAATGGCTCAAATCCGTGCAGCGCGACGATGGTGGTTGGGGTGAGAGCAACGATAGCTATTTCGAACCACAACAGGCCGGACAATTTTTTACGAGTACCCCATGTCAGACCGCCTGGGCGCTATTGGGTCTAATGGCAGCAGGTGAGGTCAATAGCCAAGCAGTACGGCATGGCATTGCATACTTGATACGCATACAGGGTAACGACGGTCTGTGGAGCCAGCCATGGTTTAATGCGCCGGGCTTTCCACGGGTCTTCTATTTAAGATATCACGGCTATGCGAAGTACTTTCCTTTGTGGGCCTTGGCAAGATTTCACGCGCTGACTCGGAAGACTTCCGAGTGAGGGTGGTGGGTATTGTCACGGCCATGCGGGTGGAAGCGCGCTGTCTCACCTCATTGAATCTACCCTTTAATGCAAGGGTCAGCCTGGGAGAGGGGGCAGCGATCTGGCTGAGCGGGATGGGTGAAAAGGCGGCACAGGAGGCGGCAGAAGGATTGCAGGCAGGTGGTGCAACCACTCTGGTGAGTTTCGGACTTGCGGGTGCGCTGGATTCAAGTTTGCGTCCGGGAGACCTGGTGCTGCCAGAGTCAATTCACGCCGGCTACATACTGCCAGTCGACCTGGACTGGCGTAATCGCCTGCGACGGCGCTTACCTGCTCACTTGAGTGTTGCGAGTGGCATACTGGCCGCGAGTCCGGGAGTGCTGACCTCGGCGGGTGCCAAACGTGAGTTAGCAGAAGCCACCGGGGCTTGTGCGGTGGACATGGAAAGTGGTGCGGTGGCCGAGGTGGCTGCAAGAGCCGGTGTGCCATTTCTTGCAGTGCGAGTGATTGCAGACCCGGTTGAATTTTCACCGCCCCCATCCCTGCTCAATGCAGTGCGCCCCGATGGCAGCGCGGATCCTGCCCGTCTGCTGGCTTTGTTGTTGCGACGATCCGTTACTCTGGGCACACTGCTGCGCCTCGCCGCGCAACTCCGCGCCGCGCGTTCCACTCTACTGACAGTGGTGCGGCATGCAGGCACAGAACTGGGGGCTGTTTCCGATCAAGCCCACAGTTGAGCGTCAGACCATGTTGCAGCGGATTTATTTATGCTGGGGTGGCTGATGGGGTTCGAACCCACGACAACCGGAATCACAATCCGGGACTCTACCGCTGAGCTACAGCCACCATTTGAAAAAAACAAGAATCACGCGGGCTCGTGAGTTCTGATGTAATTCGTTAAAGCGGTACTCCATGGCGTGCCCGACAGGAATCGAACCTGTAACCCCCAGCTTAGAAGGCTGGTGCTCTATCCGGTTGAGCTACGGGCACTACTCAAACCGGGCTTGCCCTGAATCAACAGAGCGTAAATTGGTCGGGGTGGAGAGATTTGAACTCCCGACATCCTGGTCCCAAACCAGGCGCGCTACCAGGCTACGCTACACCCCGGAAAGGGCGACACTATACCTTTTGGCAGATAAAAGGTCAATTTGCGGTCATTTTTAGGTGAATTCAAATCTGAGCGGAGCGTGCCATTTTCAGCATGACCTGAGTCTGCATGACGCACATCAAGTGGCGGCGGCGCGGCCCTCGCGCCGCTTTGCGGTGATTGCATGGTTACCAAGTTTCATTAGTACATCCCAAGCCGGCCCCGGAAACTTATGCAGTTTGACCATCACGTCCTCCAGTGCTGCCAGAAAATAATCAACGTCTGCTTCGCTGATGTTGAGAGGCGGCAGGATTTTCACGATCGGTATGGCATGGCCGGCTACCTGGGTGAGAATGTGGTGATCGTCCAGCAGCGGAATGACAATGGCTTGAGCAAAGAGATTCTCGTCCATCTTGTTGACCATGGCCCAAGCTGCCTTCAGCGACATTGATTCAGGCTTGCCAAATTCGATGCCGATCATCAGGCCGCGCTGACGTACCCCTTTCAGAAACTCATAGCGCGGCACCATCGCTTCAATGCCGCGGCGAAAGCGTGCACCGAGCTCGTTTGCGCGCTCGGCGAGATTCTCGTCATCCAGCACGGCGAGCGAAGCCAGTCCCGCTGCCATCGCGAGATTGCCCATGCCGAAGGTGCTGGCATGGACGATTGCGCGATTCATCGAATCGTAAACGCTGTTGTAGATTGCGCGGCGCGTGATGGTCGCGCCCACCGGCACATATCCGCCTGAAAGCGCTTTGGATAGACAGACAACATCGGGCTGCAGGCCATCGATCCACTGACAGGCCAGGAACCGTCCGGTGCGCCCCATGCCCGACTGAACTTCATCGCAAACCATTAATGCGCCGTATTTGCGGCAAAGGGTTTGCGCGGCGAGTAGATACTCGTCACTGGCGATGTTGACCCCCTTGCCTTGGATCGGTTCGAAAACGAAAGCGGCAATGTCGCCAACAGCGAGTCGCGCCTCAAGGCCGGCAAGATCGCCGAGCTTTACTTCCGAGCCGCCCGAGAGCAGCGGCTCGAATCCCCTGCGGAAGCTTGCTTCGCCGTTCAGCGACAGAGATCCTGTAGTCAATCCATGGAATGCTTTCGCGAGGTGAATGATGCAAGGACGTCCAGTTGCTGCGCGTGTGAACTTGATTGCTGCTTCGATGGCTTCCGTTCCCGAGTTGCTGAAATAGACGGTGTCAAGACCCTCGGGCATGCGTTTTGTAAGCTCACGCGCGAGAACACCAGCAAGTGGCGGGCCGTCGAAGCCGACCCACCCAGGGAAATCGGAGTCCAGCACCTGCTGCAGTGCGCCACGGATAGTCGGGTGGCGGCGGCCAAAATTGAAGACCCCCCAGTTGCAAAGGAAATCAAGGTAGCGCGTACCATCCTCGTCCCAAAGATAGGGGCCTTCGCCACGTGTCCAGGAGTGATTGAAGCCGAGTATGCGCAGCACTTTGACAAAAACCGGGTTTACGTGCTCTTCAAAGATTTCGAAGTTCTTGCCGCGGGTTTCGGCGAGAATGGTGTTGATGTCGATAGGCATGGCTTAGATCCTCAATTCCAAGGGGGCGCGGCAGTGATCCGAAGCGTCGTCAGTGATACGACTGGACCGAATCGGCGTAGTGGGTTCAATGGCTTGCGCGAGATTGCTGAATCGGTATGACATTGCGTTATCTTCTTCCGTGTAAGTTTGAGTTGTCGAATTTGCTCATCTCTGTACGCTTTTTTTTTGGGTAAGTCTGGCGGCGTTTTGTGTGAAGCAAATCAATTTAAGTTGTGTTCGGGCGAATAATTGCAGCATAGGGTCCCATGTATCTTTGAACACGATGCCACCTTGCACACACAATATTAGCATGATAAAATAATTTCGAGATCGGCTCCCCGGTTTTTCGCGGGTGGCTCAAGAGTTGGGATAGGCGCCAGCACTAGTTCGGTACCGGAAAACTCGGGACAGAGCGGCATTAATTAATGTGACTAAGGGCTCAATAACAGGATTCCAGCATCCACAAGTCCTAATGGACGAATTCCCCTTGTGAGTGACAGGGCATTGTCGGGAGGCATAATCCCCCCGTTTAAGAAGTTTCATTAGCTAAATGCCGGTCATAGTTACACCCTAAAAATTATTTGTTTGGGATCTAAATAAGACGTCTTGCGAACATAGAAAATATAGCGTATCGTTGCGCCACAAAACTAATACGGACAAGACATTATCGCTATTCAAAACATGGTTATTCCGGATTCACGTTAAGCTTGGAATGACTTGTATTAGGATGGTGAGTTGCTGATAGCGTTCCTTTTCCTGAATGCTTGGAGTTGGATAAAAGCGCCGCGTAGCAACAGAAAAAGAATATGGAGTAATTGCAGCGCGGTTATCATCACGTATACCGGGAGTGTTTCATACAACTAATCCCGGATACTGGCTGAGAGGCGGGATGGGTATTCGTAGTAACATTTTGGGTCATACTGAATTCAGTAATCAAGTGGGGGAAATATGAGCAGTAAAGCAGCAGCAACCCTGTTGGGAACTCTGGCGATTGCCTCGTATTCAGGGATGGTGATGGCGGCAGCAGATCCCTATCAGTTGAATTTTCAAACGCCAAACAGCACTATCGCCCAGCAGACATACGATCAGCATATAATGCTGTTGTGGATATGTCTGGCTATTTTCATCGGCGTATTCGGTGTCATGCTCTACTCTTTGATCAATCACCGCAAGTCGAAGGGCTACAAGGCTGCAAACTTTCATCACAGCACCACGGTTGAGATCATCTGGACGGTTATACCGTTCATCATTCTTTTTGCTATGGCATATCCTGCCACCAAGACCGTCATTGCCATGAAGGACACATCCAATCC